>DATIHM010000001.1:0-16926 GCA_035480695.1 Candidatus Saccharimonadia bacterium
TGAGTACCCCACTCAAGCCGCTGGGCGACTATGTCGTAGC
Organism: Candidatus Saccharimonadia bacterium; assembly: GCA_035480695.1. Lineage (GTDB taxonomy): Bacteria > Patescibacteriota > Saccharimonadia > Saccharimonadales > UBA4665 > DATBED01. Next base: position 41 of record DATIHM010000001.1, read on the forward strand.
AGTTGGCGAAGAAGCCGAAACCAAGACCGCCAGCGGTATTTATTTACCTGAAAAAGCCGCTGAAAAGCCGAAGACCGCCAAGGTCGTGGCCACCGGCCCAAACGTCAAGCAGGTCAAAAATGGCGACCGCATCGTTTATAAGACTTACAGCACGACCGATGTCAAAGTCGGCGCCGACGAGTACATCCTCGTCAAAGAAGAAGACATTTTAGCGACCGTTAAATAGGAGGAACCAAATGGCAAAGAAAGTTTTTTATGACGCAGATGCCCGGGGCCGCGTGTTGGCCGGGGCCGAAATCCTTTATAACGCCGTGAAGACCACCATGGGGCCGAAGGGGCGCAACGTGGTCATCAGCAAACAGTTCGGTGCGCCGACGGTGTCGCACGATGGTGTGACGGTCGCCAAAGGGGTTGACCTGGAAGATGCCGACGACGAGACGCTGGGCCGCAAGGTCGGCGCTGAGCTCATCAAACAGGCCGCCTCTAAGATGAATGACGTGGCTGGTGACGGCACCACCACCGTGACCGTGCTGACCTACCACATCCTGAGCGAGGCCAACAAGCTGATTGCCGCTGGTCACAACCCGATGCTGCTACGCAAAGGCCTCGAGGCTGCCGCGCAGGACGTTATCAAAAAGCTCGGCAGCTTAAGTGAAGACATCCAGGGCAAGAAGACCCGCGTGGCCGAAGTCGCCACCATCTCTGCCGGCGACTCCGAAATCGGTAGCCTGATTGCCGACGTCATCGACAAGGTCGGCAAGGACGGCGTCGTGACCGTCGAAGAAGGCCAGGGCCTGGAGCTCGAGTCCGAAGTCGTGGAGGGCTTCACCTTCGACCGCGGCTTCGTCAGCCCGTACATGGTGACCGACACCGCCCGCATGGAGGCCGTTTACGACAAGCCGGCCGTCGTCATCACCGACAAGAAGATTTCGAGCATCCAAGAGTTTTTGCCTCTGCTCGAAAAGCTGGCGCAATCCGGTAAGAAAGATTTGGTGCTGATTTGCGAGGACGTCGAGGGTGAGGCGCTCGGCACGCTGATTCTGAACCGCTTGAAGGGCGTCTTCAACACGCTGGCCATCAAGGCGCCGGCGTTCGGTGACCGCCGCAAAGACATCCTGACTGACATTGCCATTCTGACCGGTGCTGAAGTCATCAGTGAAGAGGCCGGCATGACGTTTGAGAACGTCGACCTGAATGTGGTCGGCACGGCTCGTCGGGTAATCGCCAACAAGGATGAGACGACCATCATCGAGGGGGGCGGCGCGCCGGCAGAAGTTACCGCGCGCATCAAGCAGATTAACGCCCAGGTCGCGGCCGCGACCAGCGAGTACGACCGCGAAAATCTCGAGAAGCGGCGCGCCGCGCTCAGCGGCAAAGTCGCCGTCATCAAAGTCGGCGGCGCCACCGAGACTGAAATCGAAGAGAAAAAATTCCGCGTTGACGACGCCGTGCACGCCGTGAAGGCCGCGCTGAGCGAAGGCATAGTGCCCGGCGGCGGCGTCACGCTCGTCAACTTAGTCAGTACTGTCAGCAGCTCCAGCAGCGACGACACCTCAGTAGCCGCCGGCAAGCAATTGCTGGTCCGTGCGCTCGAGCAGCCATTCCGCATCTTGCTAGAAAACGCCGGCCTCAACGCCGACGAGTGGCTGCCTCAAGTCAAAGCCAAAGCGGGGCAGGGCGTTGATGTCAACAGTCCATCCAAGTTAGTTGATATGAAAACCGTTGGCATTGTAGATCCGACCCGCGTCACCAAAGAAGCGCTGCAGAACGCCGTCAGCATTGCCGGCACGAGCATGACCATGGGCGCGCTGGTCGTCGACGTACCTAAAGAAGAGAAATCCGACCCGGGCGCTGGCGCCATGGGTGGCATGATGTAATCCGTAACAGGCTTCTTGCTTTTGTTTATTGTAGTTTTATACAGTAATATCTAGACCCATGAGCGTTAATAACCCTAGTCATGAAACCGAGTCTGTAAGAAGGTATAAACGCAGAAGGCTGCGGGACGAAGCTGAATCTATATTAAAAAAACGAGGTAGCGAACCGCTTGAATTCGGCCCATTCCAAGTAAGAACTGCCGATTTACGTTTTGAGGATGGCCAATCTGGTCAGTTAGTTAGTATGGTAGGCAGGATAGCTTCACAAAAGCTGAACGTCGTACTCATCAATATTTTCAGTGGGGGACTGGATGCTAGCGACCCTATGACAACCTATAAATCTCGAAGCCCAGGCGACTTTACGCGTAGCGATGTAAACCCAGGTTATAGTGGCATGCCTTCTAATGAAGAAATCGCAAATTTGTCTGCTAAAGAACAAGCAGCGCGCCTTTTTGCAGGTTCGATTGCCGCCGGAACCTCTCAACTTATCAACAAAATGGAAGGGCTAGACGATCATCCAATTACGGGCATAGAAGCTGACGAGATTCGGACAATGCTAAGAGGGAGTGTTTCCTAAGAACTTTCGGCTGGGGGCTGGGAGCCGGGCTGCTGCGTGAAGTAGTTGATTTCGTTGACGATGTCGAGCAGGGCCTGGGCGCGCACCTTCTCATCCTCGATGGAGTGCGCCGCTTCGTAAGCCTTTTCGACCAGGCGCTGGTCGTCGCTGGCCTGGAGCAGCATCATGATGGTGCGGTACTTTTCTTCGGGTGGCTGGTCGAGCTGGTCGACCAATGGCGCGAGCTCGTTGAGCACTTTGCCTTTGATTTCGACCAAATCACCGTTATCAACATCGGAACCGGTAACCAAATCGTCGGCGGCTTGGGTGACTTGGGCGTCGTCGGCTGGGGCATCACCGCCGGGTGTAATCCGGTCACTGGCCGTGCTTGGAAAACCGCCGGCTGGCGAGAAAACCTCTTTAGGCGGCTCGGGTGCGCCCGGTGTATCGTTGGTCTGGTCCAAAGGCGTACCCGGATGCTGCCAGGCCGCGTTATCACTTAAAGAAGCCATCGGGTCGGTCGCCGCGCTGGCAATCGGCGGATGCCCGCCCGGCCCCTCGTTGGTCGGCGTTCCTTCGCCAGGCACACCCTGGTCGGCTGAGTTGTCGTCTTTTTGACCGAACATAGCCCTCCCCCTGTGTTTCAATTCTTAGGCTATACTATATACAATCTGCCATTAAAAGCACAAGGAGTTTGGAGGGGAAATGCTTGACGATTTGAAAATGATTCATGAGCGTGATCCGCAAGATGCCTTAGGGGTTGCCGAGAAGCAATGGCAACAGTTGCAGCACGATTTCGGCGTGCAGATGCCCAAGCTCGATGGCGTGACGAATGTGGTGGTCGGCGGCATGGGCGGCTCGGCCTGGCCGGCGCTTTACCTCAAGTCGTGGCCCGGCACGGCGGTGCCTTTGGAGGTTATCAGCAATTACGATTTGCCGGCCTACGTGGGCGGGAACACGCTTTTCATCTCGTCGAGCTACTCCGGCAACACCGAGGAAACGCTCGAGGCGCTCGGCCAGGCCGAAAGCCGCGGTGCCAAAATCGCCGTCATGACGGCCGGCGGCAAGCTCGAGGAGGCCGCCAAAGAGCGGAATCATCCTTTGTACCTGATTCCAGGAGGTATCCAGCCGCGCATGTCGTCGTTCTTCTTTTTAGCGGCGCTGCTGCAGATCCTGGAACCGCAGGGCTTGGTGCCAGCCGGTTCGCTTGATGAATTGAAAGGCGTCGGCGACTGGCTGAAAGACCAGTTGGCCAGCTGGCGGGCCGAAATCCCGACCGCCCAGAACCCGACCAAGCAGTTGGCACAGGAGCTGATGGGCAAATCGGTCGTGGTTTACAGCGGCCCGAAGCTGTTCCCGGCGGCCAACAAGTTCAAAATCTGCCTCAACGAGAACGCCAAGAACGTCGCCTGGGTCAATTATTATCCGGAGTTCAACCACAACGAGTTCATCGGCTGGTCCGAACAGCCGCAGCAGAAACCGTACGCCGTCGTCGAATTCCGCTCGAACCTGGAGCATCCGCGGGTCCAGAAACGCTTCGTGGTCAGCGAAAAGCTGCTGTCGGGCAAGCGCCCGGCGCCCGAGGTCATCGTGCCGCAGGGCGAAACCCTGCTTCAGCAACTCCTCTGGACATCGAATTTCTGCGACTTCACCAGCCTCTACCTGGCGCTTTTGAACGGCCTGAACCCGACTCCCGTGGACCTGGTCGAAAAACTCAAAGCCGAACTCAACAAATAAATCTGAAAAGAAACCCTTCCTTTTTCCTTTTTTATTTGACAGGCAGGTATATAATTAAAATTGTTATGGTATGTGAAAAATTTCACTACATTCTTAAAACAAAAGCCTGGGAGGCTGGACTATGAATCAAGTAAAAATAGAAGGCGTAGAGGCCTGGGATGCTCCTATGACCTTGGACGAGTTCATGGGGAGGGGTAATTTATTCTTGTTTCCTTCTCCAGAGGAAATCAGGGTAATGCCTGGTACAATCGTTGAACAGGCCCACTTACGTAGAGCAGGATTCCAGGCCGGTGAAGTGGCCCGATTGACCGAAGAACAAAAACAGGATGCACATGGCAAGATACAAATCAGTATGCTTCAGACCCACCTGTCGGCTCTCGGAATAATAGAAAGAGCGCAAACCTCGTAAAGATTGGAAACCCCGGCTTGTGCCGGGCATATTAAAACAAAAACCATGCCAAACAAAATCAACGCTCCCTTCGACGCCGAATTCAAACCGATTACCGATAACCTGAGTTCGTTTGAATGGCGGCGCCCCAGTCAAACGCAAGACTCTCTCGAACTACCTTCTGGCGAATTGCTGGCGACAGTAGTACTTTCTTCGGTGACCTGGTCCAAGAACAGTCCGGCCGACCTGGTTGTAAGCTCCAGACAAAAGGGTTTGTCTCTTCAAACCGAAGAGGCTGTAACCGGCGGTTTCTGGGACTTGCATCATACGATCCGGGCCGATAGGGCCGTATTGACCCCCGCGCTAGCCGGTAGGCCGAACCTACGGCGCGAGGTTACTATAGCCGATTTTTCCAGGAATTTGCTCGATGAAGCCAAAAATCCTGTTACCAGATATGTGAATGGCAAGCACGAACCGCAGACCGTCCAGCTTGGCGGCCTTGCTGCCTTCGGCAGAGCGGAAGGCCAAGTTGAAGCATATGGTTTCGTTTCCAAAAGGCTGCTTCTTGCGGCCTGTTCATTACTACATCTCATAGAGGAGAAGGATAGGAACAGGTTGTCATATGACCAGGCAACCCGCGAATATCTCGAAGAGCTGACTGTTGTTATCAACGCCAGGCAAAGCAAGGAGGCGCGTCGCACCTTCATGAGCCGGATCGCATTTCATGCCATCGCCAGCAAGTTAGATGGCCAGGGGCTTTTGGCACAAAATCCAGAACGACCACTCGCGCTCGAAGCTGTTGCAGCCTAGTCTGTTAAACTGGTTACGATGAAGGAAGAGTTGGAGCATCGGATCGCTGAAGCCTGCCGGGAATTGTTCGGCACCGATGTTAAAGTCGAGCTGACGCGGCCCGAGGAACAGTTCGGCGACTTCTCTACGAATGTCGCGCTGCAGCTGGCCGGCCAGGTCGACAAGAATCCGCGCGAGGTCGGCGAGGCGCTGGCCGCGGCGCTGCGCGAGAAATTGGCGGGGCAGGTGACCGAGGTTTCGATAGCCGGACCCGGTTTTATTAACCTAAGGCTCAGCGACGCGGCCCTGCTCGCGGCACTCAGCGAGCAACCGGCCAAAAGCCTGGCCGGCCAAACCGTCGTGGCCGAATATTCCGACCCCAATCCCTTCAAAGTGCTGCACGCCGGCCACCTATACACCAGCGTCGTCGGTGACGCCATCGCCAACCTGCTAGATAACGCCGGCGGGGAAGTACACCGAGTTAACTTCGGTGGTGATGTCGGCCTGCACGTCGGCAAAACAATGTGGGCCATTCTAAAAGAACTCGGTGGCGAAAATCCAGACAAGCTCAACGAAATCCCGGAAGACCAGCGCTCAGAATGGCTGGCCGAAGCTTACATAAATGGCACTAACGCCTACGAAGACGACGAGTCGGCCAAAACCCAAATCATCGAACTCAACAAACGGGTTTACGCACTGCACAACGACAATGACCACGATTCGCCGTTCGCACAAATTTACTGGACAACCCGCCAGTGGAGCTACGATTACTTCGATAAATTTTATGCCCGCATCGGCAGCCACTTCGAAAAATATTATCCGGAAAGTGAAACGGCACCAGTTGGCCTACAAACCGTGCGCGAGCATGTTCCGGATGTTTACCAAGAAAGCGACGGCGCCATCATATTTGACGGCGAAAAATACGGCCTGCACGTCCGCGTTTTCATCAATTCCGAGGGCTTGCCGACTTACGAAGCTAAAGACATCGGCCTGATAATGCTCAAGAAACGTGACTACGACTTCGACAAATCGGTCGTTATTACGGGGAACGAACAGGCTCAATACATGGCCGTGGTACTTAAAAGCATGGGGCAATTCGCTCCTGAACTGGTTCAAGCAACGAGCCATCTGACACACGGCCTGGTCAAATTACAAGGCGGCGAAAAGATGAGCAGCCGCAAAGGGAATATTTTACGTGCCGAGGATGTAATTGACGCTGCCGCCCATGCCAACAAGGAGCTGACCGGCCAAGACAACGACGACACCGTGCTGGGCGCGGTCAAGTACGCCTTCCTGAAGAACCGCATGGGCGGCGACATCGTTTATGACCCGAAGGAATCGGTCAGCCTGGAAGGCAACAGTGGCCCGTACCTGCAGTATGCGCACGCCCGCGCCCGCTCAATCCTGGCCAAAACCGAAAACCAGGGCAGCCTCGATAACGCTGAGCTTCAGCCCGATGAGCGCTCGCTGGCGCGCAAACTCGGCGAATATACAGAGGTCGTTAACAGGGCGACAGGCGAGCTCATGCCGCACCACATCGCCACCTACCTTTACGAGTTGGCCAAAGCCTTCAATGGTTTTTACGAGCACAACCGCGTCATCGATGATGAGCGGCAAAACGTGCGCCTGGCCCTGGTTGCCAACTACGCCGACAAGCTGAAAGCCGGCCTGGGGCTGCTCGGCATCGCCGCGCCTGATAGAATGTAAGCATAAGGGGATACATGGCAGATTCGAACAAGCACAACCACGCAACCGGCGGCCCAGTTTATCTGGAAGACCCGCACCACCGCCACAAAGTGCGCCAGACCAAACGCGGCACCTTCATCGTCGAAGTGCCGAACGAATTCGCCACCGGCTTCGTCAACTTCCTCAAGCACAACGCCGTCGTCGGCGTGGCCATCGGTTTCGTTATCGGTCTGCAGGCCCAGACACTCGTCAAACAACTCATCGCCAGCTTCATAGACCCGCTTTTCAACCTGGTGTTCGGCGAGGCGCTTAGCGCGCGCCAATTCCACATAACGTTCCACGGCCGCACGCAGGCCTTCACCTGGGGCGCTTTCGTTTACGCGCTGTTAAGTTTCATATTCGTGCTGGCGTCAATCTATGCTATTTATAAGCTATTCAAATTGGATAAGCTCGAGAAAGAAGTGGAAGCACACGAGGTAGACGAATGATAGATGTAGACGAAGACGAGCTCAAGAAAAAGCTGTCGCCGGAGCAGTACCACATCCTGCGCGAAAAGGGCACCGAGGCGCCCTTTACCGGCAAGCTGCTGCAGAACCACAAGACGGGCGACTACACCTGTGCCGTCTGCGGACAGGTCGTTTTCAAAAGCGACACCAAGTTCGACAGTGGTTCCGGCTGGCCGAGCTTTTACGACGTGGCCGCCACCAAAAACGTCCGGCTGCAAGACGACGACAGCCACGGCATGCACCGTGTCGAGGTCGTTTGCGCCAACTGCGGCTCGCACCTCGGCCACGTTTTCGACGATGCGCCCGACCAGCCCACCGGCAAGCGCTTCTGCATCAACTCCGCCTCTCTCGACTTCAAAGAAAAGAAATAATTAGCAGTTGCCCTGGTCGTAGTACTTGGTGCCCCAAGTGGCCATCTGCTGCAGGATTGGCAGCAGGTCTTCGCCTTTTTCGGTGAGGGAATATTGGGTGCGCGGCGGTACTTCGGCGAAACTCTGGCGGTTGATTATGCCATGCTCTTCCAAATCATCAAGACGCTGCGACAGGGTGCGCGGGTTGATGCTCCCTACGGACTTCTCCAGCTCACAGAATCGCTTCGGCCCGCTGAACAGGTCTCGCAAGATTAACGCCGTCCATTTGTTCCCGACGATCTGCATCGCGCTGGCGATGCAGCCGACTTTGGGCTCGATTGGTTTCGTAACAGAGATAGATTTCATAGCTTTACAAAGTATAGTATTGGGCCTATACTGAAGTTAGTTAATAACTATATAAAGTATAGCACAGGAGGGTGCAATCCATGAAAGTAGCAGTCATTATCGGAGCCATAAGGGAAGGGCGCAAAACGCCGGCCCAGGCCAAATGGGTCCTGAAAACTTTAGAGGCGATGGACGATGTTGAGGCCGAGTTGGTCGACCTGCGCGACTATCCGATGCCACTTTTCGACGAACCGGTCAGTCCGCGCTATAACCCGAACCGCAAGGTCGCGCCCCAGGCACAGAAGTGGCTCGACAAGCTGGCAGAGTTCGAAGCCTACGTGTTCGTGACGCCGGAGTACAACCACGGCGTGCCGGGTGCGCTAAAGAACGCCATCGATTACGTTGACTGGCAGCTGAGCCGCAAGCCGGCGGCTGTCGTCTCGCACGGTTCGGCCGGAGGCGCCCGCGCCGAGGTGGCCCTCAAAGAAATCCTGTCCGAAAGCCGCATGGTGCCGATGCCGACCATTCCCGGCGTGGCCATGAACCACATGAGCGAGAAAATCGACGAAGACGGCAACCTGTCCGAAGAAGAAAGGAACAGCCCATACGGCCCGCAAGCCGCGTTGGAAACGCTCCTCAAAGAGTTGCAGTGGTACAGCAACGCGCTGACCGAAGCGCGCGAGCGCGAGGTCGAGCCGGCCCTGGCCTAAAGATTCTGCTATGATTGTAGGCAATGATAGACAAAAAAGCGGTTCCGACGAAGCTGCTGTGGGTCGACTTGGAAATGACTGGTTTAGACCCCCGCGAGGATGTGATTCTCGAGGTGGCGGCCGAAGTCACTGACTTCGACTTCAAAACCCTGGCCAGCTACGAGGCCTGCATCAACCAGCCGCGCGAGCTGGTGCTGGATCGCATGCAGAAGAATATCTGGTGGAAAGATTTCCCCGAAAACCGCGACGAGCTGCTGCGCAAATCGGCTGAGGGCAAGTCGCCCGAACAAGTCCAGCAGGAGCTCATCAACCTGGTCGAACAAAATTTCGGCAGCGAGCCGGCCGTGCTATCCGGTAACAGCATCCATAACGACCGTGCGTTCATCCGCCAGTGGTGGCCCGAGCTCGACCTCAAACTGCATTACCGCATGCTCGACGTCAGCGCCTGGAAAATCGTCATGCAGGGCAAATACGGAGTCATCTTCGAAAAAAAGGAAGTGCACCGCGCCTTCGATGACATCCAGGCCAGCATCGCCGAGCTGCAACACTATCTCGAGTGGCTCAAGAACCAGTAAGAATTACCACTAAAAACCAGTAAGAAATTGGACTAACACACGTCCAGCCGCCCCCTAAAATTAGGCTTATAAATTAATGAGAGGGGGTGGGCATGCTTAAAATCAGTAAAATTAATCCTTTGGCGCGGGCCGTGGGGACAATGGGGGCGATTGCGGCACTCGTGGGCGGAGTGACGTTTGCGGCCCTGCAGTCGAACACGGTGGCTTTGTCGCCGAACACGCTTAGTTCGGCAACAGCCGCGCTGGCGATTGGGGCAGGCACCAGCTGTCCAGGCGGCAACACCACAAGTACGCCAGGATTTACCAATGTGAAACTTGTTCCGGGGACGACGTCGGCTCCGGTCAACTTCTGCCTAGACAACACAGGCGACATTCCATTAACGATAACAGCCCAGATTCCAACAAACTTTACGGGGTCAGTGATAGCACCTAATCAGGTTACGCTAACGCTGAATTGTCCTACAATTGGCCAACTATCCGGCACACTTGACCAATACTCCAGCCCGGTTAATTTCCCAGGGTCGCAGCTACCAACTAATAGCCCTGTAAATTGCACGGCTACAGCGACGTTGAACTCGAGCTTTAGCGGCTCGGGGAGCGTAAAATCGTTTGACATCGACTTTGTCGGTAATCAATAAGTAAAAGTAGTACTTAGCTAGACAAGGAGGGTAGTGATTGTGCTCAAACGAGTCGTCACAAGTTTAAGTATTGCCCTGTTAGTAATAGCCGGGCTAGTGGTGCTGCTGTTCAGTTGGTCGGGAACTGGCTTTAAGGCCTTGTCCATACCAACAGGCAGTATGCGCCCGGCTATTACGCCAGGTTCATTGGTGCTGGTGCACCGCGTCCCTGCATCTTCTTTGAAGGTCGGGGACGTCATCACCTACATCAATCCGCAACATGTACAGCAAACTGTTTCTCATAGAGTCGTAAAAACCTACATGATTAACGGTAAGGTCCCGGGTTTTGTCACAAAAGGTGACGCAAACAAATCGAACGATATGGCCATTTCTAGCGGCAGCGTAATAGGGAAAGTCATCTGGCATGCACCTCATCTGGGGAGCTGGTTAGTCTGGGGTAAGCAGCCCGTGGGACTCCTATTGATGATATATATCCCGGCCATGTTTATGATGGCAGAAGAAGTGAAGCGCATGGCGGATTACCTGAAATCTCTACAGCCTTACCGGCTGCCAGGGTTCGGGCCGCCTGAACTCCAGTCGCATTCCAAAAAGTTCGTGGCCTCGGTGGCCGGAATAGTTTTTGTCGTACTGGCGTTGTTCATGTGGCAGCAGGCTCTTGCCTTAATCCAGAGCAATACTGTAACTTTGGGGCCGAACAACCTTTCCGTAGCGGCCAGCACGAACCAGTGCCCGGGCAAGACGAACAACCACACGACCGTCAACGTGAACGATAATTCGCACCAGACGGCGACGTCGGGCAGCGCCAGCTCAAACGGAAACACCAGCCCTGGCACTGCCACCAGCGGCAGTGCCAGCAACAGCAACTCGACCAGCACGACCATCACCGTTACGAACGGGTGCTAACCGGGCAACTTCAGTTTGCGCTGAGGTGTTTCAGGAGCGGCAGCTTTTGCCGAAGCAGCAGCCTCGGTAAGTAACTTCGGTTCTGGATTTGTAGTTTCAGGCAAGGCGCGCAGCTGTCTAAACTGGCGCTTCATCCTGAAGGCTTCGATAACCAGTTGCGCATCCTCAGGCGCGGTTTTGGGGTGCAGCTCAGACGCGATGACGTCATCTTGGATGGCGAGGGCGCTATTCCTGGTGCTGAGGTCGTTTTGGGTTGCGGTTTCGTTCATTTTTGGTTTGGGTTAGCTATTCCTATATTAGCACAAGCTTGTTAAAAAGTCAAGATTCTTCCGCCCGTTGTTGATATAATTGGCTTAATGGATCACAAAACAGTCGAAGACTACATCTTGAGCATGCCGAACAGCTACTTGGATTACCCGTTCGGCGAGGGCGTGGCGGTTTACAAGGTCGGCCCGAAGGGCGAGGGCAAGATGTTCGCGCTGATTAGCGAGGGCAAGACGCCGGTGCGGCTGAGCCTTAAAGCCGATCCGCAACTGTCCAAAGTTCTGCGCGAACGCTACATCGAGGTCATGCCCGGTTACCACCTCAACAAAAAGCACTGGAACACGCTGGTGCTGAGCGGCCAGCTGGAGTGGGACGAGGTGCAGGGGCTAATCCGCCACAGTTACGACCTGGTCGCCGGTTAGATGCCGGCTGTGGAATCGTTGAGCTGGTTGAGCAGCAGCTTGGCCTGGTTGTAGTCGCTGCTGAGCAGGGAGCGGACTTTCGGGCCCTTAAGCTGGGTGTAGGCTTGCTGCATGTCGCCGATATAGTTGTTCAGTTCCTGTTTCATGGCATCTTGCAGGCTTTGGTTGTAGGTGCCGGCCGTGGCGGCGTTAGTCAGCTGGGTGTCGAGGCTGCTGCTGATGCCGAGGTTGAGGGTTTTGGCGTTAACTTTGAAGTTGCTGTCGCTGAAATAGGCCATAAGGTCTGACTGGACCGATGTGATACTGAGGTTGACGGTGGCAATCATGTTCTTGTTGTCGGCCGACAGGTTCTGCTGCTGGCTGGCTTCGGTGGCCAGGTGGATGAGTTCCTGCTGGTCCTGGGCGACGGTCACCAGGCTGTCGAGCTTCGGCTTGCCGACGATGACATTCTTGCCGACGGCTATCAGGATAATGAGGACTAAGAAACCACCCCCGAAGAGGCCGACGCGCTTGAGTGTGGAATCGGCTCCGCCGAACAGCGGCTTTTTCGGCGGCGGGGCAGGGTTCATGATGAACTCATACGAGCCACCAGGGTGCGGCGCCGGTTGCTGCTGTGGCGGCTGGTCTTGCGGAGGCATGGCACTATTATAAACCATAAGAGGAAACGCTTGGTGCGGTCTGCTATGCTGTAGGCATGACGAGTCAGCAGAGGCTGGTTTTGGTAGTGGCGATTCTGGGGTCGTTCGTGGCTTTTCTAGATAGCGCCATCGTGAATGTGGCGCTGCCGGCCATCCAGCGCGACCTCGGCGGCGGCCTGGCTGCCCAGCAATGGGTGGTCGATGCTTATCTGTTAACCTTGGGTTCGCTGATATTGATTGCCGGCTCGCTGAGCGACCTGTTGGGCCGCAAAAAAATCCTCTCGCTGGGGCTGATGGGTTTCGGGGTCGCCTCGCTGCTCTGTGCCTTTGCGCCGAACAGCACCTCCTTGATTATCTTCCGCGCCCTGCAGGGAATCGCCGGCGCGCTGCTGGTGCCCAGCTCGTTGGCCATGATTATCTCGGCCTTTTCGGGGCCGGCTCAGGGAAAGGCCATCGGCAGCTGGACGGCCTGGACGGGCATCGCCTTCGTGCTCGGTCCGCTGGTCGGCGGCATCCTGGTCGACCAAGCCTCGTGGCGCTGGATTTTCGCCATCAACGTCATCCCGATCGCCATCACGCTCTACTTGATGCGCAACATCGAAGTCGTTAAGGACACGGGGCACAAAACCCCGGTCGATTACTTCGGTGCGCTGCTTTGTGTGCTGGGTCTCGGCGGTCCGGTTTATGCCCTGATTGAGCAGTCGCATTACGGCTGGGGCAGCCCGACGATTTATCTGCCGCTAGTGCTCGGCGTGGCGATTTTCGCCGGTTTCTTAGTGTACGAAAAGAAGGCCGAACACCCGATGCTGCCACTAAGTTTGTTCAAAAACCACAATTTCAGTGTCGGCAACGTGGCGACGCTGTCGATTTACGCCGGGCTGTCGGCCGCGACGTTCATCCTGGTGGTTTTCCTGCAGCAGGTCGGCGGTTACACGGCGCTCCAGGCCGGATTGGCTGGATTGCCCATCACGCTGATTATGTTCGTTTTGTCGCCGCGGATGGGCGCCCTGGCGGGCAAGTACGGCCCGCGCCTGTTCATGGGAACCGGTCCTATCATCGGCGCCGTCGGTTTTGCGCTGCTGCTGATGACGAATGCCCAGGCCAACTACTGGACGCAGGTTTTTCCGGGCATCGTGGTGTTCGGAATCGGCCTTTCCGTAACGGTCGCACCTCTTACGGCCGCCATTTTGGGCGACGTGCCTAAAGAGCAGGCTGGAATCGCCTCAGCCGTGAACAACGCAGTTGCCCGGATTGCCGGCTTGCTGGCCGTGGCAGCGGTCGGCGCCGTCATCGCCGCGCAGTTCGCACACATCGTCGACCAGAAGATGGCCAGCACCGCGGTGTCACACGGCGCTGTTGATTCCGCCAAGCAAGTCAGCCTGGAAACGACGCCGCCGGCGCCTTACCAGCACGACCAGCGATTCAAAGATGCCCTCACCAGCGCCTCGGTCACGGCGTTCCACAGTGGATTGATAACAGTCGTCGGCCTGCTGGCCGGCGGCGGCGTCATCTCGCTCATTGGCATCCGAAATCCCCAAAAACCAGCCAAAGCCGAAGCTTGACAAACCGCCAGACCGGGCGGATTATTATGCCAAATGGCTGGCGAGTTAATCCGCGAATTGGCCGAAGAGCCTGGTTTCGATAACAAGACCAGGCTGCTTGCTGGAATAGCCGTAAACACCGGTACCCAGGAAGCTAAACTTAAAGCATTACAGGCTGCCAATACGCTTCAAGTAGACCCTCGCTTTGGCAAGCAGGGCCAAGGCCGTCGTGTTCTAGCGGCCATCGAGCAGGCTTACCGTCAGCGCCACCCGAACTTCATTGGCTCCGAATATAAAGAAAATGAAGTTCCCGAGCAAAACATAGGCCAGTGGGGCCATGGCCAATCAAAAGAGTATTTGGATGTCGTCCATGCCGTAATACACGCCGTCGGTGACGGCGGCCTGTATCCTTCCGAAAGATGGCTCCATATCGACTACATGCACCCAGGCGCAGCCTGGCGCATGACCATGGTTCGTATCCTTAGGGCTGACGAGACCGGAGCTATTGCCAGGCAGCAAATGGCCGAACCCGAACTGCCAATCGCCGCTTAAAACGCTCATGCTTGCATTGGCAAGGCAAGGGGTCAATAATCATTTATATGAGTTTGCAAGAGGGTATAACTTCTGGTATGGAGTGGCTGAACCGGGAATACGAGAACGGGAACCAATCCAAAATACTCGGCTTAGCCGCTGGTGCCGGGATGGTCACAAGCTATGTCCTAACGGGCAGAGGCAACGGCTCATCTGAAAAAGGTTTTTTCAGGCGTGTGGCAGGAACAGGCGTAAAACTCGCGGGCCTAACCGCCATAGCCCTGGCTACTCAGCGCTCGGAAGGGCTAGGTGATGTCAATGAGCCACCTACACCGTCAGAAAGCCAGCGCTGGCCAAATCTGGGCGCCGAACAGTTCGATTGGACAGCCGAACAAAAGCCGGAAGAGACTGACGACGCAGCCGGACCATGGCCAGATGCATTTGACGATGAGGACGGGCCAGCTCCAGCCACCGAACCCGCCGGGGAGTTACCAAACGGAGCCGAAGAGACTGAAGGGGCAGACGGAGCCGATGGGCCGACTGAGGAGGAAGACTGGCCTGATGTCTTCGACGATCCACCAGAAGTAACCGAGACGCTTACGCTAACGAACCTACTTTCAAATCCTAATAACTTTTACAAATGGCTCGAAGTTACAGCGTTCCAAGCCCGTGACCTTAATTTTGAAGTCATGCATAGGGGGCCCGGTAGGCGGTGGTTTGGGAGAAATAATGCACAAACAGAGCGGCGCCGTAAATTATCCTGGTTAGTGTCAGGCGTAGCCACAGGGCTTGCTGCATTAGGCGACAATAGTGGTATTCCGGCGCCAGAAGGATTCGAGACAAACGTGGACTGGGTCGCTAAAAAGCTGCCAATATTCGATAAATCCATCCCGGCACTTGTAGATAACCTATTTAAAACAGGATTCGATAAAAGGTAAGCCGCTAGTGCTTGCATCGGAGTGGCTCGCGGTCAATAATCCTCTATATGGAGAACTGGCGGGAACGTATAGATTCTGGTGTGGATTGGCTGCGCGGACAGATTGAGAGCGGTGACCGGCGGTTCGTACTAGGAATGGCGGCGGCTGCCGGCGCAGTGGCGGCCATGGCCTTCCGTCCGGAATCAGCCGAAAGCGGCTTTCTCGGCCGCAATTTCCGTCGAGGCTTTAGGCTATCGGCTGCCGGCGTGCTGGCCCGCGCTGCCTGGCAGTCCGCAAAACCAGGAGAACCAAGCTTGCAATCAGAGGGACCTGAAACAAAATTTCGCCTTGATAGGCTTGAGAAAGCGGGCGAACACATTTCCTACCTTATAAACACGCATTTCCAAATAAAACGTGAGGCTAACCAGATGGGAGAGGAGCGTAGGATCCAAAAGTTAATCGATGCAGACAACGTGATACACCAAGCCGAAGGTGCGGTTACTATCCTAGATATGTTGGGAGCACCTGCCCTGAATGGGGATCCTAGCTGGAATGGTTATTTAGTCCGCGAAAAGAACGAACGGGCAAACGGCAACCAGCCTCAGCATTAATCTACTCATGCTTGCGCCGGTGGGCTGGCGTACAATGGTTGTACTATGGACGCGGTTGATGAGGTCAAGCAACGCCTAAGCATCGAGGATGTTATCAGTGAGTATGTACCGCTAAAGCGGGCCGGCCGCAACTGGAAAGGCCTCAGCCCGTTCACCAACGAAAAGACAGCAAGCTTCGTGGTCAGCCCCGAAAAACAGATATGGCACGATTTTTCGTCGGGCAAGGGCGGTAATATGTTCAGTTTTGTGATGGAAGTCGAAGGGCTTGACTTCAAAGGTGCGCTCGAGCTGCTAGCTCGCAAGGCTGGCATCGACATCGAGCAATACCGCTCGGCGCCGCGGCGCGGCGGCCCGAACAAGGAGCGCCTCTATGAATTGCTTGAAGCCGCCGCCCGGTTTTACCAGGTCCAATTATCGCAGAACAAAAGGGTGCTGGAATACGTCTTGAAGAAGCGCGCCTACACTAAAGAGACGGCGCTGGAATGGCGGCTCGGCTATTCGCCTAACACCGGCCAGGCGCTGGCCGATTTCGCCAAAACCAAAGGTTTTACGGACTCGGAACTGAAGCAGGCCGGGCTGAGTGCACAGAGCTACCGCGGCGGCACGCAGGACATGTTCCGCGGCCGGCTGATGGTGCCGCTGCAGGATCCGCAGGGCAGGGTAATCGGCTTCACGGCCCGGCTGCTCGACGACGACCCTGAAGCGCCGAAGTACATCAACACGCCGCAAACGGTTCTGTATGATAAGAGCCGCCACATTTACGGCCTGCACCTGGCCAAAGAATCGATCCGCAAATCCAAATTCGTGGTTTTGGTTGAAGGGAATCTGGATGTGATTGCCAGCCATCAGGCCGGCGTTCGGCAAGTCGTGGCCACGGCCGGCACGGCACTGACCGAGCCGCAACT
>DATIHM010000002.1:0-1760 GCA_035480695.1 Candidatus Saccharimonadia bacterium
AGCAGCCGCCCTGGAAGCCTTACGTGAGGGCTTTGGCTACTGCAAGGTGACGTTTGCCCTGGTTCCCGCTGGACAGGATGTATCAGATTTATATACAGACCCCCGCCGCGACAAAAAAACCGTGGCCGTGGTGGCCGAACCCTTTGACCTGGTGGCTCTAGAAAAAACCGGGCAATTTCATGGCACCTATCATGTGTTGGGCGGCCTGATCTCGCCGATCGACGGCGTTGGACCGGAGCAACTGCACGTGCAGGAACTGGCTAAGCGTATTGATAATGACAAAGTTACAGAGATTATTCTGGCCACCAATGCCAGCGTTGAGGGCGAATCCACGGCCCTATATATTCAGCAGCAGATCGGTGACCGTAAAGTCAAAATCACTCGTCTGGCGCGCGGCCTGCCCATTGGTGTTGATCTGGAATATGCCGATCAAATTACCCTTGGCCGCGCCCTAGAAGGTCGCCAGGCCCTTTAAAGAGGTGTTCTGAAGCGGAGCTGTCCTCTATACTAGTGTCATGAGCGATTATCCTGAAGCCGCCCAAATCCGGAAAATTGTTGACGAAGCCCATAAAATAGTCATCGTCCAAGCTGATAATCCCGATGCCGACAGCCTGGGCAGCGCCCTGGCGCTAGAGAACCTGCTGGGCGAAATGGGCAAAGAACCGTATCTGTACGGAGCAACGGATATGCCAACCTATCTCCGGTATTTGAGCGGCTGGGATCGGGTGCAAAAAGACCTGCCGGCGAAGTTCGACGCCAGTATCATTGTGGACGCTTCCACCATGACGCTGTTTGAGAAACTGGCGGATAGCGGCCAACAGGGGTGGTTAGCTGCCCGTCCGTGCGTTGTGCTGGATCATCACGAAATCGTGGAGAACAGCGTGCCGTTCGCTACTGTCATTATTAATGACCACACGCGGGCCTCGACTGGCGAGCTGATCTGGCTCCTGGCCCAGCAGCTGCAGTGGCCAGTTCCGCCTGCCGCCCAAGTCTACTTGATGAGTTCAATCTTAGGCGACACCCAAGGCTTAACCAACCAGCTGGCTTCTGCCGACACCTATCGCATTATGGCGGACTTTATTGACCACGGTGTTGACCGGCCGCAGCTGGAAGAGCTACGCCGGGAATTCGGCAAGATGCAGCCGGCAATATATCGGTACAAGGCCCAGCTGATCAGCCGCACGGAGTTTAGCGACGACGGCAAGCTGGCCAGTGTCACCGTTCCGCAAACGGAGATCAACGAATACAGCCCCCTCTACAACCCAGCGCCACTTATTCAAGGCGACATGCTGCAAACCGCGGGTGTCCAAGTGGCGATTGTTTTCAAACACTACGACGACGGCAAAATCACCGGGGCCATTCGCGCCAATCCCGGCGCGAGCATAGCCGCCGAATTAGCCGAGCACATGGGCGGCGGCGGCCATGCCTTTGCCAGTGGTTTTAAAGTAGTCGGGAGCCGACCGTTTGACGAAGTTAAGACCGACTGCCTAGCCTTTGCTCAGCAGTTACTCGATAAGCTGGAGTCTAAGTCATAATGCAGCTGTACAACACGCTTACGCGACAGGTTGAGGAGCTCCAGCCGCAGCATCCGGATGAGGTGACGGTCTACACCTGCGGGCCGACGGTGTACGACTATACGCATGTGGGTCACTGGTTTACGTACATTCGTATGGATACCTTGATCCGGGCCCTGCACGCCGCAGGTTTAAAGACCAACTGGGTTATGAACATCACCGATGTAGGCCACCTGACAAGTGATG
>DATIHM010000003.1:0-20288 GCA_035480695.1 Candidatus Saccharimonadia bacterium
TCAATAGTGGCGGTTACACCGTTAGCCAGCTTAAAGTTGACAATACGGTAAAACTTTTTGGCGCCACCGCCCTTATGACGAGTAGTGATGCGTCCCTGGTTATTGCGGCCGTTGCCACGGCGCTTAGGCGCCAGCAACGAGCGCAAAGGTTTCTTGGTCGTGATGCTGTCGAAATCCTGCGTTGTCATACCGCGGCGACCAGGAGTAGTCGGATTGTATTGCTTGATAGCCATTACTTATCGCCTCCGCGTCTTCCGCCACGCCGGCCACCCAACAGGCCCCGGCGGGGCTTCTTAGTCTCTTGCTTGGATTCCTTGGCGGCTTGCTTGGTGGCGGCTTTGTCGACCTTCTCTTGCAGGGCTTCTTCTTTAGCTTCGGCTTCTTCGACAGCAGCGAAGAACGGCAGGCTGTTGCCTTCGGCCAGGGTGACGTAAGCCTTCTTGATGCCGGTGCGTTGGCCATAGGTGTTGGCATAACGCTTGCCGGTCAGGCTCATGGTGCGCTTGGATTTGCCGGGGATGTTGGTGATGTTGACCTTGCTGACCTTGACGTCGAACTGCGACTCGATGGCGCGTGCCACGGTGTGCTTGTTTACATCTTTAGGGATATCGACCACGTAGACGCGGCTTTCGGCCAGGCCGTAGGTCTTCTCGCTCAGGCGGGGGCGCAAAATAACGGTTTTGCTCATTATTTTGCCTCCTTGCCGGATCGATCAGACTGAGCGGCTTCGGCTTTGCCGGTAAGCCAGGCCGTAGTGGCCTTGAGCGCCGGCTGCGTAAACACCATACAGTCGGCGTTCAGCACGTCGTATACGTTCACAAACTTGGCACTGACGATTTGCACATTGGGCAGGTTGCTCGAAGCGCGCAGCAGTTCCGGGGATTTTTCTTCGACAACCAGCAGAACATTCCGCTCCGCGCCGATTTTCTTGAGCAGTTTGGCCAGGTCGGCCGTCTTGCCTTCTTTAGAGACTAAATCCTCAATCACGACTATGCTGTCGGCCTTGACGCTCAACGCCTGGCGGATAGCCGTGCGCTTAGCCTGCGTGTTGAGTTGCTTGGAATAGTTCTCGTTGCCAGTCGGGCCGAACACGATGCCGCCGCCGCGCCAGATAGGGTTGTAGCGCGAGCCGAAGCGGGCCCGGCCGGTGCCTTTTTGGCGCCAGGGCTTGATATTGCTGCCGCGGACCTCGCCACGCTTTTTAGTGACGGCCAGGTTCACGCGGCCATTAGCCAAATAAGCGGTGTAGGCCGCCTTGAGAAGCTCGTGGTTCTTGACCTCGACGCCAAATACGGCCTTGTCGAGCTTGGCGGGAGTCGTGGCCTTTGCGCCGGCCTTGGTGAAAGTAGCGGTCGCCATTACGCTTCACCTCCGCGCGCCAAAGACTTCAGCAAAAAGCGGTAAAACACGCCGGCGGCCATAATAGCGACCACTGAGACTGGCTTGACTATGTGGAACAGGCGGCTCATTACTTGGCCTCCTTGACGAGCACGATGCTCTTGCGAGGGCCAGGAACAGCACCGGTTACGCCTATGACTCCGAGCTCGGTATCGACCAAGGCAACCTTAAGGTTCTTAACGGTGACTTGGTCGTGACCCAGCTGGCCGGCCATCTTAGTGCCTTTGAAAATATGCTGTGGATACATGGAGCCGATCGAGCCAGGACGCCGGTAGCTGCCGCCACCATGCGTCTTGCGGCCGCGATGGAAGTTGTGCCGGCGGATGGTGCCGCCCCAGCCTTTGCCCTTTGTGGTGCCGGTTACGCTGACGGAATCGCCCACACTGAAAACGTCGGCGCTGATTTTGCTGCCGACGTTCAGTTCTTCTGGAATCTCAGGCGTGCGGAATTCGCGGATAATCTTCGGGGTCACCTTGGCGGCCTTGACATGCCCGGCGACGCTTTTGCTGAGCTTCTTGGCCGTCTCGGCGCCTACCTGCACGGCAGTGTAGCCGTCTTTTTCGTCGGTCTTGTGCGCCAAAACAGTGTGCTCGGCAACTGAAAGCAAGGTAACAGCCTGCACCACACCGTCTTCACCGATGGTACTGGTCATGCCGACTTTGCGTGTGATTAATGCTTTCATTGGGCCTTTCTAGTCCTATTTAAATCTCGGGTTGACATAAAAATGCTTGGTGTCGGGCGGTTTCTACCTCTGTTTCTGGTAGACCTGCGAACGTACACCAAGGACACGTCCTGTCGAGATATTCTACTAGAGTAACACGCGCCAGTTACCCCTGTCAACCTGTTGCAAATTCTACACTAAGACTTTAAAAGCTTGTATCCCATTTAGGAAGCGAGCCAGCGTGTTCTTTCTCTCTTTTTTTAAAAAAGTTTATAGCTTTATCACCCAGTTCGAATGGCTTGTCCCGTAGCTTCCTGTTCGGAAGGCGTGGCGCAACCTCTTCGTGTGCAAAGGACTGGAGCGCTTCCAGCCGGTCTTTGGAATTCCAGCCAAAATTCTTCTTGTGCCAGACTACGGCATCGCTTGGCTCACCCTTCAGCTTAATCCTCCCTTGCCAGATTGGCTCTGAAATATGGCCATTCTGCACAGAGTTGAAAGAGTCAACTTCGGCGGGGCTGAGAGGCGGCCGAAAAATAAGACACGCAAAGTGACCGGCCAGCGCGATTCGAATCCTACCTTGAGGTTCAACACCGACAAGTTCAGGTTCCGACCCCACCGCTTGCTCGGTAGCAGGCTTTTTAACCATGGCGAATGTTATTCTTACTCCTGTCGTCAGTAATTCTTATGCTTAACGAGCCGAGGTGCTCTTGAACTGTTAATCCGTAATTGCTAAACTCCCTATCCGATTCAAAGACCCAGGGCTCGAAAGACAAAATTGTCGCGGCTTTTTCCTGGTGAATATTGCCTGGGACAGTTTCTGGACCTTCCGCACCTTTACCGAACTGCGGCCGCGGAATAAGCGTAGTTTCTAAAATGGAAAGTGGGCCTTGGATTCGGACATCGCGTGATTTGTCCGTAAACCCAAGCGTGATGAACTCTCCTTTTTGCATGGCTACATCTTGATTTCGACATCGCAGCCGGCCGGGAGCGACAGGTTCATCAGGCTGTCGATGGTCTTGGGTGTCGGTTCGAACACGTCAATCAGGCGCTTGTGGATGCGCATCTCGAACTGTTCGCGGCCTTTCTTATATACGTGGGGGCTCTTCACGACGGTGAAGGTGCTCTTGCGCGTCGGCAACGGGATTGGCCCGGCCAATGATGCGCCGGTGCGCAGTGCGGTGTCAATAATTTGCTTCGACGCTTGGTCGATTACTTTGTGGTCGTAGGCTTTCAGGCGGATGCGGATCCGCTGCTTGCCTTCGGCCGGTTTGGCGTCTGCCATAGGTGGTGTTCCTTTCTAAGCTTGGCTTAGCTGCTGTAACATCTCTCGGTTTCTCACAAGTGACTTTTAGTCAGCAGAGTTAGTGATGTAGCTATTGTACAACAAAACGCCTCTCGTTACTAGTAATGCTTAGCTAGTGAAGCTTTTTGGCAGAATTCCCTTGGGCAGAGGAGTTGTTCGAAAGTATTGCTGAGCGCCGCGAGGAGTTATAACTTCCAAAACAGCAACATTCGGGTTTCTGGTAATACGTGAGTCAGTGCCACAGGGAATTCGGTAACTTGGCTTAATATTCTGGTCTCTATCGATTGTGAACATAACGGCGCACTTGGCGCAGACAGTGGTAAGAAGCCCTCGGTCGGAATCTATGCTTGAGACTCTATTGATGTGATTATTAATTTCTGCGATAGCTACATCAGCATCGCCTTCCATGCTCCCACCAGCTATCAAGACTTCTTCCATAAGACAGGCATCTTCGAGTTCGTAGCCATTCATTGAGTGGCTACTATACAACTAATTGCTTGGATTTAAAAGAGCCCTCTTTTAAGGGCTCTTAAAGGTTGTTCTGATCAGCTTACTTGATGATCTTGGTGACAACGCCGGCGCCGACTGTGCGGCCGCCTTCGCGGATGGCGAAGCGCAAACCTTGCTCCATGGCGATCGGGGCTAGCAGCTTGACCTTGAAGGTCACGGTGTCGCCTGGCATAACCATTTCCTTGTCGGCTGGCAGCTCAACCTCACCCGTAACATCGGTGGTTCGGAAGTAGAACTGAGGCTTGTAACCCTTGAAGAACGGTGTGTGACGGCCGCCCTCTTCTTTGATCAGGATGTAGACTTCGCTGTCGAACTCGGTGTGTGGCGTGATGGTGCCGGGCTTGGCCAGAACCTGGCCGCGCTCAATGTCGTCGCGCTCGATACCGCGCAGCAGGATGCCGGCGTTGTCGCCAGCCTGCCCCTGGTCGAGACTCTTCTTGAAAGCTTCGATGCCGGTAACGACTGACTTTGTCGTGTCTTTGATGCCGACGATCTCCACTTCGTCGTTGATTTTGACCACGCCGGTCTCGATGCGGCCGGTGGCAACGGTGCCGCGGCCCTTGATAGAGAAAACGTCTTCGATAGGCATCAGGAATGGCTTGTCGAGCTCGCGCTTCGGCTCAGGAATCGAATCGTCCATAGCCTTGACGAGGTCAAGGATGGCCTGCTCGCTGTCGGCGTCGCCCTCCAAAGCCTTGGTGGCGCTGCCGCGGATAATAGGCGCGTCCTTGTCGAAACCGTTCTTTTCGAGCAATTCACGAATCTCTTCTTCAACTAGGTCAACCAACTCGGGGTCAGCCAAGTCCATCTTGTTAAGAAACACTAGAATATAAGGTACTCCGACTTGACGGGCCAATAGCACGTGCTCACGGGTCTGCGGCAGTGGGCCGTCGTTGGCGCCGACAACCAGGATAGCGCCGTCAATCTGGGCGGCACCGGTAATCATGTTCTTGACGTAGTCAGCGTGGCCAGGCATGTCAACGTGGGCGTAGTGGCGCTTCTCGGACTCGTACTCTTGGTGCGAGGTGGCAATGGTAATGCCGCGGGCTTTTTCTTCGGGCGCGTTGTCAATCTGGTCGTAAGCGATAGGCTTGTTAACGGCTGAAGGCATTTTCTTCGCCAAAACAGCGGTAATAGCTGCGGTTAGAGTAGTCTTGCCGTGGTCGACGTGGCCCATGGTGCCGACGTTGACGTGCGGCTTGCTGCGGTCAAAAGTGTCTGCCATAAGTTGTCACTCCTTAAAAATTTATCGTTAATAAGTTGTTTTGCATGAGAATAGAATAACCCACACAAACTTACCCTTTGATTATAGGGAAAAGCCGTCGCCTTGTAAAGAGTCTAGGCTCCTTCTTCAGAATTATCTCCCCAGCTTAGCTCAACTTCGATGTAGCCATCGGCATGCATCAGAAGGACACTGCCAGCCATCCCACAAACCATTTCACCATTTTCGCTCCTGGGGCCGTCGCACTCCAAAATAGAATCACCGTGAGTGGCTTCTACTCCTTTGGACTCAAGTACATTCTGGGCAGCGCTGAGACCGGCCTCTGTTAAGCAGATGGCCCGTTCTGACGGAGAACAAACTAAAGAACAACCCTCAGGTGCTTTGACTATTCGTGTAAATTCGCTTTCCCGCATGACAACAATTTATTTGGCGTTTTTGGCGATGATGGCGTCGGCCACGTTGTTCGGCACGTCGGCGTAGTGGTCAAGCTCCATGCTGGAGCTGGCGCGGCCCTGGGTGGCGCTGCGCAGGTTGGTGGTGTAGCCGAACATTTCGCCTAGCGGCACGAAAGCGGTGATTTCCTTGTTGCCGGCACTGAGGTCTTCCATGCTTTCTATTCGACCGCGCTTGCTGTTCAAGTCGCCGATGACGTCGCCCATGAACTCTTCGGGTGTGACGACGACGACTTTCATGACGGGCTCAAGCAGCGTCGGCTGGGCTTTCTTGACGCCGTCTTGCAGCGCCATCGAACCGGCGATGCTGAAGGCCATTTCGCTGGAGTCAACATCGTGGAAGGAGCCGTCGTAGAGCTCAGCCTTGATGTCAACCACCGGATAGCCGGCGATGACGCCGTTGCTCATGGCCTCTTCTATACCCTTGCGGACAGCCGGTATGTACTCGCTGGGCACGACTCCACCCTTGATTGAGTTGATGAACTCGAAGCCCTGGCCGGCCTCGTTCTGGCTGAGGCGCAGCCAGACGTCGCCGTACTGGCCGCGGCCGCCGGACTGACGGATGAATTTACCCTGGACTTCGACGCCATCTTTGCGGATGGTTTCGCGGTAAGCCACTTGTGGCTGGCCGATATTGGCCTCGACATTGAATTCGCGCTTCATGCGGTCGACCAGGATTTCGAGGTGCAGCTCGCCCATGCCGCTGATGATGGTCTGGCCGGTTTCGTGGTCAACTTTGATGCGGAAAGTTGGATCTTCTTCGGCTAGACGCTGGAGTGCCAGGCTCATCTTCTCTTGGTCGGCTTTGGTTTTCGGCTCTATGGCGATGCTAACCGGCGGTTCCGGGAAGGTAATGCTTTCCAAAACGATAGGATTATTCGGGTCGCATAAGGTGTTGCCGGTTGTGGTGCCTTTCAGGCCGACGGTGGCGGCGATGTCGCCGGCGCCAACTTCTTGGACTTCTTCGCGCTTGTCAGCCTGCAAGCGGACGATTCTACCGACGCGCTCCTTTTCGCCAGTGGAGCTGTTCAAGACATAGCTGCCGGCCAAAACCTTGCCGGAATAAACGCGGAAGTACGCTAATTTCCCTACAAAAGGGTCGGTCGTAATTTTGAAAGCCAGCGAGGCGAACGGCTCGGCCTCGGTCGGCTTGCGCTCGATTTCGTCGCCGCTCTTGGGGTGTGTGCCCCAAACCGAACCCTTGTCGAGCGGGCTGGGCAGATAGTCGTTGACCATGTCGAGCAGCTTTTCTACAATGACGCCGCGGCCGTCGCCGCCGGTGACGGCAAAGAACTTGCCGGTCAGCACGGCGCTGCGGATAGCTTGCTTGATTTCGTCGGTGCTGAGGCCTTCTTCGCCGACTTCGAAATACTTCTCGAGCATCGCTTCGTCTTCGGCGACGGCGTTCTCAATCAGCAGCGAGCGGTATTTGTTGACCTGGTCCATCATGTCAGCCGGGATTTCGCCCTCGATAAGCTCGTGGTCAGTGAACTCCTTATAGGTGTAAGCCTTCATCTCAACCAGGTCGACCACGCCGTTGACCGACTGCTCAAAGCCGATTGGCAGATGCACCGGGAAGGCGCGCTTGCTCAAGCGGTGGTGGATGGTATCGAGCGACTTGTAGAAGTCGCCGCCGGTCTGGTTGATCTTGTTGATGAAACAGATGCGCGGCACGCCATATTTGTCGGCCTGGCGCCAGACAGTCTCGGACTGGCTTTCGACGCCCATCTTGCCGTCAAACACCACGCAGGCGCCGTCGAGCTCACGCAAAGAGCGCTCCACCTCGACGGTGAAGTCGATGTGGCCGGGAGTATCAATAATGTTGATCTGGTGGTCTTTCCAGTAGCAGGTCACGCTGGCAGCCACGATGGTGATGCCACGTTCGCGCTCCTGGGCCATCCAGTCGGTCGTCGTCTCGCCCTCGTGCACGGCGCCGATCTTGTGCTTCAGCCCGGTGCGATAAAGAATGCCTTCGGTCGTGGTTGTCTTACCGGCGTCAATATGCGCAATAATGCCGAGGTTTCTAATTTTGTCCATCTCAGTCTTCTTAGCTGCCATTTATCATCCTTCTTACTTCTTCATTAGCTGTAAGTATTAGCCCATTGTTCACGGTTTGGGCCAAGGCAACGCAAAACTCTGGAGTTAAAGTGCAGTGAAGTTCCCGCTCAGTAAATTCGGCAGCTAACCTTTCAAGTGTTTCTGCGCACAGCGATGCTTTGGCTGTTTTGGCGCTGGCCCTTTGCAGGAGAGCATTCTGCCCAAGTCTCGCTATTACCTCTAGATAAGGGCACTCTTTTCCTGCTGCTTCACAGAACATGCGCTTAGCTCCGAGCGAAGTGGGCGAAGGCGCGGTTGGCGTCTGCCATCTTATGGGTGTCCTCGCGCTTCTTCACGGCGGCACCCTGGTTGTTGTAAGCGTCTTGCAGCTCGGCGGCGATGCGGTCGGCCATGCTCATGCCTTTGCGGGCGCGGGCGGCCTGCACGAACCACATGGTGGTCAGGTGTTGCTGGCGCTGGCCCTTGACCTCGAACGGTATCTGGTAGTTGGCGCCACCGACACGGCGCGAACGGGTTTCGACGTGCGGCTGGACGTTTTTCATGGCCTGCTCGAAAACTTCGAGCGGGTTGTCGACCTTGAGGCGACTGGCAGCCTTTTCCATACCGCCGTAAACCAGGCGTTCGGCCAGCTGCTTCTTGCCGTTCAGCATGACGCGGTTGATGAGCCGCTGCACCTGCACGCTGTTATAAACGCGGTCGGGTTGTATATCGCGGACTAATGATTTGGTCTTCTTCCTAGGCATCTAAAGCTCCTGCGCCCTGTGGTGAATTGAGACCGGGGTGTACGATGCGGCCAGCGGGTCTTCGCCACCAGCAAAATCGTCAAAATGCTCGGTCAGCAGCAATTCATCAACTGCCGGAACAGTGCCCGGAAGCTCGCCGGCCCCAATTATAAACTGAAGCTCACGGCGGTCGCCGCGTAAGCCGAGCAGTGTTCTTCGGCCGACAGCTGCCTGCGCAGCCAGGTCAACCATCTCCAAGGTATTACTAATAGCTTCTGGCATTATTTGCCCGCTTTCTTGGTGCCGTACTTGGAACGGCCTTGCTTGCGGTCGTTGACGCCTTGTAGGTCTAGGTTGCCGCGCACGACGTGGTAACGGACACCGGGCAGGTCTTTGACGCGGCCGCCGCGCACCAGCACGACGGCGTGCTCCTGCAGGTTGTGGCCTTCACCGCCGATGTAAGCCCAGACTTCGTAGCCGTTGCTCAGGCGGACGCGGGCCACCTTACGCAGGGCCGAGTTCGGCTTCTTCGGGGTCTTGGTAGTAACCTTTACACAGACGCCACGCTTGAACGGCGCGGGCTTCTCGTAGTTACGGGTCTTGAGGTTGTTGGTGACACGCATCAGCGCCGGCGACTTGCTCTTCGGGCTCGCCTTACTGCGCGGCTTACGCACTAACTGGTTAATGGTTGGCATTCGTTCTCCTTATTGTCTGCAATCTACTGCTGCTGACGAGTATGCCGGCTCGTAGGCTCGGATTGCTCACGCTTGATATTCGCTGTCGTTTCCTTAATCTTAACAGATTCAGCTCTCGCTTTCAACTGCTTGCGGCGCGGTGCCGAGGATTTGCTCGGCTTCAGCCTGCAGGTCATCTTCGTCTTCATCGTCGTTCTTGACGCCGGTTCCGACCGGAATCTTGCGGCCGAGGATGACATTCTCTTTAAGACCATAGAGCTTGTCGACCTTACCGCTGGTAGCGGCGGCAATCAGCACGCGGGTGGTGTCCTGGAATGACGCGGCGCTCAGGAATGAGTCGGTGCTCAGCGATGCCTTGGTGATGCCGAGCAGCAGTTGGTTGTACTTGGCCGGCTGCTTGCCATCGGCAACCAGTGCTTCGTTAGCCTCGACGACCGCCAGTTTGCTGACGATGTCGCCGGTGACGAACTCGCTGTCGGCGGCTTCTTCAATCTGCACACGGCTGAACATCTGGCGCACGATGATTTCCAGGTGCTTGTCGGCGATGTTCTGGCCCTGGGCGGCGAAGATGCGCAGGATCTCGTTCATGATGTAACGCTGGGTCTGTTCGACGCCTTGCAGGCGCATCAGGTCGTGCAGGTTGATGGAACCGTTGGTCAGGCGCTGGCCGGCGACGACTTTGTCCCCATCTTGGATGTGCATCTGCTTGAAGCCAGGGATCTCGTAGCGGACGACGCTTTGCTTGGTCGGTGTGATGATGACCGCTTTGTCGGTCACCTGGGCCTTGCCGGCCATCGGCGCGATGAGCGGCTCGGAGGCATCTTCGAGCGCCGCCACGACGTCGCCGGCCACCACTTCGGTGCCATTGGCGACGGCCGGCTTACGTTCGCCGAGGGTCATCGTTACCTTCTCTTTGGTGTCGGCCGTAATCTGAACTATGTAGTGGTCGCCCTCTTCCCAGGCGTTTGCCGTGCCGGAAATCTCGGTCAAGTAGGCTTGACCCTTAGGGGTTCGGACTTCGAAAAGTTCCTCGATACGGCTTAGGCCTTGGGCGGTGTCGTCGGCCAGGGCGCCGCCGGAGCGGTGCTTGGAGTCCAGGCTCAGCTGGGTGCCAGGCTCGCCGATTGACTGGGCGGCGATGACTCCAATGGGGTGGTTTTCGGCCACCAGTTCGCCGGTCGCCGGGTCGACGCCGTAGGATTTCTGCGACACGCCGCGCACGTTGGCGTTACTCAGCGCGCTCATTATCTTGAGGCCGTCAATATCCTTGTCGGCTTCGATTTTCTCGGCCAACTCGGCTGAGATGACCTCGCCCTTCTTGCCGTAACCCTTCAAGTTTTCGGCCAGGATGCGCCCTGTCAAACGCGAGGCGTAACTGACGCCGATGTACTCAGCGTCTTCGCGCAACATCGAGAAGCCAAGGTCGGTAGTGTCGTCGTCGACTGTGAACACGTCCTGGGCGACGTCGACCAGGCGGCGCGTCAGGTAACCGGCGTCGGCCGTCTTAAGCGCGATGTCAATCAACGCCTTGCGGGTGCCACGGGTTCCGGTGAAGTATTCCAGCGGGTTCAGGCCGGTGATGTAGCCGGACTTAATCGGCAGCTCGATGACGTTTCCACCGGCATCTTGCAGCACGCCGAGCATTCCGACGGCGTTCTTCAGCTGGCTGATGTTACCGCGGGCGCCGGAGTTGATGGAGATGGCCATGGACGAATCCTGGCCGACCATCTGCTCGCTCAGCATGTCCTGGACGCGGTTTTCGACCTTGGTCCAGTTGTCGACGGTCAGGCGGTGGCGTTCATCGTCGGTGATGAAGCCCTCTTCGAACTGGTCGGAAATGGCGGCGGCCCGGTCTTCGCCGTCGTCGAGCAATTCCTGCATGCCGTTAATCGGCGCGAAGTCGCTCATGCCCATTGACAGGCCGGACAGGGTAGCGAAGTAGAAGCCGAGGTCTTTGAGGTCGTCAGCGATTTCGGCTGTCTTTTCCTGGCCGTACTTGGCGTAAACCTTGGCCATGACAGCCTGTAGGCGCTTCTTCGTCATGGTCTCATCTTGGAAAGCGAAATCTTCAGGGAAAATCTCGTTGAAGAGGAACCGTCCGAGCGTACTTTCGTAGATTTTGCCCCTGAATGATAGTCGCACGCGGTCCTGTAGGCGAACATTGCCGGCGTCGCGGGCCATGATGGCCTCGTCGAGCCCCGAAAAACCCCTTGGCTTGGCCTTGGCGTCGCCGTTCGGGCGCTCGTAAGTCAGGTAGTAGCAGCCGAGCACGATGTCCTGCTCGATGTGCAGGATGGGCGAACCGTCTGCCGGCTTAAGCAGGTTGCGGTTGGCGGCCATAATGTCGCGAGCCTCGGCCTGCGACTTGTCGCTCAGCGGCAGGTGCACGGCCATCTGGTCGCCGTCGAAGTCAGCGTTGAATCCCTTACAAACGAGTGGGTGCAGCTGGATGGCACGGCCTTCGATGAGCACTGGCTGGAAAGCCTGGATACTGAGGCGGTGCAGCGACGGGGCGCGGTTCAACAGGACGTATTTGCCCTTGATGACTTCGTCGAGCGCATCCCAGACGACCGTCTCGCCCATTTCGATGAGCCGTGAAGCGCTGCGGATGTTGTGGGCCTGTTCGCGGGCGATCAGTTCGCCGATGACGAACGGTTTGAACAGCTCGAGCGCCATCATTTTAGGTAGGCCACACTGGTTGATTTTCAGTTCCGGGCCGGCCACGATGACCGAACGGCCGGAATAGTCAACACGCTTACCGAGCAGGTTCTGGCGGAAACGCCCCTGTTTGCCCTTCAGCATGTCGGAAAGGCTCTTCAGGCGGCGGCGCTGGCCGGTGGCCGCTACTGCACGGCCAGAACGAGTGCTGTTGTTGTCAATCAGGGCGTCAACGGCCTCTTGCAGCATGCGCTGTTCGTTGCGGCGGATGACTTCCGGCGCGTTGAGGTCAATGAGCTTCTTGAGGCGGTTGTTGCGGTTGATGACTCTACGATACAAATCATTAAGGTCGCTGGTGGCGAAGCGGCCGCCGGTCAGCTGCACCATCGGGCGCAGGTCGGGCGGAATCACCGGCAAAACTGTAACGCACATGCTGCTCGGCTTGATGCCGGCGCGGTCCATGCTTTCCAGCAGGCGTAGGCGCTTCAGCAGCTTCTTGCGGCGCTGGCCCTTGGCGTCTTCGGCTTCCTTGGTCAAATCCTCAATCAGTTGTTTGAGGTCGATTTTGTCGAGCAAGTCTTTAAGGGCAGCGCCACCCATGCCAACCTCAGTGAGCGAACGCAGCTCGTTAGGCAGGTTGCGGTAATCGGTCTCGTTGATTAGGCTGAGCGGTTCGAGGGCGGTCAGCTGCTCGCGGAAGGCCTCGAAGTCTTTCGTGACTTGCTCGGTCTCTTTGGTCTGCATCTCGGCCAGAGCCTTGACGTTAGCGTCTTTGGACTCGGCCTCCTTTTCGAAGCGGGCCTTGATGGCTTCCTTGGCAGCGGCGAATTCGGCCTCTTTGTCAGCCAGCAGCTGGTCGCGCTTCTCTTTGTCGACCTTCTTGATGATGTAGCTGGCGAAGTAGGCGACGCGCTCCAGGTTCTTGACGGTCATACCGAGCAAGAGGCCCATGGCGCTTGGCGTGCCGCGCAAGAACCAGATGTGACTGACCGGAACGGCCAGGCTTATGTGGGCCATGCGCTCGCGGCGCACGATGCTGCGCGTGACCAGTTCGCCGTTCTTGTCGACGGCGGCCTCGCGGCTGCGGACGCCCTTGTATTTGGCGTCGTGCGGGTTGATGTCCTTGACCGGGCCGAAAATGCGTTCACAAAAGAGGCCGTCGCGCTCCGGCTTCTGGGTGCGGTAGTTGATGGTTTCCGGTTTGGTGACTTCGCCGTAGCTCCATTCCAGGATGTCGTCCGGGCTGGCTACAGCCAGGCGTACGGCGTCAAAATCGGCGATGTCGGTTCCGGTGTTCGAATAGCGTTGTGGTGTCATTTAGGCCTCCTTGCCTTCTGCTTCGTCATCTGTGGCATCGTCATCCGTGGCGTCTGTGCTGACCGCGGCCATGTCGGCGGCGTTAGCCTCCGCGTCAGCGCTGCCGTTCTCGTCGACCGTGACGACATTGAAATCTTCGTCGGCGACGGACTCTTCAGTCACGTCGATATCGGAAATCGCAGCTTGTGGCACGTCGACTTCGGCCGGATGGGTCGCCTCCTCGTGGATGTTGGTCGCCAGGACCTCTTCGGCGTCGACAACGGTGTCGGAGTGCACCAGGTCGACCTTCAGGCCGAGACCCTGCAATTCCTTAACCAGTACGTTGAAGCTCTCAGGTACCTTCGGCCCGACGATCTGTGTCTTCTTAATGATGGATTCGTAAGCCTTGCTACGTCCATAAACGTCGTCGGACTTGATGGTCAGCATCTCTTGAAGCGTGTTGGCGGCGCCGTATGCCTCGAGTGCCCACACCTCCATTTCGCCAAAGCGCTGGCCGCCGTTCTGGGCCTTGCCGCCCAGCGGCTGCTGCGTGACCATGGTGTACGGGCCCGTGCTGCGAGCATGTATCTTGTCGGCCACCATGTGGTTCAACTTGATCATGTACATGCTGCCGACGGTGGTGCGCTCCTTGAAGGCATCGCCTGTGCGGCCGTCAAAGAGTTGCTGTTTGCCGTCCTCGGGCAGGCCGGCTTCCTTGAGAAGTTCACGGATTTTCTGCTCGGAAACGCCGTTGAAGGACGGGCTGGTCACGTGCATACCAAGCGCCCGGGCGGCCATGCCGAGGTGGGTTTCGAACAGCTGGCCGACGTTCATGCGGCTCGGCACGCCGAGCGGGTTCAGGATGATGTCGACAGGTGTGCCGTCTTCCATGAATGGCATGTCCTCGACCGGCAGGATGCGGGCGATGACGCCCTTGTTACCGTGGCGGCCGCCGAGCTTGTCGCCGACTGCGATCTTGCGCATCTGGGCCACGAAGACCTGGATCTGCTTGATGACGCCGGCTTTCAGTTCGTGGCCGTTCTCACGGCTGAAGACCTTCACGCCGACGACCTTGCCGTGCTTGCCGTTCGACATGCGCTGCGAAGTGTCGCGGACTTCCTTGGCCTTTTCGCCGAAGATGGCGCGCAACAGGCGCTCTTCACTCGAAAGTTCCTGTTCGCCCTTAGGGGTAATCTTACCGACCAAGATGTCGCCAGGATGAACTTCGGCGCCTATGCGGACGATTCCGTCTTCATCGAGGTGCCTCAAAGTCTCTTCGGAAACGTTCGGGATATCTGACGTGACCAACTCGGGGCCGAGCTTGGTCTCGCGCACCTCGATCATGAAATCGACGATGTGCACACTGGTCAGCGTGTCGTCTTCGACCAGTTTGCGGCTGATGATGATGGCATCCTCGAAGTTGTAGCCGGCCCACGGCATGAAGGCCACGAGCAGGTCTTTGCCGAGTGCCAGTTCGCCGTCAGCGATAGACATGCCCTCGATGAGCACGTCGCCGGCCTTGACCTTGTCGCCGGTGCTGACGACCACTTTCTGGTTGATGGAAGTGCCTTCGTTAGAGCGCACGAAACGTTGCGGTTCGTAGGTGATTTTGCCTTCCTTATATTGGACGGTGACCGCTTGGGCGTTCGCCTTGATGACTTCGCCGGCAGCTTCCGCCAGGATGACCTGGCCGGTGTTGCGGGCGGCGTCGAGCTCGAGGCCGGTGCCGACAATCGGCGCGCTCGGCTGGATCAGCGGAACCGCCTGCCGCTGCTGGTTACTACCCATCAGCGAGCGATAGACGTAGTTCTTTTCGATGAACGGAATCAGGCCGGCGCTACTGCCGATAATCTGGTTGCGGGCGGCGTCGATGTGGGTGACGTCGTTGGCGTCGACTTCGCCGGATTTCAGGTGTGAGCGGGCGCTGACGCGGTCCAGCTTGAAGTAGCCGTTGTCGTCAGTTTCGCTACCGCCACCGGCGATGATGGCAGCTTCCTCTTCAAAAGCGTCTAGATAAACGATTTCGTCGGTCACTTTGGCTTTGACAGGCCAGGTGACCTTGCCGGTGACCTTGGCCAGTTTGGCAGCTGCGGCAGCGATGATCTTCTCGTTCTTCTTGACGAGGACTTTGCTCTTGTCATCGGTGAGGTCTTCACTGGCGATGAAGCCGACGGCATCTTTGGCTGTAACGGCGTTGATGACCTTGCGGTAAGGTGTTTCGATGAAGCCGTAGTCGTTGACGCGGGCGTAGTTGGCTAAGTTAAGTACCAGGCCGATGTTGGCGCCTTCCGGCGTTTCGACGGCACAGATGCGGCCGTAGTGGGTGGCGTGAGCGTCGCGCACCTCGAAGCCGGCGCGTTCGCGGCTCAGGCCGCCAGGGCCCATCGAGCTGAGGCGCCGCTTGTGGGCCAACTCGCTAAGCGGGTTGATCTGGTCCATGAACTGGCTGAGCTGGGAGCTGGCGAAGAATTCGCGCACGGCGGCTACGACCGGCCGGGCGTTGATTAGCTGGCCAGGGGTGACGGTCTCGATTTCGCTCATCGACATGCGGTCTTTGGTGTTGCGCTCCATACGCAAGAGGCCGATGCGGAACTGGCGTTGCACCAATTCGCCGACCAGTTTGACACGGCGGTTAGCCAGGCTGTCGATGTCATCGGCCGGTTCCTGCGTATTATTAAGACGGATGAGTTCAGCGACGATGGCCTCAATATCTTCCAAACGCATGACGCGGTTCTCGAGCGTGTTCGGCACGTCGAGGTTCAGGCGCTTATTGATCTTGTAGCGGCCGACGCGGCTGAAGTCGAAGCGCTTGAAGTTGTAGAACATGTTCTCAATCAACGAGCGGGCGTTGTCGACGGTAGCCAAGTCGCCTGGGCGCAGGCGCCGGAACACTTCAATCAGGGCGTCGTTCTGGCCCTTAGCCGGGTCTTTGTCGAGTGTGGCATCGAGGAAGCTCTTTTCGCCGGTGTCGACATGCTTGAAGACATCATGCATCCTACTCTCAGTGACACCTAGAGCGCGCAGCAGGGTCGTAACGGGGATTTTGCGCTTGCGGTCGATTTTGACGTACATGGCGCCGTTGGCGGCCGTCTCGAATTCGAGCCAGGCACCGCGGCCAGGAATGACCTTTGCGCCGTACAAGTTAACGGACCCGTGCGGTTCTGACGTGAAGAAAACGCCAGCCGAACGAATCAGCTGGCTGACGACCACGCGTTCGGCACCGTTGATCACGAACGTGCCGCGGCTGGTCATCCACGGATAATCGCCGAGGTAAATCTCCTGCTCCTTGACTTCGCCGGTGACTTTGTTGGTCAACTCAACTGTTGCCATCAGCGGCGCTTCGTAGCTGACATTGTTCTCGCGCGCCTGGGATTCAGTCAGTTTCGGGTCGCCAAAATGGTGCGTCTTGAAGCTCAAACTGAGTTTGCCGCCGGTGTAATCGTCAATCGGGCTGATTTCGTCCAAAAGCTCGGCCAGTCCCTCTTCTTTGAACCAGTCGAATGAACGGTTCTGGTGGTCTACCAGGCTCGGCAGCTGTAAGGCGCCGTCATCGTCCGAAAAATAAATCCTTTGTGCTTTCTTGTTGGTCTTGTTGCTCGTCGTTGCTGCTTTGGGCATAAAAAGCGTGGTCCCCTTCTAATTTGGCTGATTGATTGCTAGCTAGACATAGCGAAAATAGCCCGCCAGTCCTTTTTATAGTGGTTTTTATGTGATTGTTGGTGATTCGGCCGAAGATCCTAAGTCGGGAGTGTTTTGCTTGATAAAAATCATAAGCTCCCCAACTTACACTACTTCTTACATAGTATTGTGAAGCAAGACCGTTTTTAAGTCAAGTCTAGGTTTTGGGTGGGCTGGTGATGATGGCGTCGACCAGGCCGTACTTTTTGGCCGCTTCGGCGGTCAGCCACTTGTCGCGCTCCATGTCCTCGTGGATTTTGGAAGGCTTCTGGCCGGTGTTCTTGGCCATGATCTCTTCTAGCAGTTTCTTGATACGCAGGGCTTCGCGCAGGTCGATTTCCTGGTCAGTGACTTTTCCGCGCGTTCCGCTCGACGGCTGGTGGATCATGGCGGTGGCGTTAGGCAGCATGAAGCGCTTGCCCTTAGCCCCACTACTCAGCAAGAAGGCCGCAGCCGAAGCCTGCACGCCGATGCCGACGGTCTGGATGTCGTTAGTCACGTACTGCATGGTGTCGTAGATGGCGAAAGCGTCGTACACGCTGCCACCCGGGCTGTTGATGTAGAAGAAAATGTCTTTTTTAGGGTCTTCAGCCTGCAAAAAGAGCAGTTGCGCGACCACGATGTTGGCGCTGGCCTCGTTGACGTCCTGCCCTAGAAAGATGATACGGTCTTTTAAAAGACGGCTGTAGATATCGTAGGCGCGCTCGTAGCGGCCTTCTTGTTCAATGACAGTTGGGATTAAAACACTCATTTCCCCAATTATAATCCGCGGATTGGCACTCGTCAAGCGCGAGTGCTAACTTTTGGTTGCCAGGCTGCGCAGGCGGTCGAGGGTTTTTTCGGTCAGCATGCGCGACAGTACGTCGCGGCGGTTTTCGGGTTTGTCGAGCTCTGCCTGCATCTTTTCGTCGGGGTACTGGTTCTTGAGCAGCATCATGCGGACTTCGAGCTCTTCGGGCGAAACGCTGATTTTCTCGGCTTCGGCGATTTCGCCTAATATCAGGCCGGCTTTGACGCGCAGCTCGGCGGTCGGACGCTGGCGTTCGCGGTGCTCGTCGGCGGTGACGCCCTCTTCGTCGAGATGTTCCTGCCAGGTTTGGCCGCGGTAGGTGACGTTGCGCTTTTCCTCTTCTTCGACGCGGTCGATTTCTTCGTCGACTAGCGCCTTTGGCAAAGCGACGTCGGTCTTTTCAGCCAGTTTCTGGAGTAGCTCGTTCTCGTAATTGCGGCGCGCTTCAGTCTCTTTTTCGGCCTTCAGCTGTTTCTTAACGTCGGCTTTCAGCTCAGCCACAGACTTGAACGGCCCGAGCGACACAGCGAAAGCATCGTCGAGCTTGGGCTGTTTGAGCTCTTGCACTTTGAGAACATTAACTTCGAAAGTGACCTTGCGGCCCTGCATGTCCGGCACGCCGTAATCCTTAGGGAAAGTGATTTCGAAGGTCTTGGATGCGCCGGCTTTCAGGCCGACCAGTTCCTCTTCGAATCCCGGAATAAAGTTCTTGCTGCCCAGTATGAGCGGGTAGTCGTTGCCGGCGGCGCCTTCGAGCGCTTCTTTAGTCTTGGCGTCGCTGCCGAAGAAGTTAATTGTGACTTCGTCGCCCAGCTTGGCGGCACGTGTAACACCATCTTTAGTGGCACCGCGCTGGCGCAAGTTATCGATAACGGCGTTGACATCGGCGGCTGTGACTTCCACCTTCGGCTCGGCCAGTTTCACTTTCGTATAATCAGGCAGCTTGATGTCGCCGATGGCCTGCAGCTCAGCCGTGAACTCCAGCATGCCGAATGGCACGAACTTGGTGATGGCAATCTCCGGCGGCGCCACTGGCCGCAGCTTCTGGTCGTCA
Source organism: Candidatus Saccharimonadia bacterium (assembly GCA_035480695.1). Lineage (GTDB taxonomy): Bacteria > Patescibacteriota > Saccharimonadia > Saccharimonadales > UBA4665 > DATBED01. The sequence continues at coordinate 18,498 of DATIHM010000003.1, forward strand.
ATCGCATTCACATAGAACTGGTTGACAGCGTAGTCAAGGAATTCGCTCTGCAGCACGGTTTGGTCGAGCTGTTTCTCGAGCAGGCTATTCGGCGACTTGCCAGGCCGAAAGCCTGGTATCTTGGTGTTTTCGCCCAGCTTGGCCAGAACAGACTGCTTGACCTGCTCCAACTCGTCGGGGTTGGCAATGACGGTCAGCTTGACCTTGGTCGGTTCCAGTTGCTCACGTTTGATTTGCATAGACAGCTAGTTTAACAGATTGGGGAGGATTTGGCTAGGCCAGGAAAGGCGCTATCAGGATAATGGCGGCGATGAACCAGGCGACCTCGACGACGGCGCCGATCGGCCGCTGGAACCACTGGATGCCGCCCGCGAACTTGTTAAAGCCGGTCAGTTTCTGAGGCTTCGCTTTGCGGGCCAGGAAACGCGGTATCCATAGGAAGTCGGGTGCGGCGGCGGCGAAAGCACAAACGGCTGCCAGCAACCAGTGCGCCGGTTCAAGGTCCGCCAAAACGGCCACCAAGACCAGGCAGAGCGCCGCGTCAGCCACCAACAGCTTCTTAAAAAGCTTGCTGTGGATCCATCTTTGCTTCATCAAGGGCGTCGGCCTCGCGGGCAAGCCGTCGTAGTGCGGGATAGCGTCGCAGACGAAATGTGATGCCACCGCCGCCGGCACGGCGACGGATGGCTCGCCGACGGCCAATCCTATAAGTGCGCCCGTCAGGGCATGGTTAATCGCCCGCACCGTTGCCCCCACCCAGTTTTTTGACGATGTCGGCCGCAGTGGCCACCGTTTCTTTGCCGCTCGCCAGGTCCTTCAGCTTCAGCTTGCCCGATTTAAGTTCTTCCTCGCCGACTATCAAGACGTACGGAATGGCTTTTTTGCCGGCATTTTTGAGCTTGTCGCCGACTTTGCGGCTGCTGGAATCGACGGCAACATTGACGCCCTTATAGCGCAGGGCTGACGCGATGTCATTGACCTCGACATCACCGACAGAGGCCAGATAAACCAAGGTTTCCGGCTGGTTTTTCGGCACGAGGCCGTGGCCATCGAGGAAGTTTGCCAGCGTAACGTCACCCCAGCCGAAGCCGACCGTCGGTATAGGATTTACACCGAACAGACCTACCAGCCCGTCGTAGCGGCCTCCACCCAGCATGGAGCGATTGTTGTCGGGGTTCATGTCAAACACTTCGAAGACGACGCCGGTGTAGTAGTCGAAACCGCGCATCAGGCTGCCATCAAAAACAGCTTGCACGCCGGCTTGCTTGAGCTGGAGCAGCAATTCCTGCAGCTCGCGGGTGGCCGGCTGCTGTAGCGCTTCGGCCGGCAGATCGGACACACTTTTGGCACCCAGCACCGCCATCAGCTTTTCGGTCACGCCGGTTTCGCGCTGTTTGGCGGTCAGGATCTCATCCAATTTAGAAACAAACGTACCGGCCTCCATTTTGTGGAAGCGGTCAATCAACTTGCCTACGTCGTGCCGGACTTTTTCGCCCAGGCCCAGGTAATCAGCCAAAAGGTAATCAATCAGGCCACGGTGGTTGAGCCGGATCTCGTACATGTCGTGCTCGGCACCGAAAGCCTTGAAAACGGCGTCGACCAGAGTGATGATTTCCAGCTCAGCGCTGGTGTCGGCGACGCCAAAAATATCGACGTTCAGCTGCCAGTGCTCACGCAGGCGCCCACGCTGGGGGCGTTCGTAACGCCAAAGGCTCGGGATACTGTACCAGCGCAGCGGATAAGACAACTCCTGGCGCTTGGCGGCGACCATGCGGCTGACCGTTGGCGTCA
>DATIHM010000004.1:0-5295 GCA_035480695.1 Candidatus Saccharimonadia bacterium
AGCGAACCCTCCTTATTGATAATCCGAACTATACGCCCGGGTTGTAAGATTTACAAGCGTCAGCTAAAGCAACTTTAAGAATTCGGATTCGTTGAGCTGCTTGGTGCCGAGTTTTTCGGCTTTGGTAAGTTTGCCGGCGCCGACATTAGCGCCGACCACCAAGTAATCCGTATCTTTGCCGACCGAGCTTTGGAAGGTGCCGCCGAGGGCGCGGATTTTCTCGGCCGCTTCTTCCCGGCCCATGCTTTCGAGCGTGCCGGTAACCACGAATTTCTGGCCGCTCAGCTTGCCGCCTGTGCGCTTGACCGGCTCGGGTTTGACGCCCAGCTTCTCAAACTTAGCCAGCAGCTTTTGGTTGCGTGGCTCGCTGAACCATTCCACGACGGCTTCGGCCACAATTTCGCCGATGCCTTCAACCTCGGCCAGCGCATCGATTTCAGCTTCAGCCAATTTTTCCAAATTCTTGAAATGGTTGGACAGGTCGATGGCCGTCTGGGCGCCGACATGGCGGATACCCAAGCCGTACACGAATCGGTGGAGCGGCGGTGTCTTTTTAGACTGGATGGCGTTGACCAGCTTGTTGGCCGACACTTCGGCGAAGCGCTCCAGTTTGATGACGTCGTCGGCTTTCAGGGTATAAATGTCGGCCATGTCGGCGACCAGGCCGGCGTCCAGCAAGGCGATGACGTTCTTTTCGCCCAGGCCCTCGATGTCGAGTGCCTCTTTGCTGGCGAAATGCTCGATGCGTTTCCAGGCGCGCGACGGGCAGTGCTCGTTCGGGCAGCGCCAGGCAGCGTCTTCGGCCTTCAGTTTGACCAGCTTGGTGTTGCAATCCGGGCAATGGGTCGGCATCTGGAACGGCTTCTCGGAACCGTCGCGCAGTTTGACCAACGGCTCGACGACTTCCGGGATAATGTCGCCGGCCTTATGCACGATGACCGTGTCACCTACCCTGATATCTTTACGGTGGACTTCTCCCTCGTTATGCAAGGTCGCCATCTGCACCGTGCTGCCGGCAATCACCACCGGCTCGAGCATGGCCACCGGCGTGGCCGTGCCAGTCCGGCCGATGGAAACGAAGATGTCTTTGACTTTAGTCGTGGCCTGCTCGGCCGCATATTTGATGGCGACCGCGCCGCGCGGTGCCTTGCCGACCACGCCCAGGCGACGGTAAAGCTGGCGGTCGTTGACCTTCACGACCAAACCATCGGTGTTGAAAGGCAGCTGCTGCCGTTTAGTTTCCCATTCATCGGCGTATTTCTTAACTGCGTCTATCGATTTGAGCACCGGTGCCTGGCGGTTGTTCAAAAAACCGAGTTCGCTCATGGCTTCGTAAGCGGTTGCGTACGTCGGCACGTCAGCTTCGTTGTCGCGCAGCAGGTCGTAACCACGAAAATGCAACGGCCGGCTGACGACCAGCTTCGGGTCGAGCTGGCGGATGGTGCCGGCTGCCGTATTGCGAGGGTTCGCGAACAGCGGTTTGCCCTCTTTGGCGCGCTTTTCGTTCAGCTTGGCGAAATCCGCCTTGTACATGACGATTTCACCGCGGATTTCGGTACGGCCACGTAAGAAATCGCCGAAGTGCCTGGAGTGTCGCAACCTGAGTGGCACGGAGTCAATCGTGCGCACATTGGCCGTGACGTCTTCGCCCACGAAACCGTTGCCGCGGGTGATGGCGCGTTCCAGCACACCGTCTTGGTAGACCAGGGCGCAGGCGAAGCCATCCATCTTTACATCTGTGAAGTACTCGACCTTAGCGCCGTCTGGCAAGAGTTTGAGGATGCGCTCTTCCCAGGCACGCAGTTCGGATTCGTCGAAAACGTCATTCAGGCTGAGCATGCGCGAACTGTGGGTCACCTGCGTGAAGCCGGGCAGCGGCGCTCCGGCCACGCGCTGCGTCGGCGAATCCGGCGTGATGAGTTCGGGGAACTGCGTTTCTAATTGTGACAGCTCGTGCTTCAGGCTGTCGGCGGTGGCCTCGCTCATAATCGACTCATCCAACACGTGGTAGTGATAGCGGTAATCGTTAATCAGGTCGCGCAGCTTCGCCACCCGCTCAGCCGCCTTGTCTTTGCTGAGCGCCTTACTCATTAAGGAGTTCTCGGTAAAGGTTGTACATGTAAGCGTGTGTCGCTACCAGCGAAAACATCGTCAGCAAGAAGAATACCCACGACGCCAGTGCCGTTATCCAAACTATAATCGGCACCATGATGATGGCCGCCACCACGACCAGCGCTATGGGCAGGCAGATTATTTTGCGCAGCACCGTCCAGCGACGGTAACGTACCAACTCGCGGCCGCTGCGCAGTGCCCTGCCGAGCGTCATGTCCGGCAAAGTCACGACGTAAAGCGCGAACAGCGAAGAAACCGCCATGTAAAGGCTGACGAGCGTAAGAATCAAGAACAACAGCGCGAAGCCCGTTTTCTCGGGTGTGCTGATGGCAATGCCATTACTGATTACGGAGCTATAAATCTCAGCGCCGAGCAGGAAAGGTATCAGCTGTAGGCAGATCACTAGCAGCACCAGAATGAAAGGAATCAGCGGATACATGCCCTGGTAGTATGCGTCGCGGACGCTCGGAATGGCTTTGGCGAAAATCTGGCGCAGCGCCCAGATGACCGCCAGGCTGGTGATTACAGCCAGGAACAGCTGGTAAGCACCGGCCGTCGGGCTTGAGCCGTTCCCGGCTGAGCCGACTAGCGAAGCGAACACACTGACGCTCGAACCGAGCGACCCGAAATGTCCATGAAATACCGAATCTAGGTTCTGTTTCAAGCTATTCACATCCGAGCTGTTGGCCAATCCCTGCACTAAGATAAGGTTGAGCAAGCCGTAAACCAGCGTGATGCCGAGGAAGAGGCGTCTGTTCTGCCAGAGGCTGTCGGCGGCGGCCTGCAGCAGCTGCCAGGCACTCGGCAGTTTGGCCGGGTGCTTATGGCGGTTCTTGAGCTTGAAGTACTGGTGCTTGGGCGGCTTCAGCTGGCGCGGTTTGGCCGCAGTTCTGGTAGGTCTTTTCGAGGTACTTTTAGCGGCCTTGCTCCCGGTGGTTTTCGCCATGCCACCATTATAGGCTATCTAGGCGTGGGTTCCCATGTCCTGTAAGCGCTTGATACGATCGGCAATCGGCGGGTGGGTGTCAAACAGGCTGGTCAAGCTGTGGCCTTTGAGCGGATTAGCGAAAAACAGGTGGGCAGTCGCTGTATTCTGCTTACGCAGGACGCCGCCGCTTTGCTGGATTTTCTCGAGCGCGCTGACCAGGCCTTCGGGATAACGCGTGGTCAACGCCCCGGTCGCGTCGGCCAGGTATTCGCGTTGGCGCGAAATGGCCAGCTGGATCATGGCGGCGACAATCGGCGCCAGGATGGCAGCCACGATTCCCAGCAAGAAGAAAATCTGGTTGTTTTCGCGGTCGTCGTTGAACCACACCAGGCGCAGGATGATGTCGGCAATCAGCGAGATGATGGCCGTCAGGGCGAACGCCACCATGCTGACGCGGATGTCGTAGTTCTTGACGTGGCCCAGCTCGTGGGCGATGACGCCTTGCAGCTCGTTGTCGTCCATCATATCGAGCAGGCCGCTGGTGACGCAGACGGCGGCGTGTTTGGGGTCGCGGCCGGTGGCGAAAGCGTTCGGCGACGGGTCGTTTATGATGTAGACCTTAGGTATCGGCAGACCGTCGGTTATGGCCAGGTTCTCGACGGTGCGCCAGAGGCGCGGGTTGTCGGATTGGGTGATTTCGTGGGCCGAATTCACCGCCAGCGCCATTTGGGAGCCGCTGTAATAAGTGATGATGACGTACAGGAACGAGCCGATCAGGCCGCCGTAAAATACGCCCGTCCCGCCGTTCAGGAACTTGGCAAAAACCCAGACCATTCCAGCTAAGAAAGCCAGAAAGACCGCCATGATGATGACGGTCTTACGTTTGTTACTGGCTATGTCGGAGTACATCTAGAAGCTGACGCTCGGGGCGTTCTGCACGGCAGCGGCGCTGGCTTCGTCGACCTCGTAGAACTCTTTGTCCTGCTTGAAACCTAAAATGCCGGCGAAGATGTTCGTCGGAAATGTCTTGCGCTTGGTATTGAAGTCGCGCACCACACCGTTGTAGAAGCGGCGGGCGGCTTGGATCTTGTCTTCGGTGTCGGTCAGCTGCGCCTGCAAGTCCTGGAAGTTCTGCGAGGCCTTCAGGTCGGGATAATTCTCAGCGACCGCAAAAAGACTCTTCATGGTCTGTGTGAAGGCATTGTCGGCCTTGGCTGTTTCGGCCACACCTTGGGCACCCAAAGCGTTGGCGCGGGCAGCCGTAACATCCTCAAAAACCGATTTTTCGTGCGCGGCGTAACCTTTGACCGTATTGATCAGGTTCGGGATAAGGTCGTAACGACGCTTCAGCTGCACGGTGATGTCGCTGAAGGCCTCGTCGGACTGCTGGTTGAGGCGCACCAGGCTGTTGAACATAGCCGCCAGGAAGATTCCCAGGACGACGACCACGCCTACGATAATGATTATGACCATGGGCCTCCTTCACTTAGTAATTCAATTATACAACATGCCGCCGGCGGCTGTATCATAGAAAGAGCATATGAACAGAAAATCCCGGTGGATAAGATGGGTTGTCGCTTTCGCCGTCATCGTAGTGCTTTATCTGGCGTGGGCCATTTTCAGGCCGCTGCCGGGGATTAACGCGACCGGTCCGAGGACATTGAGCCTGACAACCCCAGACACCGTGCTGGCCTGGCCGGCAGCAGGCCAATCGGCCGTCGGCGTAACCGGAACGAACATCCTGCTGGCCCACGGAGTGCAGAAACCGGCGCCGACGGCTAGCACTGCCAAACTGATAACCTGCCTGCTGGTTCTGAAGCAGAAGCCGCTCAGCGTAGGCCAACAAGGGCCGACCATCACGCTGACGCCGGGCGACGTTGCTATCTACAACTCATATCTGGCGCATGCCGGCTCGACAGTACCAGTCGCTGCCGGCGAACAAATCAGCGAATATCAGATGCTGGAGGCTATCTTATTGCCCTCGGCCAACAACATGGCCGACAGCCTGGCCATCTGGGCCTACGGCTCATTGCCGGCCTATACTGCGGCCGCCAACGCCTGGCTGAAGCAGCAAGGGTTGGCGGACACGACGGTCGGCAGTGACGCCAGCGGTTACAATCCGAGCACTGTCAGCACCGCCGCCGACTTGGTGCGCATCGGCGAAATGGCCATGCAGAGCCCGGTATTGGCTGGAGTCGTCGGCCAGACCTCCGCAGCCGGCATCCCGATGGCCGGCACCATCAAGAACGTCAACC
>DATIHM010000005.1:0-2872 GCA_035480695.1 Candidatus Saccharimonadia bacterium
CTGCTGGCGGATGATGGCCTTGCGGCGGCGCTCGGTCTTGCTGGTATCTTTCTGGAAATACTGGTTCTGCTTAACCGAAGCAATCGTGCCGGACTGCTGCACTTTGCGGTTAAAGCGCCTCAGCAGGTTTTCGGACGATTCCTTCCCATCCTTACGTGTGACTTGTATCATTCAGGATATTCTACACAACAGAGGTACATTTTGCAACTGTTTAGAGCCTGCCTGGAGTCGGTTGATCTTCGGGCTTACTGCCGTGAAGCTCGTAATAAAACCCTCCCTCCGCGAAACGGGTCTGTTCTTCAATTAAATTTACTCCCCATTCAGTGTTAAAGCTGTATGTATAGGTATCCTGTGTCGAGCCTTCCGGTAAATCACCGACAGTACCTGGAGGGATGCTGCTTCTTTGGTGAGTTGGCACGGCAGATAGCCTCGCCTCTAAAACCCCGAGCCGCTGGTATACTTGCGAAAGTGTAGCGCCCGCAATGTCTTCATGAACAGCTGAAAACAGAAGTACTCCTTTTTTGCCCGGACCCGACGATCCAAAGCCTGGTTCGAGCGGACCAGTTTGCCTGATAACCTCTTGCTCACCCCATTCAGTAAGTTGCTGGACTTTGCGCACGGTTAAATCAACTTGCTCCTCAATATGAACCGCTCTTCCTTCTTCAGACTCAAAAAGCTGTTTTGCGAAGTTTTGATAACGCGAAGCCAAGATATCGTTGCCCGATTCCAGAGCTTGCCGCGCGAGAGACCTATAATACGTCGGGGACTTTTTGTCATGGCTTACATTGGGCATACCCTCAGTAGAACCTTGATTGTTTGTTTTGCTTCTAGGTTTATGGCTCATAGATACATGATACCATAAATTTAAGATTTTGTCTAGTTAGCCAGTGACGCGTTTGTGGGTCGAGGAGCGTTGTGATTTCAGCACGATAGATTGCAGCTCGCGGAAAATCGGGAACTGCTTGTTGGTGGAGTAAACCTTGGTGTTGCCTTGCCTTTCGCTGACCAGGAAGCCGGCCTTTTCGAGCCGTTTGAGCTCGCGCTGGATATTGCCCGCATCTTCTTTGATAAGCTTGGCCAGGCCACGCACATGCGTCTTGAAGTCTGGGTACTTGGCATAAATCACAATGATTTTGCGCCTGACCCGGGATGTAATAAATATGTCTAGCATGGCGAAGCCGTAAACTCCTTATTGTTATCCAAACAACGTTATCAAGTAGTATAGGCCGACTCCCGGGCTTTGGCAACCGCTTTTTTGGAACTATACTTAAGAGATGTTCTATTACCAGGTTTGGGTGAGGTCCGGCCGCTACCACGGCAGCGAGCCACTGACTTATTCGAGTGATGAGAAGCTGGCGGCAGGGTCGGTCGTACAGGTAGAGTTGCAGACGGAGTTGGTTCTGGGATTCGTCAGCGGCACGACGACGCGGCCGCGCTTTAAGATAAAGCCGATTGCCCGCGTTTTCGATTTGCCGCCGCTGCCGACGCATTCGCTGCGCCTGGCCAAATGGCTGCAGGACTACTACCCGGCGCCTCTCGGTGTCATTTCGCAGCAGTTCCTGCCGGCCGGTTTGTCCGAAAAACAGCTGGAGACAGAAGCCGCGGACTTTTCCTCTAAACCAGATTTATCCGTCCTCCCGCCCCTGACGGATGAGCAAAAAACGGCACTCACGGCGATGGCCGAGCCCGACACTTACCTGCTGCACGGTATAACCGGCAGCGGCAAGACGCGGCTGTACGTCGAGCTGGCGGCGCAAGTCATGGCGACCGGCAAATCGGCCATCATCCTGACACCCGAAATCAGCCTGACCTCGCAGCTGGCGGGCAGTTTCCGGCAGGTTTTCGGTGAGCGCGTCATCGTGATGCACTCGCAACAGGCGCCGGCTGAGCGACGGAAAGCCTGGCTGGATTGCCTGCGGTCGGAACAGCCGGTCATCGTGGTCGGGCCGCGTTCGGCACTGTTCAGCCCACTCAGCAAAATCGGCTTGATCGTGCTCGACGAGTCGCACGAAAACGCCTACAAGCAGGAGCAATCGCCGCAGTACCAGGCCGGCCGGGTGGCGGCCCAGCTGGCCGGAATGGCCCATGCTTCCCTGATTCTTGGCTCGGCGACGCCATCGGTCAGCGATTACTACCTGGCCGAGCAGAAGCAGAAGCCTATCATCACGTTGGCCGAGTTGGCCCAGCCGGGGCGCCACCCGGCTACGGAGGTTGTGCTGGTCGACCGCAAGGAGCGCGACCAGTTCAGCCGTTCCTACCACTTCAGCCGACCGCTCATCGACGCCGTCGAGGGCGCGCTGAAGCGTGGCGAGCAATCCCTCCTATATTTGAATCGTCGCGGCACGGCCCGCCTGGTGCTCTGCGAAAACTGCGGCTGGCAGGCCAACTGCCCGCACTGTGACGTGCCGCTAACCTATCATGGTGACCACCACATGCTGCGCTGCCACAGCTGCGACTACCACGAGCCGGCACTCAGCAGTTGCCCGGTCTGCGGCCATGCCGACATCATTTTCCGCACCGCTGGCACCAAAGCCATCGTCGACGAAGTGCAGAAACTTTTCCCGCAGGCGCGCGTAGCCCGCTTCGACACCGACAACCTGCGCGCCGAGCGTTTCGAGCAGCACTACGAAAACGTCAAAAAAGGCGACGTCGACATCCTGGTCGGCACCCAGCTGCTTGCCAAAGGACTGGATTTGCCCCGGCTATCGACCCTCGGCATCCTGCTGGCCGACACCAGTCTTTATTTGCCCGATTTCTCCGCCCAGGAGCGCACTTTCCAGTTGATGTCACAGGTGTTGGGACGCATCGGCCGTGGTCATGTCGCCGGCCGAGCCGTCATCCAGACCTACCACCCCGACCACCCGGTGCTACA
>DATIHM010000006.1:0-27782 GCA_035480695.1 Candidatus Saccharimonadia bacterium
TTTCTGGAAAAGCGACAACGACGCCGACAAAAACGACGCCTACCGAACGCTACACTACATTTTAGTTCAGTTGAGCCTGATCCTGGCACCGTTCACGCCGTTCATGGCCGAAGAATTGTACAGGCTGCTGACCAGCGGCAAATCCGTCCACTTACTGGACTGGCCCGCCGGCGGGCACGTCAACGACCTGTTGCTGCGCGATATGTACCAAGTCCGCGAAGCCATAACCCATGGCTTGGCTAAGCGTGCCCAAGCCGGCATCAAAGTCCGCCAGCCTTTGGCCAGCGCAACGGTTCCAGCTCACTTTTTCACCGATGAAAAGCAGCGCGAAGATGTTTACGCACCGATTATCGCCGAAGAGCTAAACGTCAAAGAAGTTAAATTCAGCTGGACGAAGAAGACTTACGAAGAGCGAATGTCAAAACCGGAGCCCGATGCCACTATCCAAGCCATCCAAGAACCGTCATTTGTGGAGCTCGACACTGAAATCACCCCCGAACTTAAGCGGGAAGGGCTGATGCGCGAGGTTGTCCGCCATGTCCAGCAGGCCCGCAAAGAAGCTGGCCTCGAAGTCGACGACCGTATAAACCTCAGCTTGGCAACAGACGATAAAGAATTAAGGACGGTCCTTGAAGATGCCGACCTAACGGCTACCATAAAGCAGGAGACGCTTACCGAAGAGCTGGGCGAAGCACCAGAAAATGGGTATAAAGCCAGTGTCAAAATCGATGGCGCAGAGCTCAAGATAGGCCTGGCCAAAGCCTAGTCCGCTTTACAGGGGCGGCGATTTCTGCTATCCTCTATAGACGTTTATGAAAAAAGCAGTTATTACAACCGGTGGTAAGCAGTATGTCGTGTCTGAAGGCGAGACGTTGAACGTCGAACTCCTTAAAGGTACAGGCAAAACAGTTGATTTTGAGCCGTTGCTTACTATTGACGGCGACAGCGTGACGGTCGGTGTGCCGACTGTAGCTAAAGGCAAGGTGACAGCCGAGGTAGTAGAAGCAGACAGACAGGCTGACAAAGTCACCTCGGTTCGATACAAAGCCAAGAAGCGTGTCCATAAGGTTAGAGGCCACCGCCAGCGCCAAACTGTCCTGAAAATCACAAAAATCGTTTGTGGATAAATTTAGACGGATTTCCAGCTAGTTATAATAAAAACAACATCCGTTTTAGTTAGTTCCTAGCTTAGCATAAGCTTTTTATACCCTTAGTTAAGTGAAAATGCTTATGTTGTAAGCTTATTTACAACAAAAAAACGTAAAAAAATGCAAAAAATGGCTGTGAATTATGTATAGTAATTTTGCTCAAAAAAACTTGCATACCCCTGTTAGGCGGAGGATACTAATTACATAGGATTGGAGTCTACCGTGGCCCTGGTCCTAACCAACAAACATTGGTTAAAATCAAACAAAAACCCCGGTCTCGCTTAGAGTGAGAGGCAATATCTCTAAGCGGGACCACCAGATTCCACCAGGTTATGTGATGAGGTGAAGGAATCAAAGAGAAAAGCTTAAACAAAAATGTCACAACAGGCAGAGAGAGTTATGTACGGCACCCGTCAAACCAATTTGACAGGGTGTTTTTATTTGCAGGAAGCCAGCCATGAAGCCAAAGCCTAAGAAGCAGCAAGATGACCGGCTCCTCAAGCGCTTAAACACCAAAGAGAGACGACAGCAGGAGCTGCTACGCCAGCAAATCCTGCAGGATGAGCTCTTTAAGGTGATTTAGGCTGGCCTGCCTGACGTCCAGGGCGCCAGATGCTATACTTATCAGAGAAGCGGAGCAGCCATGACACAAAAAATCATAGCGGTAGTGAACCAGAAGGGCGGCGTTGGCAAGACGACAACGGCCATTAACCTGGCTGCCCAGCTGGCAGGCGATAAATCATCGGTGCTGTTGGTCGATTTGGATCCCCAGGGCAACGCTACAAGCGGCTTGGGGCTGCCGAAAGACCAGGCGCAGCTGACTACCTATGAAGTGTTGTGTAGTGGGGCACCCCTGTCAGAATCCATCCAGGAGACGCACATCGGCCAACTTTTCGTTTTAGCGGCCAATGCCAACTTGGCCGGGGCCGAAGTCGAATTGGTTGCCATGCCAGAACGCGAGTTTACGCTTAAGAAGGCTTTGCAGACCTCTAGCCATGACTATGTGATTATAGACTGCCCGCCGTCACTAGGGCTTTTAACCATAAACGGGCTGACTGCGGCGACTGACGTGCTCATACCAGTGCAAGCAGAGTATTATGCGCTGGAAGGGCTTAGCCAGTTGCTCAACACAATCCAGGCGGTACGGGGCAGCACTAACCCATCGCTCGAGCTTCTAGGGATAGTTTTGACCATGTTTGACAAGCGCAACAGCCTCAGCGAGCAGGTCCAGCAGGAGGTCGGCAATTATTTTGGTGACAAACTGTTCAAGACGATAATTCCGCGCAACGTCCGGCTGGCGGAGGCGCCGAGCTACGGTCGGACCATCTACGAACACGATCGCTGGAGCAAAGGCGCCCGCGCCTACAAAGCATTCACTAAGGAAGTCCGCGACCGGACACAATGAATACAAAATTTATTATTAGGGCTAGAACAAATTTAGAAGCCGCTCGAGCTCCTGGTCGTCTTTAAATGAGATCTCAAGTTTACCACCTCGGGCAGTGCGGCGGATGTTGACCGTTGTATCAAGCTTCTTAGACAAGGCTTTTGTCTGGGGGGTTTCGGTTGAAACGTGCTCATGCACCTTTTTGGTCTCTTTGGTGCCGGCTTTAACACTCAGCACGAAACGTTCGGCCTGCCGGACGCTCCAGCCGTTTTCAACGATACTTTTTAACAGATAAGCTTGGCGCTCAGAGTCGTTTTTTAGGGCCAGAATGGCACGGGCGTGGCCCTCGCTGATTTTAGCTGTAGCCAGTGCGTCGCGGGCGTCTTCCGGCAGGCCGAGCAGCCGCACTATATTATGGACAGTCGATGTGGCCTTGCCGAGGCGGCCGGCGATGTCGTCATAGCTGAAGTTGAACTGCTCGTGCAGGCGTTCAATGCTGACGGCCTGTTCAAGTGGGGACAGGTCGACGCGCTGGACGTTCTCTATTAGGGCGACCTCGAGCTGCTCGAGCTCCTCGCGGACGCGGATGATGGCCGGCACTGTTTCCAGCTTGGCCAGTTGGGCTGCCCGCCAGCGACGCTCGCCGGCCACAAGCGAGTAACGGCCATTCTTGGCAGGGGTGACTACAAGCGGTTGGACGATTCCATAGCGCTTAATCGAGGCAGACAACTCCTTCAGCGCGGCTTCGTCGAAATATTTTCTCGGCTGGTAAGGGTTCGGTTCGAGCTGGCCGACCGGAATTTTCTCGACCTTATCGTCGGCCGTAAGCAGCAATGACTTGTCGAAATCCTGCGAAATAAGCGCATCAAACCCGCGCCCCAACCCTCTTTTTGGTGTCTGTGCCATGTCTTGATATTAGCACATCCAAGATACAAACAGCCTCAACCATATTCGGCCGCAAGCGGCTTCGAATGGTGTTCGGCAATTCGTATCCTGGGCGCTAGAAGTGCTAGAAAGGTTTGGCTTGGTTGATAGGGAAGACTCTTACTATGAGTTTGCCGATGACCTGGTTGGCATTGATGGGCCCGAAGGCGCGCGAATCGAGCGAATCGGGCCGGTTATCGCCGGAGACGAAAAGCTGGTTTTTGCCTAGCGTAACGTTGACGCTACCAGAGGTCGGCGGGATGTGCTTACCGTAAGGCAGCGTCTGGTCAGGGTTAAAGCCATCCGGATGCTGCTTGTCGTAGACGATGTAGTGGTTGTCGCTGATGGTCACGCGGTCGCCGGGCAGGCCGATGACACGCTTAATGAGCTGCTTGGTGTCGGTCTGGCCGAACTCGCTCAGGCCGCTTTCGGTGAAGACGACGATGTCGCCGCGTTTCGGTATATAAGGATGCCCGGTAATGTTGGCCCACGAGCGCGGGACTTTCCAGATGATAAGCTTGTCGCCGTTCTGTAAGGTGCTTTGCATGCTCGGCCCATCGACTTGGTACGACCGGAAAACGAAGGCGATAATAAAGAGTGCCATCGCCAGGGCGGTCAGCAAAATACCTATAGTCGAAAGCAGCTCACGCCAGCCGGAACTTTTCGGCGATTTAGCCGAGTCCGAAGTTTGGATAGGTGTTTCGTCGTCCATACAATCCTCAACTATAGCATACAAGGCTGTCTTTCAAGTTGGGGGTTTACTCATAAGCAGTATGTGCTTATAATGTCTGTTAGCTAAGAGATGGACCAGTCACGTTTCAGACGGCCTGGAATACAAACACAGCGCCAAACAAACAAAAACACCTTTGGAAGTCCGCCACCTGTGCCTAAGGTAAGTTCGTCGCGCTTTATTGACGGAATCGGACCGGCCCGGCCGGCCGCAGGGCAGAAGCCTTTGCCGGTGCTCCGGCCGATGACGCAGGTCGTGCAACCGAAGCCGGCGCCACAGCCGGAACCGGTTGTGCAGCTGGCGACGAGGGTTCCGATCGACATGGAGTTGCCGGGTGAAGAGAGCCCTTCGACCCTGAAGCGGCTCGACCCGTCTAAGTGGCGCCGTGTACGCCATAACGCCAGGCGTGGCTTGGCCATGGCGATGGTGCTGGTCCTGCTGAGTGGAGGCGCGTTCGGCTTCCTTAATTATATGAAGATCCATAAGGTCTTCAGGGGTGGCACGGCGTCGGCCGCGGCACTACAGGCAAACGTGGATCCTGACTTATTAAAAGGAGAGGGCAGTGGCCGCGTCAACATCTTGCTGCTCGGCCGCGGCGGCGGCAACCACGACGGCCCTGACCTGACCGACAGCATGATGCTGGCCAGCATTGACCCGGTGAACCACACATCCACGCTGATTAGCATCCCCCGCGACTTATGGGTTAATGTGCCGAACGCCGGCAACATGAAAATCAACGCCGCATGGGAAACCGGCGAATTCAAATACCTCGGCAAGATTTCCCCTGGCAGCACCAATCCGAAAGCCATACAGGCCGGTTTCGACATGGTCGACCAAACGGTCGAGGGGGTGCTCGGTGTAACGGTCAACTACAACTTGTTGGTTGATTTCCAGGCCTTCCAGCAAGCTGTCGACAACGTCGGAGGCGTCACCATCAATGTGCCAACCGATCTGGTCGACCCGACAATGGCCTGGGAGAACCACAACGACCCGGTCCTGGCTAAGGCCGGCGTGCAGCAATTCACCGGCAAGCAAGCCTTAATATATGTACGTTCCCGCGAAACCACTAGTGACTTCGCCCGCGCCGAGCGGCAGCGCTCCGTCTTGGTGGCGCTGAAGAGTAAGGTTGTGACACTCGGCACCCTGAGCAACCCGGTCAAAATATCCAGCCTGATGAGCACCTTCGGCAATAACGTTGCCACCGACCTTTCCCTCAAAGACGCCGGTCGCCTCTATGCGATAAGTAAAGGAATAGACAGCACTAAGGTGGTTTCGACCAGCCTGGACGACAGTACCAACAGCTTGGTGAGCACGGGGAATCTGAGCGGCCAGTCAATCGTCCTGCCCAAAGCCGGCCTCTTCCAATACGGCGACATCCAAGCATATGTACGCAGCCAACTGAAGGATCCGTACATCCTGAAGGAAAACGCCCGCGTCACCGTTTTGAACGGCACATCGACACCGGGCTTGGCCACAACGCTGGCCAACGAACTCAAGACATACGGCTACAATGTCGTCCAGGTCGGCAACACACCGAACACTGACTGGACTTCGACTACCCTCTACGACCTGACAGCCAACAACAAGTACACCAAGAACTACCTCGAGCAACGCTTCAACCAGAAAGCCCTCCCACAACTCGCCGATAAATCAATAGCCACGAACGGCGCCGATTTTGTTATCATTATAGGTAGCGATGAGGCCAATCTTACGCAACCTTAAACCGGCTAGCGGCGTATCCCATTTTTTGCATCTGGTGTTAGTCGGGGCTGTACTACCTTTGGGGGTTTTTGCATTGGTCCGGTTGGACTTCGTTCAGCTGGCCTTAAGCGTAATCGTATTAAGTAAGTGGCGTATGTTCGCTGTGAAACCACGCTTTTGGGCTGCTAACGTTCGCGCCAACGCCATCGACCTGATGGTCGGATTGTCGGTAGTCCTGTTCATGACACATAGCAGCAGCGTCGCTGTGCAGCTGCTTTGGGCGGTCCTGTACTCTGTTTGGCTGCTGGTGATTAAGCCTGGCGCCGGGATTCCGATGGTTACGGCCCAGGCTTTCATCGGCCAGTTGGCGGCGCTCAGTGCGCTGTATCTGGCTTGGGGCGGCGGCCCGATCGTCGGCATCACGTTTTTCAGCGGCCTGTTCTGCTTCCTGGCGGCCAGGCACTTCCTGGATGCATTCGATGAGCCTTATGCCAAGATGCTGGCTTATGTCTGGGGCTATTTCGGGGCCGCACTCGGCTGGCTGCTCAGCCACTGGATGTTGTTCTACCATGGGGTCGCCCAGGCTACGCTGCTGCTAAGCACCATCGGCTACGGTTTGGCAGTCCTATATTACCTTGACCATTATGACCGGCTCAGCAAAGGGGTTCGACGCCAATTCGTCTTCATCATGATCGCAATCGTTATCGTTGTGTTGGCCTTTTCTGACTGGGGAAACAAAGTCGTTTAGACGGGAGGGATTATGAAGATTCGCCAAATGTTCGGCTTAAGGATGCGCACACGGCTACCGCAGGCTGCATCGATCGCCATTTTTGTCGCGGCCATCATTCTGGCAGGTTTCAGCGGCGCGTGGCTCGAGAACCACCACAACCAAGGCAGCGGTATCATCAATACTAGCGTTGGCACGCAAAAGAAAGTTGTCACCAGCACCAGCCAGCTCATCAGCCAGATTGCCAAGACGGTCGGGCCGAGCGTTGTCAGTGTGAATGTCAATATTTCATCCAATTCGAACGGGCAGGCCGGCTTCGGCCTCTTCGGCTTTTCACAACCCGAGCAGGAGCAGGCGGCCGGCACGGGGATTATCATCGATTCCTCAGGGCTTATCGTGACGAACCGGCATGTAGTGCCCGAAGGCACGACTAACGTCAGCGTCACACTTAGCGACGGCACCGAGCTGAAAAACGTTTCTGTGGTCGGCCGAACGGCCGAAACTGACAGCCTGGACATCGCCTTCCTTAAGATAAACGATGCGCAAGGGCACAAGCTGACCCCGGCGGTCTTGGGCGATTCGTCGACGGTGCAGGTCGGCGACGATGTCGTGGCCATCGGCAACGCCCTGGGACAGTTCCAAAATACGGTCACGAGCGGAATCATCTCGGGCTACGGCCGCAGCGTTCAGGCCAGCGATAGCTCGGGCACCTCCGCCGCCGAGAATCTCGACAACCTGTTTCAGACAGATGCCGCCATCAATGAAGGCAACTCCGGCGGCCCGCTGGTCAACCTGAATGGGCAGGTAATCGGCATCAATACTGCGGTGGCAGGCAATGCCCAGAACATCGGTTTCGCCATTCCTATAAATGATGTCAAAGGCCTGATTGACCAGGTGGTTAAGACCGGCAAGTTCAGCCGGCCGTATCTCGGGGTTCGCTACGTACCCCTGACCTCTGACGTCGCCAACGAGTTTGACCTTAGCGTTCAGAACGGCGCCTTTATCGCGCCGAGCGATGACCCGGCCAATCCCTCGGTGGTGTCAGGCAGCCCGGCAGACAAAGCCGGCTTGCAAAGCAACGATGTGATCACGCAGGTGGACGGTGTCAACATAGACCAAACCCACTCGCTGACAAGCCTACTTAGCCCGCACGTTCCAGGTGATACGGTCGGGCTGACTGTAGTCCGCGGTGACAAAACTATACACGTGAACGTCACGCTCAGCACGGCGCCTGCCAGTTAAAACCTACGTTTTTGTTCATTTGTGACAATCGTCACCATTTCGTGAACCAATGCACACAGGTATTTTGCGCAATTGGCCAGGAAAACTACGCAAAGCTTAGCACAGAAGACGGGCTTGCAAAGCAACGAAAATTACAAATAAGTTGTGCAGAAGCTGCGTAGTATTTTTATATTTTGGGGTGCCTGAATACCTGGATGAAATCTTCTGCTTCTGATAACTCATAACCCGCACTTTCAGCGATAGTTGTCAAATCATTGTGCTGGAAGGGCAGAGACTCAGTTAATATATACAACGACTTTTGAAGCCTATCCTTTGCTTGCTCAAAAAGCTTACGGTATAAATCCAGGCCATCTGGGCCACCGAAAATAGCTATTTTGGGTTCATGTCCGGCGGAGGTGTTTATGCTGTATGTATCTGGCACATAGGGCAAATTACAAAGCAAAACGCCGCTGTTGTATTTGGAACCTGACAGCAAATTGGATTTTAAAGCAGGAATGCGCAATGTAAATTTATCTACATTGATTCTAGCCACTTTTAAAGCTTTAGCATCTATTTCCAACAGTTCTACATGCGCTTTTGGAAACTCTAAGGCAGCGGTGATACCAAGCGCTCCACTGCCGCAGCCTATGTCAGAAAGGTAAAGCGGAGACGGCAAATCAGGCAGCCTTTTTAGCAAGTCAATCATCGTTTCCGACTCAGGCCGTGGTTCGAGTACATTATTGTTGACTATGAACTCGCGGCCATAGAACTCACTTTTGCCACGGACGTAGGCAAGCGGCTCATGTGCTGAACGACGCTTGAGCAACTTTTTGAGTTCCACGCCTTGTTCCGGACTAAGCTTTGAATCAGGATGTGCTAATAGCCAGGCCCGGTCTTTGCCGGACACGCCTTCCAGCAAAACCAGCGCATCGAGCCGAGCCGTGCCGATACCAGAGCCTTCCAATAAGCCAGTCGCTTCACGTAGCCAATCAGCTATTTTCATTTGATAACAGTTCGTGCTCGGCTGATTGGAGCTTTTCAATCAAATCGTCGATGTCGCCGGCCAGCGCGCCGGGGATGTTGCTACGGCTGTAGCCGATGCGGTGGTCGGTGATGCGGTCTTGCGGGAAGTTATATGTGCGGATTTTTTCGGAGCGGTCGCCGGAGCCGATGAGTTTGCGCCGGGCGTCCGACAGCTTGGCTTGCTCATCGTCGATTTTCATCTGCAGCAAACGCGAGCGCAAGATACTCATGGCCTTGGCCTTGTTTTTGATTTGCGACTTTTCGTCTTGGTTGGTTACGACGATGCCAGAGGGCAAGTGGGTTATGCGCACGGCGGAATCGGTTGTGTTGACGCTCTGGCCACCGTGGCCGCCGCTTCTGAAGACGTCCACCCTCAGATCATTGGGGTCGATTTCGATGTCCGACTCCTCAGCTTCTGGCAGCACTGCCACTGTGGCTGTCGAGGTGTGGATCCGCCCTTGTGATTCGGTGACCGGCACGCGCTGCACGCGGTGCACACCGGCCTCGAACTTCAGTTTCTTGTAGGCTTCCGGTCCGCGCACGGCGAAGGTGATTTCCTTGAAACCACCAACCTCGTTGGGCGATTCATTTAACAACTCGACTTTGAAATTGTGCGACTCGGCCCAGCGGGCATACATGCGGTAAAGTTCACCGGCGAACAGGCTGGATTCGTCCCCGCCGGCCGCCGCCCGAACCTCGATGATTACGTCGCGGTTATTGTTTGGGTCTCGCGGCGTCAGCGCTTCGAGCAATTTTTCCTCGATGCCGGCGAGCTTCGAACCAAGTTCTGTCAGCTCCTGCCTGGCCATTTCGGCAATCTCCGCATCTGAGCCGTCGGCCAGGTCCTTGGCTGCGTTCTTATCGTTAGTCAATCGGACTTTTTCGTTGAAAAGGGAAACGACATCGTCCAGCTCCGACTTGCGCTTGGCTAGGCGAGGGTACGACGAATCGCTGTAAATGGCCGGGTCCTGCAGCTTAGCGTCCAAGTCAGCCAGCTCGGCCCGCAAAGCCTTTTCCTTTTCTTTCATGAGACCAGTATAACAACTCTGTCGGCAGTTTACTGTTCTGGGCTGCTCAAAGAGGAGAGGAAAATTTCGCGCAGATGGGGCGCCAGAACCTCTCTGTTTTTGATTACATCGCGGGCGCTTAATTGCCTATCGCGAATAGATTCTATTATCACGTCGTCTTCATTGCCGCGTCCGCGCGGGCGGTTGAAAACAACCTGCAGGCTGTTTTGGTCGGGATTGTCGTGGTAAACCATCTGCACCGTACCAAAGCCGAGCCCTTCGATTACGAAAGTCCGCGCGGGCGGCAGGACAGCGCCGGTTTCGGCATCTGTAGGCTGGAATATTTCGGATAAACTGATACGTTCAGCCATATTACTGCTTGGGTTTGGAGGCTTCGGCTTTGCTTTCGGCCTTTTCGACTTTGGCGGCCTGGCGTTTGCTGGCCTTCTGGGCGGCCTTGGCACGGCGGTCTTTAGCAGCCTGGCCAGCAGCAGCGCGGGCCTTGAACTTGTCGACGCGGCCTTCGAGGTCGAGCACGCGCTCTTCGCCAGTGTAATAGGGGTGCGAGGCGCTGGTGATGTGAACCTTGATAAGCGGATACTCCTTGCCGTCTTCCCACTTGGTAGTCTCTTCGGCGGCTGCGGTTGAGCGCGTCATAAAGCGAAAACCGTTGTTAAGGTCTTCGAAAACAACTAAACGATAATCGTCCGGGTGCAAACTCTGCTTCATAGGTTGTCTATTATACACATCCGTAAGGGGTTAATCAAGCGTTTCGTGACGCAGTAAGGGGGCAGTCAATTCCCGCGGGAATCCATTGGCTTCAAGGTGGAGTTGGATTTTTTGTGGCAGACCCGTCAAAAGCTGCAGTGACGCCAGAGTTTTGTCGGCCTGCAAAGTTACGGTCTCAACTGCTGGAACGACGGCCAGGTCACCCATCTTCCAAACGGACAAGTTGTCGTAATCTTCCAGCCGCCCGCCGTGCGGCGCAATCTCAGCTGAGAAGTGGCTGATGAATTCAGGGACCTTTCGATCGAGCACGTCGTGCTCGCTGAGCGCGACGATTCCGGCCCGCTGTTGAGCGAATAAACCGGCCGCTTCAATCCGGTGCTTGGTTAAGTCGGATACTTCAGAGCCGAGCGTCTTAACCAAAGTAGGGCGTGTTTCTGTGAGTCTTCCCATCTGCCCTTATGATAACACTTAAGCTTGCAAAAAGCAAGGATTTGTTATGATAATAAGATATGGTCAAAGCGGTGATTTTCGACATGGACGGTTTGCTCATCGATAGCGAACCGATGTGGCATAGGGCTGAGCGCAAATGTTTCGGCGCCGTCGGCATCGAGCTGAGCGATGAAGACCTCCTGCAGCAAACAGGAACGCGGCTAGATGAAGTCGTGGCGTATCGCTACCATGAAAAGCCGTGGCAGGGCCCATCACAGAAAGATGTCGAGGCGGCCATCCTCGATGAGGTCATTAAACTTATCCGTGCAGACGGTGAGCCGCGTGCCGGCGTTATAAAAACGCTTGATGCAATCCAAGCCGCTGACATACCCATGGCGCTGGCTTCATCGTCGCTAACAGAGGTGATTGACGCCGTTCTCGACACCCTGAAGTTGCGCAAATATTTTAAGTACACTCACTCGGCTGAGCACGAAAGCCATGGCAAGCCCCATCCGGCAGTCTTTTTGAGTACGGCTGACATGCTGCGGGTGCACCCGCGCGACATCGTGGTTTTCGAGGATGCGCCGGCCGGCGTGCTGGCGGCCAAAGCGGCTAAGATGGCGTGCATCGCCGTGCCCGAGCCTTTCCATAAAGGCCACAAGTTCGTGCAGACAGCCGATTTGGTCCTGGATTCGCTCGAGGATTTCGACACAGAGATGCTTGCGTCCCTGTAGCTAATCTGTTAAAATTCAGGGGTTAAATTAATCAGGTCGGGAACAAATCCTCCCAAGCGGCACCTTGAGCGGACCGCGCGGGCACCCTTCCGAAGAGAAAGGACCACACATGGCTACTACTGATGTAGACATCAAGCAATTATTGGAGGCCGGGGCGCACTTCGGCCACAAGACGGAGCGCTGGCACCCTAAGATGGCGCCGTACATCCATAGCAAGCGCGGCGGCACGCACATCATCGACCTGACCAAGACGGTCGTGGCGCTAGAAGAATCACTGGCATTTTTGGAAAAGACAGCTCAACAGGGCAAGCAGGTCCTGCTGGTCGGTACCAAGCGCCAGGCGCAGGATATTATTAAGAAAGCGGCTGAAGCCACAGGCATGCCTTACGTGACCGAGCGCTGGCTCGGTGGCATGCTGACCAACTGGAACACCATCGGCGGCCGGGTGAAGCATCTTCAGGATTTGGAGAACCGCATGGCGAGCGGCGAGCTGGCCAACAAGTACAACAAGCTCGAGGTACAGCGGTTCCAAGAAGAAATCGACCAGATGAACGAGCTATACGGCGGCGTCAAAGAGCTGAATGCCCGGCCGGGCGCTCTCTTTATCGTGGACGTAGTCGCGGATGCCAACGCCGTGCGCGAAGCCCGACGACTCAAGATTCCAATCGTGGCCATCGTCGACACTAACGCCGACCCGTCGCAGATCACGCATCCGATTCCAGCCAACGACGACGCCATCAAGACCATCCAGCTGATTGTCGATTACGTCCAAAAGGCTATCTTAGCCGGCAAGGCTTCTGCCAAGAAACCCGCCGAAAAGACAGATGACAAGACCGAGGAGAAGAAATAATGGCAGTCGACATTGAGCAAGTCAAACGTTTGAAAGACCTGACTGGCGTCGGCCTGACCGACGCCAAAAAAGCGCTCGAAGAGGCCGGCGGTGACTTCGACAAAGCCCTGGCCGCCATGCGCAAGAAAGGCCTGACCAAGGCCGAGAAGCGCGGCGAGCGCGAGGCGCGCGAAGGCCGCATCGGCACCTATAACCATGACGGCCGCATCGGCGTGCTGGTCGAGGTGAACTGCGAGACCGACTTCATCGCCAAGGGTGAAATCTTCAATGAGCTGGTTAAAGACCTGGCGATGCACATCGCCGCGGCTGCGCCGCAATACGTTTCCGCCGACGAAGTTCCTGAAGCAGACAAGGCTAAAATCCGCGAAGAATTTGCTGAAAAGGCGAAGAGTGATGGCAAGCCGGCCGGGATGGTCAACAAAATCGTCGACGGACAATTGCAGAAATACTTCGCCGAGCGCTGCCTGCTCGACCAGCCGTTTGTGAAGAATCCAGACATCACCGTAGCCGACCACGTCAAAGAGAACGCCGCCCGCATGAACGAGAATGTGGTCGTGCGCCGCTTCGCACGCCTGGCCCTCGGCGAAATCAGCTAGCGAGAATCATATGAATAACCGGACGAGTAATAAGTTTGAGCAAGTTGTCATGGCTTTTCCAGAAGAAGTTGACTTGATGTGCTTGGCCGCCAGTGCAATCGATGGCTTGGTGAGAATCGAAATTTTATCTGATGGTTCAAAACGAGATAGGCATCTTGCGATTGATGAATATATAGGCTACCTGTGGGAGCTTGACGCTTCTTGCGAGAGAAGGGTGAAATCCTCAAGAAAAAGCAGTCCCAAGCTAAAGACATGCTCCGAAGTGGCGCCAGAGTAGTCAGAGTAGTCAATCAGGCGCCAGATTCGAAACCAAAAATCTTTAATGAGTTTTGGCAGGAGCATAACTATCTTCTTCAGGCACCTACGCAAGATGAGATACCGTTTGAGTCTACGTAGTAGCCCTATTTGCTACAATTAGATGATTATGGATGCTAATCAGGCAGTCAGCCAAGCGCAGGAAAAGCTTGCCCAGGCGGTGGAGCGGTTCAAAGACGGGCTGAAGAGTTTGCGTACCAGCCGGGCCAACGCCGCCATGCTGGACGGCGTCATGGTCGAGGCTTACGGCACGCAGATGCCGCTGATACAGACGGCGACTATTGCCGTGCCCGAGCCGCAGCTTATCCAAATCACGCCGTTCGACCCTAATAATCTGGAGGCCATTTCGACTGCCATCCGCAACAAGCAGGAGCTGGGCCTCAACCCGGCCGACGACGGCCGCGTGGTGCGGGTGCCGATTCCGCCGCTCAATGAAGAACGCCGCCGCGAGCTGGCCAAGCAGGTCGGCTCAAAACAGGAGGAGTGCATGATCGGCTTACGCAACATCCGGCATGACGCGCTCGATGCCATCGATAAAGCCAAGAAAGATAAGCAAATCGGCGAAGACGATGCCAAGCGCCTTAGTTCCCAAGTTGAAGAGGCGATGAACAAGGCGCGCGCCGACGCCGAAACGGCCGCCAAGGCCAAAGAACAAGAAATCCTGACCGTTTAGGTGTGAGTTATGACTGTCGTGCCGACTGGTGCCCAGTTGTAGATCCATTCGCCGACGTCGACCGGCACGCCGACGCAGCCGTGTGAGCTGTTGATGGCGCCGAACCACCAGCTGGGATGCCAATAAACTCCATGGATGGCATCTCCGCCGGTAAAGTAGTTTACCCACGGCACTCGTGGCTGGAAGTACTTGGTACCGTTGGCGTTGAACCCCTTCATGTCCTGCACAGCGTACTTGGCGTAGATGTGGTACTCGCCCAGCGGCGTCGGCGTGGCCGGCGCGCCATCACTGGTCAAAAAGGTGTTGATAAGCTGACCGTTCTGGTAGACGTAAAGTGTTTTGGTCGTGACGTCAGCTTCCAGTAACTTGCCGAAGGCAGCCGGCGTAACAACCGAGTAAGCCTGTGTCTGCAACGGGGTAGAGAATTGCATGCCCTTGGCGTCCATGACGGTCTTGGCGAACTGGCCTGCTTGGGTCGCCAGCGTGCCCGGGTCGGTCAGATGGGCGCCGTTGTGCCCGTAAACGATGACCTGGTCGGCGCCGCCGTGGTTGATGATCACTTGGTTGACCGGCGACCTGACGAATTTGTCGGCCATGTCACTAAGCGACTTGGACATGGCGGCTTTGTTGACGAAAATGAAATCCTCGGTTTTGGCGTTGTCGGCGGTAATCTGCAACCAGCTCTTAATGGTGTCAGGACTGACTGGAACGGTCTGGTCACCGACCGTCAGGCTGGCCGGCTGGCCCGTAATCTGTTGCAATTTCTGCTGAAGCTGGCCGACAGGCACGGTTATGCTCATGCCGGAAATGGTCGGCTTCTTGGCGGTGGCGACGACCGGCGGTTCAAGTCTTGCTGCCCAATAACGTCCACCGACTTCTATGCCGCTGGCTCCGACCAACAGGAAGAGCAGGGTGAAAACCACGAAACTGTGACGATACAAGGCATCTAAAGGCTGGCCCAAGTTCCAATTGCGCTGCTTGGTTGGAATTACCGGGATAGGAACAACAGCGGTCGCTGGCGTGGCCACCGTAACAGGAATAATCTCCTCAGTTGATGTGATAATAGGCGTTATAGACTGCAAGGCTGCTTCCTCGGTATTCGCCGGTGTCGTCAGTCCGAGGCGTGACCGCGGCACCAAAAAATCGTTTCCAACCATCTTTATTTAAGTCTTTATTTCTCTTTTGGGGTTTTTATCACCCTTATGGCTAACTATACACGGCTAGAGCACATTGTAAAGTGCTAAAATATAGGCAATGGCGATTCTTTTGCTGGTTGTGGGATTGGTCCTGTTTATAGGGCTGGTGGTGGTGCACGAGTTCGGGCATTTCATCGTGGCTAGGCGGAACGGCGTCGACGTCGAGGAGTTCGCGATTTTCTTCGGACCGGCCGTTTACCAGCGCAAAACCAAAGCCGGCTGGCTGTTCTCATTCCGGACGATTCCGCTGGGCGGCTACGTCAAACTGAAGGGCGAACACGACTCCGACAAGGGCAAGGGAGCTTTCGGCGCCGCCAGCGTCTGGGTGAAGAGTAAGATCATGGCGGCCGGCGTGGTGATGAACCTGCTGACGGCGTTCGTGCTGTTCACGATTCTGGCGTTCACCGGCATCCCCAAGCTTATCCCGAACCAATACACCGTCAGGAAAGACACCAAGCTGGCTTCGCAGCAGGTGCTGATCGGCGATGTCGAGCCCGGTTCGCCGGCCGCCAAAGCCGGTCTGAAGCCCGAAGACACCATTACCGACATATCCTTGCCCGGTTACAGCCCGGTAGCGGTTAATGACTATTCCAAGCTGCCGGATGTTACCAAGCACTTCGCCGGCCAGACGGTGACGATTTTTTACCTGCGGGCCGGCCAGCACCGCGAAACGACAGCCAAGCTGCTGGCCCAGCAAGCGGTCGCGGCCAGCCAGAAAACCGACAACCCGAAAGGCTATTTAGGAATCGTGCCCACGCAGTTCACAATCCAGCGCTCGACGTGGTCGGCGCCGATCGTTGCCATCGGCCTGACAGGGCAGGTGACGGCGCTGACATATCAGGGATTGGCTCACGCCATCGGCGGTCTGGGCAGCGTGATTGCCGGCGCCGTCACCGGTAACAACACAGCCCGCCAACACGGACAGACTAGCGCCAGCTCGCAAGTCGGCGGCCCGGTCTCAATCTTCTTCATATTGAAGGACGGCAGCCTGCTTGGCTGGCAATTCATGCTGTTCATCATCGCCATAATTTCGCTGACGCTGGCCATAATGAACATCCTACCGATTCCTGGCCTCGATGGCGGCCGCCTGTGGCTGACATTATTCACACGCGGCATCAAGCGCCCGCTATCAGCAAAAACAGAAGAGGCGATAATAGCCGCCGGCTATCTGGTTATCATCAGCCTAATAATCTTAGTGACTATAGTCGATGTCCACCGCTGGGGTTGAAACCGCTGAGCCTGCCAAGCCCAAAGTGCCTGAGGTGCCTTGGAACACCTGGCTGGCGCTCGTCTACGCGGTGCTGGTATTTTATGCCGCCCAGCTTATCGCTGGCCTCTTGGTCTCGGTTTACCCGGTTTTGCGGCATTGGAACAGCCACCAGGCCGGCCAGTGGCTGAATAGCTCGGTCGGGGCGCAGTTCGTCTTCGTGCTGGTGGCCGAAGCTTTGACCGTCGGCGCCGTCTATCTTTTCTTAAAAAAACACAGGTCCAGATTCAGCATCATCGGCTTGAAGAGGCCGACCTGGACCGACCCGTTTTACGGCCTGGCGGCGGTTCCGCTTTACCTGTTGTTGTATGTCCTTACGGTCGGAGTTATCAGCCATTTGGTGCCGAGCCTGAATGTCAACCAGCAGCAGCAGATCGGCTTCAACGACGTCAACGGAACATTTCAGCTGGTCTTGGCTTTCATCAGCCTGGTCGTGCTGCCGCCGATTGCCGAAGAGATCATGATGCGCGGCTTCATCTATACCAGCCTCAAGAAAGCCATGAAAATCGTGCCGGCCGCTTTGCTGACCAGCGTCATCTTCGCCGCGGCCCACCTGCCGGAAGGTGGCTCGGCCGGCCCGCTCTACATCGCAGCGCTCGACACGTTCGTGCTCAGCTTGGTGCTTGTCTACCTGCGCGAAAAGACCGGCAGCCTGTGGGCCAGCATCACCCTGCACGCCAGCAAAAACTTCATCGCCTTCGTCGTGCTCTTTTTGCTGCACGGCCATTAAGGTAAAATGGTTGCATCGTGAGACTTTCACAACTCTTCACCAAGACTAGCAAGACCGTGCCAGCCGACGAGACGGCCAAGAACGCGCAGCTGCTCATCAAGGCCGGTTATATCCATAAGGAAATGGCCGGCGTCTACGCCTATTTGCCGCTGGGTTTGCGCGTACTCGAGAATATCAAGCAGATCGTGCGTGAGGAAATGAACGCGCTCGGCGGCCAGGAACTCATCATGACCAACCTGCAGCGCCGGGAGCTGTGGGAAATCACCGACCGCTGGGATGACGCCAAGGTCGATATCTGGTTCAAGACGCAGCTCAAGAACGGCACTGACGTGGGTCTGGCCTGGTCGCACGAGGAGCCCATCACTGCGATGATGAAAAACTACATCGCCAGCTACCGTGACCTGCCGGCCAACGTCTACCAGTTCCAGACAAAATTGCGCAACGAGCTGAGGGCCAAAAGCGGCATCATGCGGGGCCGCGAATTCGTCATGAAAGACCTGTACTCGTATTCGCGCAGCGATGAAGAGCACCAGAAGTTTTACGATTCCGTCACGCAAGCTTACCTGAACGTCTTCCACAGGGTAGGGCTGGGCGACATCACTTTCGTGACCTACGCCTCGGGCGGTGCCTTCACCCAGTTCAGCCACGAATTCCAGACCATAACCGATGCCGGTGAGGATGTGATTTACCTCGACCGTGACAAGAAGCTGGCCGTCAACCAGGAGGTCTACAACGACGAGATCCTGGCCCAGCTGGGACTCGATAAGAACAAGCTGGAAGAAACCAAAGCCGCCGAAGTCGGCAACATTTTCAGCTTCGGCACTGCCAAAAGCGAACAGCTCAACCTCTATTTCACCGATGAGGACGGCAAAGACAAACCTGTCGTGCTGGGCTCGTACGGCATCGGCGTGACGCGTTTGATGGGCGTCGTGGCCGAGCACTTCAGTGACGACAAAGGCCTGGTCTGGCCCGAGAACATCGCGCCGGCTAAAGTCTACCTGGCACGCCTCGGCGACGGCGCTGAAACAGTCAAACAGGCCGACGAACTTTACGAATTGTTGACAGAAAATCAGGTTCAAGTATTATATGACGACCGCGACACGCGGCCCGGCGAAAAATTCGCCGACGCCGACCTGCTGGGCATTCCGTATCGGGTGGTGGTGAGCGAAAAGACGGTCAGTGTCGGCGCTTGCGAGCTCAAGGCCCGCACTGCCGCCGAACCCAAGCAAGTCAGCCAAGAAGAACTGTTCAAAACACTAGGAATCACCAGCCAGTAGTTGCTATAATGTAGGCACTTACGGTTATGGCGAGACGTTAAGGAGGGAATTGCCCCTATGAAGAAGATGTTCCGATTGACCAAAGAAGGCGTTGATGAGCTCAAGACCGAGCTGGATGCCCTAGTGGCCAAGCGCGGTGAAATCGCCGACGCTATCAAATCGGCACGCGAACTGGGTGACCTTACCGAGAATGCCGAATACCAATCGGCCCTGGCCGAGAAAGACCGCAACGAGGCGCGCGTTTCCGAACTCGAGAACATCCTGCTGAATGTTGAAATCATCAAGAAGCCACGCGGCGCGCGTCAAGTGCAGCTCGGCTCGTCAGTCAAGTTGAAGAATGACGGCAAGACCAAAGAATTCCAGGTGGTCGGCACGGTTGAAGCCGATCCGCTGAACGGCAAGATAAGTGACGAATCGCCCATCGGCCAAGCCCTGCTCGGCAAAGGAGAAGGCGACAAAGTCGAAATCACCGCCGGCGGCGAAACCATCAGCTACAAAATCGTCGGCATCTCGTAAGCGCCATGCGATGGTTGAATAAAATAGCCGACGAGCTCATCGCCCGGAAGCCGGAGGGCGAGATTCTGATTGAGTCGGGTGCGTCGCCGTCGGGCACGTACCACTTGGGGCATATGCGCGAGTTGCTGACGGCCGATGCCATCCTGCTGGAGTTGCGCCGGCGTGGCCGCGAGGCCAGGCACATCCAGTTCGTCGACGACCTCGATGCGCTGCGCAAGATTCCGCACAACGTGCCGGCCGAGTTCGAGCAACACCTGGGCAAGCCGCTGTGCGACATCCCGGCGCCCGATGGTTCCGACCGGTCGTACGCTGATTACTTCCTACAAGGGCTGATTGATGCCTGCCAGTTCCTGGGTATCGAAGTCGAATTCATCAAATCGCATGAGAAATACCGCAGCGGCTGGATGGTGCCAGCCATTGAGCAGGCACTGCAACACGTGCCAGAGGCGCGACAGGCGCTGGAAACGATTTCCGGCCGGCAGCTCGACGAGCACTGGACGCCAATCCAGGTGCTCGAAAACAGCCGGCTCAAGAACCGCAAGTTCGTCGCCATAGATACCGATGCCAAAACCGTGACCTACGAAGACGCCGATGGACAGCAGCAGACGGCCGACTATTCTAAAGGCGAGGTCAAATTGGATTGGCGCCTCGACTGGCCAGCCCGCTGGTGGCTGCAGAAGGTCGACATCGAGCCGTCCGGCCGCGACCACATGACCAAGGGCAGCTCCTACGACACCGGCGTGCAGATCGTGCGCGACGTTTTCAAGGCCGAGCCGCCGTATCCGGTTGGCTACGACTTCATCAATATGGCCGGCGACACCAAGAAGATGAGCGCTAGCAAAGGCACCGGGCTCGACGCCGTCGAGGCGGCCCAAATCATGCCGGCCGAGGTGATGCGGTTCTTCGTGTTGCGAGCCGACCCGCTGAAGCGCCTCTACTTCGACCCGGTCGACGGGGTTGTGCAGCTGATGGACGAGTTCGCCGCCTTTGCTGCCCGTGACGACCGCAACGAGGGCGAGGAGCAGCTGCTGTACATCGCCACCCGTGGAATCGACCATAAAACGGTCAGCCGGGTGCCGTTCTCGCTGCTGGTGGCCAGCTACCAGGCAGCGCTGAAAGACCCTGAAAAAACCCTCGATATTATCTCGCGCACTGAATATGCGGATGTAGCTAAAGCCGACGCGGAAATCATCAAGACCGAGCTGAAATTCATCGACGCGTGGCTGGAAAAGCGCGCCCCCGAAGATGTCAGATTCGCATTGGCCGAAACTGTCGATGCCGCTAAGTTCTCAGACGCCGAAAAGCAATTCATGTCAGGATTGGCCGACAAGATAACTGAAGCGCCCGACGGCGCCGACGGCGCCTGGTTCCACCAGGCAATCTACGAATTCAAGGATTCCAGCGGCCTGCAACCGAAAGAACTCTTCAGCACCTTGTACCGCGCACTCATCGGTAAGGAATCCGGCCCGCGCGCCGGCTGGTTCCTGAGCATCCTGCCGCGCGACTGGCTCATGAAACGCCTGCGCCTCGAAGCTTAAGCTTGCAATACTCCCCAAAACCTAGTTGAATAACCAGCATGTCTGAGACATTGACGCCGTTACCGCCTTTGACTGTTGAGTCGAAGCTTGATTTAAGGGCGCTTGCGGAAGAACACATGCAAGAAGGCGGCCTCTTTGTATATGAGAAAGATGTCCTTCGAGGCGCGGCTAACAGCTTGTTGGAACTTGAAATGCCATTCGGTCTTACGGTGCGCTATGCAGCCAAGGCAAACCCGCACCGGCAAATCATCAGGCTCTTTGATGGCATGGGCTTGCATTTTGACGCCAGCTCCGTTCAAGAAGCATTAGAGCTCATCAGGGAAGGTGTAGACCCGAGCAAGATCAGCTTATCATCGCAAATACTTCGAGAAAACAGGCAGCTTGGCTACATGATCGGTGAAGGCCTGAGACCAGTTGCGACGTCTTTGCGCCAGATAGAAATGCTCGGCAGGCTCGGTTGCGACGAAATCGCTGTGAGAGTCAATCCCGGCAAGGGTTACGGCCACAACAACCGCACAAACGTCGGAGGTTCAGCCAGCAGTTTCGGTATCTGGCATGAGCTATTACCAAGTATTAAGATAGCCGCTCAAAAAGCTGACGTTTCTATTAACAGGCTGCATACGCACATCGGCAGCGGAGCCGACCCTGCGGTGTGGCGCGAAGTCATCCAAAAGAGTTTGGGCATCGCAGAAAGATTACCGGATGTTGAAACCCTCGATATCGGCGGAGGCTACAAGGTAGCCCGAATGCCAGATGAGGACAGCACTGACGTGAACGAAGTCGGCAGCATTTTTGCCGAAGAGCTACAAGCTTTCGCTGACCGAACGGGCAGAGAGCTACGATTGGAGATGGAGCCTGGTACCTTGTTGGTTGCCAACGCTGGCAAACTTGCAGGGCGGATTGAAGAAATCGTCCGAACCGACGTTTATGAGTTTCTGAAGCTGAACGTTGGCATGAATGCATTGATTCGGCCAAGCATGTACGGGGCTCAGCATCCGATTGAAGTCCTTAATAACTCGAAGAGCTATAAGCCATATGTGGTCGTTGGCCCTTGCTGTGAAAGCGGTGACATTTTAACGCCGGCTCCACGCGATTCGGAAGGCATCAGGGAGCGCGTATTAAAGAAAGCCCACATCGGTGATATCGTCGTAATTGGTGGGGCAGGGGCTTACGCGAAGACCATGGCGGCAAGCTCGTATAATCACATCCCGCCACCTACGGAAATTTTCCGTTAAGCAGCCACTTGCACTAAACGGCTTATGCTATACAATGTATAGTCATGGTCCAGGTTTCTGACGACGAATTCCAAAAACTGATCAACCAGGCGCTCGAGGAACTGCCGGGCGAACACGCCAAAAGCATCGAGAATGTCGCTATCCTTTATGAGGATTTGCCGACGCCTGAGCAACGCCAGCAATTGCAGCTGCGCAACGACCAGACGCTGCTCGGCTTATACGAGGGCACGCCATTACCGCAACGGCAGGGGGTGACACGGCTTTTGCCGGATAAAATCACACTCTTCAAGCTGCCGCTACAATTTCATGCCAACTCGCCGGAAGGGCTCAAAGAGCAGATAAAGCACACGCTGTGGCACGAAATCGCGCATTATTACGGCCTGAACCACGACCAAATCCACGAGCTCGAATAAGCTTTTGCGGTATAATAATTGGAATGATGAAATTCTGGGACAAGATATGGCGCGACAGAAACGGTCGCGGCAAAGTGGTGATTTGGCAAGCACCGAACTGGTTCCTGATCGGCTGGGCGGTGCTGACATTTTTGTCGCTGTTTTTCTACGCCAGCACGGCTGATGCGTTGTCGCGCGTCGGCTCCATCAGCCTTATTGTCTGGGCAGCGCTGGAGCTGACTAAGGGCGTGAACTACTTCCGACGCGCGTTGGGCGCACTCGTGCTACTGGTATCCATCATGTCGCTGGTCCACAGCTTCTAAACGTTGGGTTTGAGCTTGGCCGCGAACTTGCGGCGTAACTTCTGGATTTTGGGGTCGATGATAACCGTGCAGTAGCCGGCGGAGGGGTTGCGGTTGTAGTAGTCCTGCATCGACTCGTCGGTTATCCAGAATTTTGTGAACGGCTCGAGCTGCGTGACGACCGGGTCTTTCCATAAGCTCGGCGCGAAGTTCTTGATGGCGTCTTCGGCCAGCTTCTTTTGCTCTTCATCGTGGTAGAAAATTATGGAGCGGTACTCGTCGCCGACGTCGTTGCCTTGGCGGTTCAGCGTCGTCGGGTCGTGCATCACGAAAAAGATTTCCAGGATTTCTTTGTAGGAGATGACCGAAGGGTCGAACTCCAGCTGGACGACCTCAGCGTGGCCGGTGTCGCCATCGTAAACCCGCTCGGGTGTCGGGTTGTCGACATGCCCGCCGCTGTAGCCGGAGGTCACTTTCTCGATGCCGTTGATGCGCTGGTAAAACGCCTCCAGGCACCAGTAACAGCCGCCTCCCAAAGTTGCCGTCTCAAATTTAGCCATACCTTAAGTTTATCGCCATAAGCGATTTGTGTACACTGTGGGAATGGCAGCCATCATCTTCGACTTCGACGGCACTATCGCCGACAGCTTTGAAACCATCGTACAGGTGTTCCATGAGCTGACAGGGCGGCA
Source organism: Candidatus Saccharimonadia bacterium (assembly GCA_035480695.1). Taxonomy (GTDB): domain Bacteria; phylum Patescibacteriota; class Saccharimonadia; order Saccharimonadales; family UBA4665; genus DATBED01. The sequence continues at coordinate 23,337 of DATIHM010000006.1, forward strand.
CGATAAGATTCCGCCCGAGGAAATTCAGCGCTTGCGCGGCATGTCGCTGCACAAAGCCGCCAAAGAACTGGAGGTCAGGCCGTGGGCAATGCCATTCCTGGTAATAAGAGGTCGCAGGGTTTTGGGCAGGCGCATCGCCGACATTTCTGCGCATGCCGGCATACCGGAAACCGTGCGCAAGCTTTACGCCGAGGGGCATCAGCTTTTTATTATGAGCTCCAATAGCGAAGCGAATATCCAGCTATTTTTGCAGCAGCATCACATGGCCAAAGAGTTCATTAGGATTTATGGAAGTGTGGGGCTTTTGAGCAAGGCCCGGGTCATACGCAAAATCCGACGCCAAAATCAGCTTGGCTCAGACAATTGCTGGTACATCGGCGACGAAGTCCGGGATGTTGAAGCTGCCGAATTCGCAGGCATCAATGTGATTGCCGTTACCTGGGGCTTTAACACCGCCGAGCTGCTGAATCGTTACCATCCGACGGCCATGGCCGATACACCCAAAGAATTGTTGAGCATCTTAGAAAACGTTTAAAAACGCTTGTGCTTATTAACAGAGGCGCCTATACTGGCGCTTATGGAAAACCAACAGATACACCCAGAAAATTACTCTTCTGACCAGCCGGCCGTGCAATCGGCGGCAGTCGTTTCACAACGGGCTTTTGCGCCGGAGCATCCGGCCTTGGCGTCGCAGTCTGCTCCGCAAAACGATTTTCAGCCGGCTGAGCGGACGCCTCATTTGCCGAGTTTCATGCATCACTCGGAACCGGCTTCGCCTCCCGAACCGCCGCAGCCGCCAACGCTGTCAGCTCCTTCCGAAGGCTCATTAAACCAGGACGACCAGCCGGTGGCGGTAGTAAAGACCCTCAGCGTCCGCGGCCTGGAGTACGCCATGATGTCGATGACGCTCTGGCTGGCTTCGGCCGCGCTCGTGGTCATCGTTCTGCTGTTGGTCAACGGCGGCAACAGCTTCGACATTCTGGCATTCCCGATTTCGCTGCTGGTCGTCTCGACGCCGATTTTCGGCTACCTGTTTTTGCGGCTTAAAAGGGCAGAGCTGGCCTCGCCGGCCTTACGGTTCGACCCGTCCAAGCGCCGGTTGAGCCAGACCACCCAGCTGTTCACATTCGTCGCCTCGCTGATTACCATGATCGGAATCGTCTACATCATCATCGCCAAAATGGGTGGCGCATACCACGGCTCGATGGGCAAAACGCTGCTCGACCTCATAATCATCCTGCTGGTATCCGGCGGCCTGTTCGCTTATTACTGGAATGACGAACACAAAAGAACCTAAAATATGAATTCACCGGCAATGCGCAAATGGGTTATGGGAATCCGGCTACTGCTCGGGCTGGTGCTCGTCCTGCTGATTTTCGTTTTGTACAGGGGTATCAGTAGCAAGCAGGACCGCCAGACCTTCCAAAAGGCGTCTTCCATCGCCGCTCAACTCAATAGTTACACTGACAGCAAGTTCAAGGTGCCGAACAGCCTGGCGGCGGTCGGCGCAAAAGACGTGCCGTCGACCATAACCTACACAAAACTGAGCAGCACGACCTACCGTTTCTGCGTGACATACAAATATAGCAATAAGGATGTCACGGGCAAAGTAGCAAGCGACGTAACTTCGGCCACGTCCGGCTTGTCTTCGAGCGCTAACGAGCCGACCTTTTCAGGAGGCGACGGCAGCGCACCTTTCGACTTAACCATAGAAAGCAACTACAAAGCGGGCCAGAACTGCCAGAAAATCGACGTCGGCTTTGATACGACACCGGCGACACCATATACCAGCACAACGCCTTTGACCGGCAACAGCACAACTCCTTCGACTGGCAACACGGATAGTTCCGGCAACTCGACTGGCACCAGTGATCCCTGGGCCGTTTGCGACAGCATCCAGGACAACACAGCCTGGCAGCAGTGCAACGACAAGGTCGACAAAGAACAGGGTGTCACCGACAACTCCATCACGCAATAGCGGCTGCTATACTTAGAGTAATGGCATTTACACGGGAGAGGTCGCCGGCCTACCAGCCTGGGCAGACGGCAGTTTATAAGGTTTCGCGCTCTAAAATCGAGCTGTTCATGCAGTGTCCGCGCTGTTTCTGGCTGGATGCGCGCCTCAAAATCAAGCGGCCCGACAGTCCGCCGTTCAACATCAACAAGACGATAGATGAGCTTTATAAGAAGGAATTTGACGTTCATCGCAAGGCCGGCACGCCACACCCCATAATGCTTGAAAACAAGGTCCAGGCGATTCCGTACGCGCACAATGACCTCGACACTTGGCGCGCCAATTTCACGGGCGTGGCCACGCTGCACGAGCCGACCAACCTGCACGTTTTCGGCGCCGTCGACGACATCTGGGTTAATGACGCCGGCGAATTAATAGTCGTGGATTACAAGGCGACCTCCAAAAATAAAGAGGTCAGCATCGATTCCGACTGGCAGATCAGCTACAAACGACAGATGGAGGTCTACCAGTGGCTGCTACGCCAGAATGGCTTCACCGTCAGCGACACCGGCTATTTCGTCTACACCAACGCGCGAATCGATCTCGACGGCTTCGGCGACAAGCTTGAGTTCCGCACCAAGCTGATTCCGTACACTGGCAACGACGCCTGGGTCGAACCGACGCTGCTCAAAATGAAGGAGTGCATAGAATCCGACAAAATGCCGCCGGTCGGCACAGCGGCCATGGGTGGCCCGTGCGACTTCTGCAGCTACGCCCGCGCCCGCACCGAACTGACCCTCAAAGCCCTAAAGTAGCACGCATTTTGCTGCATAGGATATAATTTCGACATACGCAGCAAACAATAATGAAACCCGAAGAAGTCAACTACCAGCCTTTATATGAACTTAAACACGCCACACTTTACGTTCTAAACAATACCTGGAAGGGATCACTGTGGGGTCTCGGCGTACTTTCGCTGGCGGCTGGCGTCTGGTTTAGCATCCAAGCCGTCGACCCGAGAGGAATAATCCTGGCGATGGTGCCGGTGGGTGTGCTGGTGGCACATCTCACTAGGAACTTTAAGAACCGGGTTTGGGATGAGTTTGCAGTAGTAAACGGCTGGACTTTCGATGGGGACACGCCCCTAGCGGTGCTTTTGCCGCCAAGCATGCAATTTGGCCACTCACAACACCTCAGCCCGATTATCCAGGCTAACCTGGCTGGCATGGTGTGCGACATGTATAGCTACGACACGACCGTAGGGGAAGGCAAATCCGCTGTAACTTACTACTTCACCACCGCGCTGTTAAAGTTGCCCAAAACCATGCCGCATATGGTGTTGCACGCCAAACATAACGATGCAAATGTCCAAAACGATCTGGCCGATGGCCAAGAACTCAAGCTTGAGGGAGATTTTAATGATTATTTCAGGCTTATGATAGAAAAAAATCAGCAAATCGACGCGCTGACCATACTGACCCCCGATGTTATGCAAACCCTAGTAGACTACAGCCAGAACGAAGACGTCGAGATTGTGGGGGATAACCTTTACCTTGTGGTTAAAGGCGATAAGCGCGATGCCGCCAATGTTGAGCAGCTGATTAAATCCGTGTTCGAGCTGGGCAGCCAGCTGATTGAAAACGCGCGGCTGTCAGGGGCGCCCCTACAATCCGAGGTGAGCCAGGCGGTAGTGCCCGGCACGTACACTTTAACCCCATCGGAATGGAGCTGGGCAAGCTTGCATAATCCCACCCAAAAGTCCGACCTGATATTACTCTTGGTAGTTAGCGTCATTGTAATCGCACTCTTCGCCTGGTTATTGATTGGACTTTCCAGGGTGCCGCAATACTGACTTTCCGATTCCCCAAGAGAAATACTATAATGTTGCCATGTTAGATATTCAGTTTATCCGGGACAATGCTGAGTCGGTGGCCGAGAAGTCCAGGCAGAAGGGCTACGACGTCGACGTGCAGCAGCTGTTGGGATTCGACACCGAGCGGCGCGAGCTCCTGCAGCAGGTCGAGGATTTGCGCCGCCAGCGCAATGAGCTGAGCGAGCAGACCAAAGGGCAAAAGCCGAGCGACGAGCAGATTGCGCGCGGTCGTGAGTTGCGCGACCAGGTTGCCGACCTCGAGCACAAACTTGCCTCGATAGACAAAGAGTACGAAGTGTTGCTCAAAGCGATTCCGAACATGCCGGCCGATGATGTGCCGGTCGGTGACAAAGAAGAAGACAATGTGGTGGCCAAGACCGTCGGCGACAAACCGCGGTTCGACTTTAAGCCCAAAGAGCACCACGAGCTGGCCGAGCCGAAAGATTGGATTGACAAAGAGCGCGCCGCCAAGATTTCCGGCAGTAGATTCGCATATCTAAAGGGGGATTTGGTCCGTTTACAGTTCGCCATCATCCAGTGGGTGCTGCAGACTCTGGGCGACGAAAAGGTCATCCAGAAACTGATTGACGAAAACGACTTGGATTTGCCGGCTAAACCG
>DATIHM010000007.1:0-2097 GCA_035480695.1 Candidatus Saccharimonadia bacterium
GTTGAAAGTTTGTTGCAGAACGGACCGGCCTCAGACGCGGCAGTCGCCGGCTTGGCGTTGTTCCTGGCACCGTAGTTCGCGCCCAAGGCCAGGCTACTAGCTGGAACCAAAGCAGCTCCGACAAACGTGGCTGTCGCGCCGATGATTACAGCTTTCCTCGAGAGATTAGTAAGACGATTCATTGTATGCCCCTCCCAAATTGCTGGTCGCGTTGTTGGCGCTGGCCGCGCTTTGCTGCGTTGCACTATCTGATGAGCTGTCAACGGACGCTTCGTTCTTGGCATCCTGTTGCGTATCTTGTTCGATGCCAGCACTGGTGCCGGCCGGCGCCTTAGTGGCCGCATTGCTACTAGTGCCGCTCAAAGTGTTATCCGAACTGTTTTTCTGGTGGACGACATAAATCCCCACCCCTACGATGGCGACCACGACGACGAGCAACAAAACCAGCTCCAGCAGCGCCATGCCGCTTTCTTTACTTCCCTTTTTCGCCCCCATTAGGTGCTCCTTTCGTGAGCTAAAGTTCTGGCGTCAGCCATTCACTCAATTATTACACGAAAATTTTCAAAAGGCGAAGAGTTAGAAACCTCATAGCCCTTCCCGTCAGCTTCAACTAAGCTGAGAAGCGTAATAAAGGAGGTAGGGCTATGAGTATAGTAATGTTCATCATTATCGGCGGCATCGTGGGCTGGATTGCCTCACGCATCGCCGGCCGCGAAGAAGGTATTCTCGGCAGTATAATAATAGGGATCATCGGCTCGTTCATAGGCAGCTTCATCGCCAGCCTGTTCCGCACGGCAGGCACTTCGTACACGTCGTTCACCTGGAGCGGTTTTATTTGGTCGCTGATCGGTTCCATCGTTCTGGTGGCGCTGCTTAACGCCTTCTCACACCCGCGCCACCACACCATCAACCGATAGTTACATCGGCATCGTTTCGTAGACGCAGACCGCCCCTTGCGGTTCGTCCAAAAGCGGGCAGTCTTTGGTGATTGCCACGGCATCGTCCATTGAGCCAGCTTTAACTATGGAGTAACCGGTAGCTGGCATATCCTTGACCCCCATGACACCGTCTTTGGTCACGGCTTGGGCGCCGCCACCGAAGGGGTTACCGGCGTCGACCAGCTTGTCGCCAAGCTTACCGAACCAGGCGCCCCACGCTGCAGCCACATCCTCGCTCGGCGCGTCTTGCGTACCTTGGTTGTAGTAGATTAATACGTAGTTCTTCATAACTTTACCTTTCTGCCCTGTGGGCGTTAATAATCAACATTTACCGCCTAGGCGGGTCATGTTCTGTCTTTCAGGCTGGAAATGTAATTCTCCAGCGTCTGGTCATCGCTGCCCCATTCGGTAAGGTATTGGTTAAGCCAGTCCTGCGCGTTCTTGAGTGATTGCCGGTTCAGCGCCACGAAGTTGGTTCGGCCGACCTTCTTACGCTCGATAAGCTTAGCTTTTTCGAAGGCCCGGATGTGCTTGTGCATGGCCGGTAAGGAAACATCGTATTCGTCGGCCAGCTGGCTGACAGTCGCCGGCCGGTAAGCCAGGCTATCTAACATGCCGCGTCTTTTGGCGTGCGCCAAGGTCTCGAACAAGCTGTCTAGCTGGGGCGAATCCACTTCCAGAATCATAATACTTAACCTCAAAGTTAAGTATATTCTCCGGCCATCGGAGTTGTCAACATTAAATGCTACACTTATATAAAGCGCTAACGGCTGGAAATGAAAGAGCTCAAAAAACGGCAGAAGGTATGGGTGGCAGGTTCTGCTCTGTTGGTCATCGGCTGCTTATGGTTTCTGACATCGGTTTACCTGTCGAAAATCGATATCGGCACGGCCCGGGTACCGGCACATGAAAGCGATTCAGTGCTTGTCAGCAATATCAATAAACAGATCGGTGCGTACAAACTGACAATCGGCTATCCGAGCGGCAAATCCGGTAGATTTACCATGGCGCAGCTGGGCCTGAGTCTTGATGCCAACGCCTCGTTGCAAGCCACCCGCGACCTCCAACACCGCTTCTCGCATCGCCTGGCCTGGTGGCAGCCAATCAAGGCCACTTTGCTGATCCGCGAAGATAAGGCTACCTTTAACAATTTCGTTTC
>DATIHM010000008.1:0-33908 GCA_035480695.1 Candidatus Saccharimonadia bacterium
GGTTTTTAAGCTACTGGTTCCCCGCTCCGTCGCCAAAGCCGACGCTGTTATTTGTATAAGTCGCTCGGCTGCCGAAGCGGCTGTTTCGCGCGGTGTTCCGGCCGAAAAGATTAGCGTAATCCCGCTGGCCGTCAATGACGACATTTTCGGCACTTCTAGCCGCGAAGAGTTAATCCACCAGCTGGACTTGCCGGCGGAATCCAAACTGCTTTTGACAGTCGGTCGATTGGTGCAGCGCAAAGGCGTGGAGTGGTTCATCGCTAGCGTCCTGCCGGGCTTGGCTGGGCAGTTCCCAGGAATCGTTTACCTGGTGGCCGGTGACGGCCCGGCCCGGCCGGACATCGAGGCAGCGATTGCGCGTAATCACATGGAGAATCACGTCCGCCTGCTCGGCCGTGTTTCGCCGGAACTGCTGGCCGCCGCCTACAACGGTGTGGATGTTTTCGTCATGCCGAACATCCAGGTGCCTGGCGATATGGAAGGTTTCGGCCTGGTGCTGCTCGAAGCCGCCATGTGCGAGCGGCCAATCGTCGCTTCGTCGCTTGAAGGCATAGAAGAGGCCGTGCAGAACGACAAGAACGGCAAGTTGGTACATACGCTCGACACCGAGACTTTCCGCAAGCAACTCGAACTATTCCTAAAAAATTCAGAAGAGGCACAAGCTTTTGGCAAGCAAGCTCGCCAATTCACCCAGCAGAATTACAGCTGGCCGACTATCGCCGAACGTTACGTCGAGATTTACCGCAGACTTGACGGCTTGCAATAGTACCCCTAAAACCCTTAAGCTTATAAGATGGACGAAGTCGTTGCTGGCCTTAAAAAGGCCAACTTCCAGGGTGAGACTGATAATTCTCCGGAAACGATAGATTTTTACAGCCATGACGCGTCGATGTTCGAGCTGCGACCTAAGCTGGTTGTGCGCCCGAAGGACGCCAAAGATGTGGAGCGGTTGGTCAAGCTTATCAGCCGGCTGAAAAAGGACGACAGTTCGCTCAGTTTGACGGCGCGCTCGGCCGGCACCGACATGTCGGGCGGCGCCATCAACGAGTCGGTCATTATAGACTTTCGGGCGCACTTCACCGCTATCGAGCATGTTACCGACAAGACCGCGCAGGTCCAGCCCGGCGTTTTGTACAAGGATTTTGAAAAGCAGACGCTCAAGTTGCACCGCCTGATGCCGACATATCCGGCTTCACGCGATCTGGCCTCTGTGGGCGGCATGGTCAACAACGATTCCGGCGGCGAAAAATCGCTGGAATTCGGCAAAATCGAAAACTTCGTTACCGAGCTGGATTTCGTCTTCGCCGACGGAGTCAAGCGCCAGGTCAAGCCGCTCGACAAAAAAGAGCTGGCCGCCAAGCGCAAGCAGAAGGATTTCGAGGGCGAAGTTTACGACAAGTTGTACAAGCTCATCGAAGCCGACTACGACGCCATCAAAGCCGCCAAGCCGCATGTCAGCAAGAACTCAACCGGCTACAACCTTTGGAACGTCTGGGACCGCGACAAAGGTGTCTTCGACCTGACACAGCTCATCGTCGGCGCCCAGGGCACGCTCGGCTTCGTGACCGACATCCACTTTAGGCTGGTGCCGACGCGGCCGCACTCCGGCCTGCTCATATTGTTCATGAAAGATATCGGCGACCTCGGCGAGGTCATCCCCAAAGTGCTCGAGGCCAAGCCGGCCACGTTCGAGTCGTTCGACGACGCCACCATGTGGCTGGGCCTCAAGTTCATGCCCAGTTTCCACAAGATGCTCGGCTGGGGAGGCGTGCTTAAACTATTGCTTAGTTTTATCCCCACCGGATTCCATATGTTCCGCGGCATTCCCAAGCTTATATTGATGGTCGAATTCAACGGCGAAACAGAGGACGAAGTGCGTGAGAAGGTTCATGCCCTGCACCGCGAGCTGGCGCATCACCGCGCCCGTTACGAAATCAACGGCTTCGAAGAAGACCCGACCGAGGGCAAATCCGAAAAGTTCTGGTTGATGCGCCGTTATAGTTTCCAGCTGCTGCGCAGCAAGGTCAAAGACAAGCACACGGCGCCGTTCATCGACGATTTCGTGGTGCCGCCGGCCAACCTGACGGCCTTTTTGCCGAAGTTGCGCCGAATCATCAAAAAGTACAAGCTGTTCGCGACCATCGCCGGCCACATGGGCGACGGTAACTTCCACGTCATTCCGCTTATGAAGCTGGAAGATCCGAAAGACCGCCACAAAATCCTGCCGGCCATGAAGCAGGTCAACAAACTGGTGCTGAAGTACGGCGGTTCCCTAAGCGGCGAACACAACGACGGGCTGGTGCGCGGCCCCTGGCTGAAAGAGATGTACGGCCCGCACGTCTATAAGCTTTTCAAAGACACGAAGGATATCATGGATCCGCAGAACATTTTCAACCCGCACAAAAAGGCTGACGCCGACTGGGAATTCAGCTTCGGCCACATCCGCGACCACTTCTAATCAGGCAGCCAATGCCAGCTTGGCCATTTCAGGCTCAGTCGGAGTCCAGAGCCCATGTGCGGCCAGTGCCGCGGCGTCACCGAACGTCTTATCGTATACGAGTTTAAAGGAAAGTAAGTCAAAAAACCTGTTAACCCGGAAGCCTAAGACTCGGAAAGCTTCGTAAACGTCCTTGCCCTCGCCTGAAATAACGTAACGCATGGCTTCTTGATGGGCCTTCTTGTGCATTGCCTGTTTGGCCGCTGCCTGCCACAGCCAGTAGCAAGTTGAAACCCTGACGAGCTGGTCGGCAGAGAGCTCGCCGTCTGGTACGTAAATGCCTAGGGGCTTTATGAGGCGGAATTTACGAAGCAGCTCGGCTTCTTCCCTGCTGTTGAAATCCAGCTGATTTGTGAATTCGAGATGTTCCGGCTCGGCAACTTGATTGACCACTGCTTGAAAAACGACCGCATATGCACCGACAACTATGGGCGGTAGTCCCTTCTTCCAAGTAAAGGCATCTCTCGGGTGGACTTCCCGGAAGTTTTCACAGGCGGGTCCGATATTTTCGTAGTTACCCCGCGGCATCTACCTTTGGTATACAGCCTTTTGGCGCGGATTGCAAATAGTTAGCCGCGATATTCTTCGCCAAGCCGGTAGTTGGTTTTTGTCACGAGTTCGGTTCTTGATTTTACAAAGTGCGCGCGTCTAACTACGAAATTACCTGAGCCCTCTGGCGCAAATCGAGACAGCGTGTCTGCCATGTCGAGCAGACCATCCCGATTGTAACCAAACCGCATTATCACAGGGTCCGCTGGTTCGGTTCCACTTGAATACTCAGCATCCTCTTCTACTATCGCCCAATCACCCTTGGGAGCCATCGCTTGTGCACCAAGGGCAGATTGTAGCTCGTTGCTTAAAGTCACATGTTGGTCTTCTACCGTTATGACTGCTTCGATCCCGGGTATAACAACTGCCATAAAAACCTTTCAGACTGCTATAGTGACATTTACGCGACTTTTAGTCAACGGACGAGGCTTTTTCTTGCATCTGTTAAAGATTTATTAAATGCTTTTGCGGCAAGCCACAACAGGCTTATACTGGTTTCAATATGGATGTTCAAACCACTTTGAGCGAACTGATTGAAAGCCAACACGAGCTATTTTTGGCTATTTCAGATGTTCAACGTCGCATGGCGACTGCCGGTGATTTCGTGACCGTAAAATCAATCCTTGAAGACCTGCAAGAGTATTCAGAAGCAGGCTTCGAAACTATGAACGACCGATTCGACAGGCTGGAAGATCAAACTGATCGGGTTGAGGGCCGACTTGACCAAGTGGAGGACAGACTAGGTCAAATAGATGGCCGACTTGAGCGGGTGGAGTCTCTTCTGGGCGGCAAATACGAGCGCTAAGGCAGCTTCGGTCCGGCGGCCAGGGCGACGCAGTAAACGAGCAGTACAATCAGCGAGAAGCGGAACATGTGGCGGCCCCAGGCCTCGTCATCTTTGCTTTTAAGGCCGCTGAAGCCTTCCCAGAGCCAGTTGAAGCCGAGCGCGACCATTATGGCCATATAGGTGTAATTATTGTAGCCGGCTATGGTCAGAGCGGCTGCGGCTGCCGTGAACGCCAGGATGTAAAAAAGAATCTCGAGCTTGACGCGTTTCGAGCCTCTGCTGACCGACAACACCGGCAGCTTGGCCTTTTTGTAGTCTTTGTAGCGATAGAGCGCGATGGCGTAAAAGTGCGGCATCTGCCAGAAGACCATCGTCAGGAATAATATAATGGCGCCCCCATCGAAACGGTCGGTGACGGCCGTGTAACCGGCCGCAATCGGCGTGGCGCCTGACACGCTGCCGACCAGTACTCCGAAGTGCGTATGGCGCTTCGACAAACCATAAGGAACCAGATAAAAGAACAGCCCGATGGCACCAAGCGCGGCCGTCAACTTGTTAACGTAAGCCAGAAGCAGCCAGAAGCCGATGATTCCCAGGGCCACTGCAAAAATGCGCGCCTGGTGTGGCTTGATAGCGCCTGTCACGAGCACACGTTGCTTGGTGCGCGCCATTTTGGCGTCGAGCTTGCGGTCCATGACGTTGTTGAGCACGCAGCCACAGGCTATCACCAGCGAAACGCCGCCTACAAAGGCAGCGAACTTCCCCACTTCAAATTCGTGGTGCAGCTGTGCCGCCAGCAAATAGCCGGCCGCTGCGCTCAAGTCATTTCCGTAAATGATGCCCGGCTTCGCCAGCCAGTAATACGACTTTAGTAGTTTGAAGATGGTTGGATTCCCTCGTCCTGGATGATCTGTTGTGGCGACTGGTCGACTGGTTGCTCATGGCCATAATTGAGGTTTTTCATTATCCAGAGCGAGCCGAAGACCAATATGAGGACAACCATAGCAGCGAAAGCGGCAGCTGTCAAATTCCAGCGCGGCTTCGATTCCCGGCCGAGGTGCAAGAAGAATACCAGCTGCACGAAGAGTTGGATGATCGCCAGTACAGCCAGAACGTAAATCAGCGTCCAGCCGCCTGACAGGTTATGGGAGGCGATGAAGTAGGCCAGCAGGGTCAGCGCCAGCGACAAGCCGAAGCCGATGCTGTAGGTCTTGACCGAGCCGTGGCCGGCGTCGGAGCGGCTCATGTGGAAACCCCGAATAAGTAGACAATGGTGAAGATGAAGATCCAGATGATGTCCAGGAAGTGCCAGAACAGGCTGAGCATGGTCAGGCGCTTGACTGTCTGGCCGCCCAGGCCGTTCTTAAGAACTTTATACATCATGGTGCCCATCCAGATGAGGCCGGCCGTGATGTGGGCACCGTGCGTGCCAACAAGCGTAAAGAAGGCCGACAGGAAGCCGCTGCGGCGCCAGCTGTTGCCTTCCATATGCAGCTTGTGGAATTCCGTCAGCTCCATCGTCAAGAAGAACAGGCCGAGCAGCATGGTCAGGCCGAAGAAGATAAGTACTTGCCGCTTGTCGCCGCGGCGGGCCGCCAGCAGGCCGAGCCCGGCCGTGTAGCTGCTGGTGAGCAGCGCCAGCGTCTCAATCAGTACGAAAGGCAGGCTGAACAGCTCGTTGCCGGCCGGCCCGCCGAACGTGTTGTTGCGCAGAACGGCGAAGGTCGCGAACAGGCTGGCGAACAGCACGCAGTCGGTCATCAGGTAAACCCAGAAGCCGAACAGCGTCTTGTCGGTGGCTTCGTCGTTCATACCGAATCCCCTTCCAGCGCCGCGACCTCTTTGGCCGACAGCTTGTACTCGGTTTCGTCAGCGGAGGCACGGGCGATGATGCAGCTGATGATTCCGAGCAGGCCGATAGGCAGCAACCACAAGATGTGCCAGATCATGCCGAAGCCGAACAGGAACGCGAAGGCGGCGATATAGATGCCGACGCCGCTGTTCTTGGGCAGGTGGATGGCCTCGTATTTGGTCTCGACCTTCTCTTTGGATTTTTTCATAGACCAGAAAGCGTCGCGGCCTTCGACTGGCGGTACGGTTGCGAAGTTATAGAACGGCGCTGGCGAACTGGTACTCCATTCTAGGGTGCGGGCGCCCCAGGGGTCGTTGCCCACCCTGTTTTCGTCGCGTTTCCATATGCTGTAGCCTAGTTGCAATAGCTGGAAGCCGACGCCTATCAGCACCAAAACGACACCGATGGCAGCAACGATGAACAGCCCCTGCCAGCCTAGCGACGGGTCGTAGTTGTTCATACGCCGCGTGGCGCCCATTAGGCCCAAGACGTAAAGCGGAATGAACGCTGTCAGGAAGCCGACGAACCAGAACCAGAAAGCGTAGCGGCCGAGCCGCTCGTTCAGTGTGAAGCCGAACATCTTCGGGAACCAATACGTCAGCCCGGCGAAGAAGCCGAAGACCACGCCGCCGACAATCATGGTGTGGAAATGTGCCACCAGAAACAAGCTGTTGTGCACCTGGAAGTCGATGGCCGGCACGGCCATCATGACGCCGGCCATGCCGCCGATACTAAACGTCACAACGAAGCCCAAAAACCACAGCATGGGTGTGTCGAAACGGATGCGCCCGCGGTACATGGTGGCCAGCCAGTTGAAAATCTTCACACCTGTCGGGATGGCGATGACCATCGTCATAATGCCGAAGAAGGCGTTGACGTCGCCGCCGGCGCCCATCGTAAAGAAGTGGTGCAGCCAGACGGTGTACGACAAAAACGTAATCGCGCCCAGCGCCCAGACCATGCTCTTATAGCCGAAAATCGGCTTGCGCGAAAACGTCGACACGACTTCGCTGAAGACACCGAACGCCGGCAGAATCAAGATGTAGACTTCGGGGTGCCCCCACGCCCAGATGAGGTTGACGTACATCATGGCGTTGCCGCCGCCACCGGCCGTGAAGAAATGCATGCCGAGCGTGCGGTCGAGTGCCAGCATCAGAAGCGTGGCTGTCAAAATCGGGAAAGCGAAAACCACCAGTACCATGGAATTCAAAACGCTCCATGTGAACAGCGGCATGTGCATCAGCTTCATGCCCGGCCGGCGCATCCGCAGAATCGTCACCAAGAAGTTGATGCCCGACAATAGCGAGCCGACGCCGGCAATCTGCAGCGCCCAAATCCAGTAGTCGACGCCGACGCCTGGGCTGTAGGCCAGCTCTGATAAGGGCGGATAGGCCAGCCAACCGGCGGCCGAGAATTCCCCGACTATCAGTGACAAATTGACCAAGACCATTCCCGACGCGAACAGCCAGAAAGCGCACGAATTCAAGAACGGGAACGCCACGTCGCGGGCGCCGATCTGCAGCGGCATAATCAGGTTTATCAGCCCGAACATCAGGCCCATGGCCACGAAGAAAATCATAATTGTGCCGTGCGCCGAGAAAATCTGCTGGAAATGGTTGGCATTCAAGAAGTGCGAATTCGTTGCTTGCTGGGTGCGCAGCAGCACCACATCGGCCAGCCCGCGCAGCAACATCACCAGCGCCACCACGATGTACATGACGCCGATTTTCTTGGGGTCGAGGCTGGTCAGCCATTCCTTCCAAAGCCATTTCAGGCGCTTGGTGTAAATCAGGAAAGCCAGAATCGCCGCGCCGGCCAGCACCATGCTGAGCGCGCCGCCGCGCGTCACGGTATCTTGCGGAAAAGCATGCCAGCTCAGTCGCCCCAACATCAGTTAACCCCCGGAACCATATATTTCAATAATACGTGACTGAACAGCTGCGGGTCTATTGAAGAATAAAATGCGACCGGATTGTACTGGCTCGGTTTGGCGAGGTGGTCGTATGACGCCAGGTCGAGCGCGCCTGGGGCGTTTTTGGCGGATTGCACCCAATCATTAAATTCCTGCTGCGGCCCGGCGATGGCCTGGAAACGCATGCCGGCAAAGCCGTCGCCGCTCAAGTTGGCCGACGAGCCCTGATAAATGCCTGCTTTGTCGGCCACCAGGTTGAGATGCGTCTGCATGCCGGGCATGGCGTAAATCTGGCTGCCGAGCTGCGGAATCCAGAACGAGTTCATCGGAGCGTCGGCCGTAATAGTGAAGTTCACCGGCCTGCCCACCGGCACTTCCATCTGGTTGACGCTGGCCACGCCCTGCTCGGGATAGATGAACAGCCATTTCCAGTCGAGCGCCACGACATGTACGTTGAGCGGCTTGCCGGCCACATCGAGCGCCTTGCGCGGGTCGAGCGCGTGGCTCGAATTCCAGGTAATCACACTCAAAATTCCGATAATCAAGATGGGGACGCCCCACCAGACGGTCTCCACCCAGCGGTTGCCCGTCAACTCCGGCTGGTACCTCGCCTTTTTGTTGCCCTCGCGGTACCTCCAGGCAATCGTAAACGTCATTATGTAGACTGGAATGACCACCAGCAGGCCGAGCCCGACCGTCACGAACATCAGGTCGCGCTCTTTGCTGGCAACTTCGCCGGCCGGATTGAGCACCGCGAAATTCTTGGCGTGAAGGTACCAGACGATGATGCCGATGAACCACAGCACCAGCACCGCCACGAATGCCCTTTTCTGGTTTTTGTTAACCTGCTTTTTCGCCACTTGGAAGTTTACCCAAATCTCTTACGCTTCTACTACTATACCACCTTACGGGCTAGATGACGGTTTTCCAGTAATACCAGAAGTGGTGCAGGATGACGTAGATGATAATCAGGTACCAGGCGATGAGGATGTCGCCGTGGTGGCGCTGCAGGAAGCCGACAAATCTTTTGTTACGCTTCGAGACCTTGATATTGCCCTCTCGCAGGTTATAGAGCGTGGTGTACCAGAAGATCGGGATGGTGACCGCCCACGTGACCATGCAGAACGGGCACAGGGCGTGGATGCGGAAGATGGTCTCGAATTGCAGCCAGGTGACGAAGCCGACGGCGAAGGTGACGCCGGCTTGCAGGGCGAGCCAGAACCAGCGCTTGAACTTGGCGCCGGCCAGTATGGCGCCGCCGACGGTGGCTACGGCCGCGAAACCGACCAGGCCGAGGAAGGGGTTGGGCACGCCGAAGGCCGAGGCCTGCGTGGTGTTGATGACCGGGCCACAGGCGACGATGGGGTTGAGATCGCAGTTGAGCTGGCTGTGCGGGTGCTCCAGCAGCTGGATTTTGTCGAGCGTCAACGCGCCGGCGCAGATAATTCCTATCAGGCCGCCAATCAGCAGGATGTACGGCAGCGCCTGGGCTAAAGTAACTCCTCTAAGACTTTTCACAACTTAATCATAACACCTCAGGGCGTGCTAAAATTCTATGAGTGGCAAGCTTAAGCAAAAAATGGAAGATGTGGCTGATCGGTTTGGCGGCGCTGGTGCTGATGGTGGCGACGGTGCCGTTCGCCATTTGGGTGACACATACGGCAACGGCACAAACTGGCAATCAAAAGGCCCGCTGCTCGAGCGTGGCGCAACCGGTCCATAAAGTCATTATCAAAGACGACAAGGCGAACCCGTCGCACGTTGTCGCCCTGCAGTGTGATACTTTGACATTCGTGAATGAGGATAGCAGCATCAAGCTGGTCGCTTTCGGCCCGCACGAGCATCACATTTCCTACGACGGCATATCCGAAAAGGCGCTGGAACCGGGCCAAAGCTTCAGCGTCAAGCTGGTGCAGACCGGCACCTTCCACTTCCATGACCATATCAGCGACACGGCCCAGGGCTCGTTCACCGTCAACAAATAATCAGGCTTTTTTTACGGCCTGAAGGCGGCTGTTGACGTGTGTGCCGAAAATGAAAACCGCTAGGATGATCAGCAGCACGATGTAAACGGCGCGGTCTAAGATGCTGGCCGCCACGATGGTTGTGCTGCTGATGTGGTGCAGGTGGCGCGAAAACAGAAGGAAGGACTCGCGGAAGCCGATGGCGCCCGGCGTCAGCGACACGTAAAGCGCCAGGTTGGCCGCGCCAGTGTAAATCACCGCCTGGCTGAAGGTCGTGCCGGGCGCCACGCTGCGCAGCTCGCTGTAGTAAATCACTGCCACGAAGCCTATCTGGATAAGCGTGGCGATAGCTAGCACGTACCACCACTTTAGCTCGAGCCCTTCCAGCCGTTGCTTGGCCGGGCCGAGCCTTTTGGTGAACATCGCTGTTACCACCGCCAAAACACCGAGCGCCAGCAGCCACCAGTGCAGCACGCCGTAAAGCAACATCAATCCGCTGTAAATTCCCCAGAAGAAAAGGTACACCAGTGATGCTGTGGCGAACTTTTTGAGGTTCAAATCATACTTTTTCTTAAGATAAGCCGCTCGGAAGGCCGGCCCGCTCTGGAGCGGCCCGAAAAAGTTGATGACCGCCGAATAAGCCGTCAGCAGAAAGCTTTCCTTCTCGCCGACCCTTAAATTACAGAGGCGCAGCGTGGCTACCGTGGTTCCGGCCAGGGCCAGAATGCTCAAAAAATACAGGAAAAGCAGCCAGACCAGCAGGCTGAGCGAGGTGTTGCTCAGCTGGTGCTTCACTTCGGGGTGTTTTACAAAGAAAATGACGAACGCCGCCACCGTCAGCACGATAACTGCCATAGAGATGAACGGCCGCAGTCGCTTCATACGTCTATAGTAGCATTCGCAGTCAGTTTTAAGCTTCGCCACAGCCGATTGGTTATAATGGTGCTTAAGTAAGTGATGAAAAAGCAGAATTCCTGGTTGCAGCGGGCTTCGTCGGTGTTGACTACCCGCCGCTTTTGGTGGTTTATCGTTGGGCTGCTGGTCGTGCAGGCCGGCTGGATTGCGCTGTCGGGCAAATACCCGCTGGCTTTCGATGAGGATTTCCATCTCGGCATCATCAAGCTTTACGCCCACCACATCAGCCCGTTCTGGTCGCACCAGATTGAGGCAGCTGACCCGTTCGGCGCCGTGGCGCGCGACCCGTCGTACCTTTACCAGTATCTGATGAGCTTCCCGTACCGCTTTTTGACGTTGTTCACTCACAACCAGTCCGTTATCATCATTATCTTCCGTTTCATCAATATCGCCTTTTTCGCTACCGGATTGGCGCTTTTCCGCAAGTTGCTTCTGAAACTGGGCATTTCCCGGGCGCTGGCACATTTCTGCTTGCTGGTTTTCGTGCTGTTGCCAATCGTGCCCCTGTTGGCGGCACAAATCAATTACGACAACCTCCTGCTGCCGCTGGTGGCGCTGGCCTTGCTGCAGACGCTGAAAGTTGAGGCCGCGTTGTCACGCGACAAACGCCTGGACGCCAAGCTGCTGCTCCAACTACTCGTGCTCTGTTTGCTGACGAGCCTGGTAAAGTATGCCTTCTTGCCGGTGTTCGTCGCTATCGGTGGCTTTTTGTTGGTGCGCTACTGGCATAACAGGCGCAGCGTCAGGCTGGCCAGCTTGGTTGTTTCATGGAAAGGCCTGAGCCGCTGGCTCCAGATAGGTTTGGTGGCGGGGCTGGTCGTCTCGGGCGGGCTGTTCGTGGAAAGGTTCGGCATCAACCTGGTGCATTACCACACGCCGTTGCCGGATTGCAGCAAGGTATTGAGCGTCGAGTCGTGCAGCGAATACGGTCCGTGGATCCGCGACTACAATTTCGAAATCAACAAAGTTGCAAACGAGCGCAACCCGTTGGTTTACACCGGGGACTGGTTCTACGGCATGTGGTTGCGCACCTTCTTCGCCGTCAGCGGGCCCTACAATGATTTTGAAACGCGCGGACCGCTGCTGCTGCCCAGTTTGTCGGCGATTGCGTTCACTGTTTTCGGCGGTGTGGCCTTCTTGCTGACGGCCAAACGCCTCTTCAAGCGCTACGAAGCGCCGGTCATCTGGCTGTTCTTGTCTGTTTCAGCGGTTTACACCGGCTTTTTGTGGCTGGATGAGTACCGCGCCTGGGTGCGCACCGGCCAGCCGGTAGCTATCAACGGCCGTTACTTGATAGCGATTTTCCCACTTGTAATGGCCCTGATGGCAGCCGGAGTGTCGGAGTTGACCCGGCGCCAACCCCGCTGGCGGCCCGTGCTGGCGACGCTGGCCGTGTTTTGCCTGGTTTGGGGAGGCGGCGTGTTCACCTTTATACTACGCAGCAACGACGGCTGGTACTGGAACAGCGGCGCAGTCCGTTCGGTGAACCACGACATCCAGAAAGTGCTCGGGCCGATAACGCCTGGCTACCGCAATCCTGTTCAGTTCTTGTGATTGAAACTCTGGCGCTTGACCTGTTCGAGCGCATCCTCGGTCAGGATTCGGTTGGTACGTATGAGGTCAGCGATGATGTTCAACACCAGGCACAAGAAGGCGGCAATCATCAACAGCGAGCCGATTAACAACGACTGGATGTGCCCGCTGGTCGTGCCATCATCCAAGCTGACGATGATGAACCTGGCGAACGGGATCAGGCCGATGGCAAACATGACACCTCCCAGCCAGCCGAAAATGATGTACGGCTTGTACATGACGTAGGCGCGGATGATTGTGATGGCAGACTTGCGCACATGCTCAAAGGTCGAGTTGAACAGCCTTGATTGCCGGGTCGGGGGGTTGGCGTCGATGACGATGCTCTCAATATGCAAGCCTTTGTTACCGGCTTGGATAATCGTCTCGGTGCAGTAGCTGAAGCGCGTGATGGTGTTCAGCCGCATCAGCGAGTCTCGGCTGTAAGCGCGGAAGCCGCTGACGGCGTCGGGCACCTTGGTTCCGGCCGCCTTGTTCACGATGGCGCTGCCGATGCGCTGCAGCTGCTTCTTAGTCCATGAGAAGTGCTCTATTTTGTGCGTCTGGCGGTCGCCGATGACGATGTCGGCGTCACCTTTAATAATCGGCTGCACCAGCCGGGCGATGCGGTCGCCTGGATATTGGTTGTCGCCGTCGGTGTTTACGACTATGTCAGCGCCCATATCAAGAGCCTTCATCACACCGTCGTGGAAGGATTGGCCCAGGCCCTGGTTGCGGGTGTGGCGCACGAAATGCCTGACACCATGCTCCCTGGCGACCTTGATAGTATCGTCAGTAGAGCCGTCATCAGTCACCAGAACCTCGATGTCATCGATGCCCGGCACTTCCTTGGGCAAATCACGCAATACCAGAGGTAGCGTCGCCTCCTCATTCAGGCACGGGATGTGGATTACCAGCTTCATATACCTTTAAGTCTCAACCTGTACAGTATAGCCCAATATGCGCATAACCGGTATAATAGGAAGACTAAGCAAATGGATCCAAAACGCCCCAAGCCCCCTATTAGTCGTCCGATTGGCCGTGCCCGCCCGGGGCAGGACATAATAGTGGCCAAGAAGGCTTCGCAGTTCCCGAGTGTGGGCATGGCGCTGCCGACGCCGGCTTACAATTATGACTCGCGCGACCGCTATCGGCGGCCTGCCCCGGCGGCGGCCGTCAAAAAGCAAGGCCGCTTCCGCCGCTTTAGGAGTAAGGTCACCCTCAAGCGGACGGTTTTGACCATGCTTCTGCTGGTTTGCCTGGTTGGCGCCTTCGTCGGCGGCAAATTCCTCTATAACGCGCATAAACTCTTCGGTGGCAGCATTTTCAGCGTGCTCAAGACGACCCACCTGAAGGGTGAGGATACTGGCCGTGTGAACATCCTGCTGGCCGGCAATTCGGCCGACGACGCTGGACATAGCGGCGCCCAGCTGACCGACTCCATCATGATTATCAGTATCGACACCAAGAACAACCAGGCCTTCCTGCTCAGTATACCGCGCGACCTCTGGGTGCACATTCCGGGTGACGGCCACGACAAGATTAACGATGCGTACGTGCTTGGCCAGGCCAACGATTTCAGCGCCAGCGGGTATCCAAACGGTGGCATGGGCCAGCTCGAGCAGGTAGTCAGCCAGGACCTCGACATCCCGATTGATTATTACGCGCTGGTGGATTACACAGCCCTAAGGGATGCTGTCAACGCCGTCGGTGGTATCGACGTGAATATCCAAAGCAGTGACCCGCGCGGCCTGTACGACCCGAGCGTCGACTACGCGACCCATGGGCCGCTGGTCCACCTGTCCAACGGCGTCCACCACCTGAACGGTGAGCAGGCGCTCGACCTGGCCCGCGCCCGCGGTGACGCCTACGGCTCGTACGGCTTCGACGCGGCCGACTTCGACCGCACCGAGCACCAGCGCCAAATGCTGATGGCGCTCAAGAGCAAGGCCGTCAGCGCCGGCGTCATCGCCAATCCAGCCAAGCTGACCAGTCTTTTCGATGCCATCGGCAACAACGTCAAAACAGATATGAAGCTCGACGAAGTGCACCGGCTTTACGACCTGACCAAGAACATCAATAGCCCGCAATCGCTCAGCCTGAACAGCGCCGACGGCAAGAATCTGTTGCAGAGCTACATGTCTTCGAGCGGCCAATCGGCGCTGATTCCGGCCGCCGGTATCGACGATTACTCCGACATCCAGGCCTTCTTGCACCGCCACACATCGTCGAACCCGATTGTGCGCGAAGGCGCCAAAGTAGTCGTGCTCAACGCTACAGATACCAATGGCCTGGCCGTGCGCTTCCAGCGCAAGCTGACGGCCCAGGGCTTGATTGTCAAGTCGGTCGGTGACGCGCGGACTAACCAGGCGACGACCACCATAATCGATGCCTCGGGCGGCAAGAAGCCGGCCACCTCCGCCCAATTGGTCAAGCAATTCGGCAATAACGTCACGACGACTAACCCTTATGCCGGCATTTACGACGCCGATTTCATAATCGTCGTCGGCCAAGACCAATCAACCGGCACCGGCAGCAGCACATCAACCTCAAGTAATCCGTAAATCTGGCCTCGCCAGTGCTATAATAGTCTTTACATATGAGTGACCAAGTGGCGTTAAATTATTTGCGTGCCTTCCTTGATAGGCATCCCACCCGCAACTTCAAGAAGGGTGAGATTATAATTTTCCAGGGCGAAGCGCCGCGCAGTGCCTTCGTGGTCAAGCACGGTACGGTCAAAGCCTATAACTTGAGCGTCAGCGGCGACGAGAAACCGGTCGCCTTTTATTCGTCCGATAATGCTTTCCCTGCCTCCTGGATTTACGGCAAGATGCCGAGTGCCATCTACTACTACGAGGCGTTTACGCCTGAGGTCGAGGTGCACATCATCGACCGCAACGAGTTCGTGGATTTCATCCGCAAACGTCCTGAGCTGCTCTACCAAGAGCTCGAACGGCTGCTGGCCGACCAGATGGGCGGATCGATCCGCCTGAACGCGTTGCAGCACTCCCGGGCCAGCGACAAGCTTGTCTACACTTTGCACTACCTGGCACTCACCCACGGCAAGGCCGTCGACAAAGACAGCGTCGAGCTTACCCTCGACCTCACGCATCAGGATTTTGCCAACCTGACCGGTTTGACGCGCGAAACGGCCGCCACCGAGCTGAACAAGCTAAAGAAACAAGGCGTTATCGACTACGGTAAGCACATGCCTTACAGGTTGAACCTCGGCAAACTGATGCAGCTGTTAAATGACCAGTTCATCGCCGACATCCAGCTCAGCACCCTGGTCGCTTAGGCTTTGGTCTTGGCTTTGTCGTTCTTGGCTTTCAGGGTGTCGCTGACTACTTTGGCCAAGTTGTGAGGGGCTGTCCAGGACTTGATGATGCAACGGTTGGCGCCGAGCTTATAGGCCTCCGTCACCTCAGGAGAATTCTCCATATTGGTAAAAATAAGGACTTTGACGTTGCTGCCGGGGTTGGCCTTGTTCCACCACTGCAGGAACTCCAAGCCACCCATGATGGGCATCAAAAGGTCGAGCAAAATCAAATCCGGCGCGAATTTATCGAGCTTACTTATGGCCTCTTTGCCATCGAACGCCTCAACAACCTCATGACCTTCGTGTTTAAGAATCAGGCTGTAGGCGTTATTTAAGTCGTGGTCATCTTCAACAACTAGTATTTTTGACACAGGTTTCTCCGATTAACGCTCCCCATTCTTTTGTATCATACCATTTTATACCACTGTCAGATGCTGCTTTCATGTCGGATTTCTTACTCGCTTAGCCTTGCCGGACGCTTGGCACGCGGTAAAGTGAAGAAAAAGCTCGTGCCTTTATCTTCGTGGCTGACGAACCAGATCCGGCCGTCCAGCGCGTCAAGCAGCCCTTTTACAAGATACAGGCCGAGACCTGTGCCGGTGGTTTCGCGGCGCACGATGTTTTGGGCACGGAAAAACTTGGTAAAAATCTGGTCTTGCGAGATTTTGGGGATGCCCCAGCCGCTGTCGTGGACCTCGACCAAGATATCGGCGCGCCGCGGCCGCACGATAATCGAGACATCGCCATCGTCGGGCGTGTATTTTATGGCATTCGAAACCAGGTTGATCAGCACTTCTTTTACGATTAGCGCATCGGTTTTGATGGTTGTGCTGCCCTTGCCTTTGACGGCTACCAGCAGCTTGATTGACTTGCCGCTGGCCATCAGCTCGAGCTCACGGGCGACTTCGTTGGCCAGCTTGTCGATTTGTAGAAGCTTGCGGGAAATGGCGATAGTGCCGCTCTCAATACGGGTTATGTTAAGCAGCGTGCTGATAAGTTCGTTCATGCGGTTGGCCGCCCCGATAATCGTCTCGAGCGATTTCTTCTGAGCGTCGTTGAGGTCGCCCATGTAACCGTCGGATAGCATATGCGTGTAGGTTTTGATGGCGCTGAGAGGCGTGCGCAGCTGGTGCGAAGCCAGCGAGATGAATTCGCTCTTCATGCGGTCGACTTCGTGCTCGAAGGTGATGTCACGGAACACCTCGATGGCGCCCAGCGGCTTACCGTTGACAATTATCGGCGAACAGGTGATGGCTACCGGAATCTTGCTGCCGTTCTTGGTCAAATAGAAGAGATTTTCGGAAATCGGTTTGCCTGCCAAGAAGGCCTTGGTAATGGGTCGGTCGATGAGGTTAACCGAGCGGTCGTCTATGGTAACGGCCCGGACTATTTTTGGGAACCATTGCCCGACGAGTTCCTTTTCGGAGTAGCCCAACAGCTGTTGGGCCGTCGGGTTGACGCGGGTTATGCGACCGAATTCATCGGTGGAAATCGCGCCATCACCGATGCTGGTGAATATCGCCTCAGCCTCGGCACCGCGTTCATGGGCTTTCTTCTTCACGAAAGGCGGAGCGTCTTGTCTGGCATGTGTCATAGCCATATTTTAGCGCGTCCCTTTCTTTTTTTTAGTGGGTTCTTTGGTCAGCTTGGTGAGCTCGCCGACGTATTCTTCTATGATGTCGGAATCCTCCGTAATCAGGGCGACAACCACGCGTATCCAATCTATCAACGCCAGCAAATCGGCGCGCGACAACTCGGACGGCGCCTTGTGCAGGTGGTTCTCGACCTGCCTGGCAATGAACCGGTCGGCCGCGGGACCCAGGTAGACGTGTGTTACCTGACGACTTCGTCATAGATAGTGGAATTGCGCTTGGTGGCCATCACACGTCCTCTATCTTCTTAAGGCGTGCCGCGCCGATTGCTAAAATGATGAACCCTGCGCCACCGACGATGCGGAAGAGCACGTTGATGACCAGCCGGTAATCAAGTACCAAGTGACCACCTCTGGGATAAATGCCGTTGACATACTGCAAGGCGATCGAGCTTACGATGATGGTCGCCAAACCGACAGCCAGCCACTGCAAAGGACGGCGATATAGCACGCCGCGCACCTGGCGGCTCAGTAGCGTGATTTCGTAACTTGATAATATGCCGACGAACCAGGCGTACAGATAAGGCACGATTACGGTCAACACCATGAGCCAGATTGGCAAGTAATAGGGGTTATTGGTGGTGCCCAGGTTGCTCAGGTCAAAGTGGCGGAAAGTCAGATAACAGTAAAGCACGCCGGCAATCAGGAAAACTATGATAATCAAACGGGCCGCAGCCAGGCCGAGCTTGACGTTGGCATGTATGACCAGTCCTCGGGAGGCAACGCCGATTATGCTAAAGGCTATCAGCGGGAAAAGCAGGTTGATATAGTTGGTTATGATTACGGAGGTCGGTTGGAAGCCAGGCCATTGGTTGGCCATACTGTTCAAAATCAGGGTGGCCAAGCCGGCAATCGGCAGGCTCCACGCCAGCCACGTTACGCCGTCAGCCAGGCGTGCGAAGTACTCCCCCTCAGGCGTTTTTCTGATGGCAATCGCATACTGACGAAGGGAGGCGAATCCCAGAAAGGCCGCCAGCCAAACCAGCAGAACCGGTAGGCTGATTGCGAAATGCACGACCTTGAGTTCGAAGTTCGTCAGATGGTAAGATCGCAGCCCATCCTGGCCGCTCGGCAGCACGAACAGCAACACGATATAAAGGACTATCAAGCCGACAGCTTGCTGCGCGGCGAATGTTGTCAAATTCCTAGACCTAAATTTGCTTGATTGGCTCGAAGCGTCGTCCATCCACGGTAAAACTCTTTAAATAATAGGTACCATTGAACCATATGTGCCGGCTGGGCTAAGTAAGATTTCCGACCCTTGTACGAACTTCTGTGTAACGTGCTAATGTTTAACTATGGCCGTTTCAGGGCAGCAAAGCTCCAACCTGCGCTATTTATTCCTAATCGCGGTTTTCGTGCTGGCGATTTATGTGGCGATTCCGCAAATCGGCAGCTTGCACTCCAGTTGGCATTTATTGAAGCACCCTGAGTTGAAGTGGCTGGTGGTCGCCGTCGGCTTGACGTCTCTGACATACCTGGCCGCGGCAGGCACGTATTTTTTTTTGGCGTTCCGCCCGCTGAGGTACTGGCCGTTGGTGTTGATTGAGGTCGCGGCCATGTTCGTCAACCGTCTGTTGCCGGCCGGAATCGGTGCCCTCGGCACGAACTACGCGTACTTGCGCCGACGCAAGCATAGCCAGGCTCAATCGGCGACCATGATTGCAGCCAATAACATTATCGGAGTGGTCGGGCATGTCGTTCTGGTACTCGTAGCGCTGGCGGTTTACGGCGGCGACAACCTGGCGCACTTCTGGCGCCAGTGGTCGTTCAGTCACTTGGCGGCCCAGGCGTTCATAGTCGGCGCACTTATAGTGCTGGTAGCCGCCGTGGCAGGCCGCCGTCGGGTTTCCCGGGCAATGAAAAGCTTGCGCAAACCACTGCGCAGCTACGCGTCCAAGCCGCAGAAACTACTTAAAGCACTACTAACTTCGATTACCTTAACCGCCTGCAACGTGCTCTGCTTGCAGGTTTGCGCGCTGGCTTTGGGGGTGCATGTTCCCTTCGTGGCCGTACTGGTGGTTTTCAGCTTTGGCGTCGGTGTAGCTACAGCCACGCCAACACCCGGTGGTTTAGGTGGTTTTGAGGCCGGCTTGTTCGGCGGTTTCGTCGCTTATCACGTGCCTGCCCCTACCGCCCTGGCGGCGGCGCTTCTTTACCGTTTGGTCAGTTTCTGGCTGCCGCTACTAGTCGGCGCGCTGGCCTTTGCGGTCAGCCAACAAAAAAAGCTTATCTGAGGCTACATCTGGACGCGGTTGAAGCGGTTGACAGCCAGTGCTATCGATACGGCTAGCGTCCCAGCCATGACGAGCAAGTCTTTGGTGAGGCCGAAGTGTGTCTGGTTCGTCAGCAAGTAGCGTAACGAGTCAACCATATAGCTGACCGGATTGTAGGTGCTAATAATCCTGAGTGCGGTCGGCACATTGTCAAGCGGATACAAGGCGCTCGATAAGAAGAAAAGCGGCAGCACGATGAGGTTGTTAATGCCTTGGAAGCCTTGGAAATCATCAACGGCCGAGGCGATGGCAGCGCCGAAACAAGCCAGCGCCAGGCTCATGGCCGCCAGAATAGCAAAGGCCGGAATGACCAGCAACCAGTTGTATGGCCTGAAGCCTAGCAACATGGCAATAAAGAAGATGAGCAGGCCTTGTACTAGCGACACGGTCGCGCCACCGAAGGCGCTGCCCAGCAGGATCTTAACGCGCGAAACCGGCGCCACCAGCAGCTCCGACAGGAAGCCGAATCGTTTGTCCATCAATATGATGATTCCCCAGAAAATGCCCGACAGCAGAACCGTTTGGGTGATTATGCCCGGCACCAAGAACTGGATGTAGTCGCCGCGGCCGGCCTGTTTATAAATAGCACCGATCCCGTAGCCCAAAGCCAGCAGCAACAGGACGGGCTGCCCAAGCGTGCCTAACAAGCGCGAGCCACTGCGGTAATAGCGCCTGACCTGCCTTAGCCAGAGGGCGAACATCACTTCCATCAGCGCAGCCTCGAATTGCGGAGGGCCATCTTGAAGTTCAGGCCGTCGTTATTGCCGCTTTCGTCTTTGTCGCGCGTGCCGGAGCCGGTGAGCTTAAGATAGGCCTGCTCGAGCGTCTTGGTCTTGGTCAGCTTGGTCAGTTCAGGCGTGCTGCCGGTGGCGACGATTTTGCCGTGGTCGATGATGGCGATACGCTCGGCAACTTCTTCGGCCTCATCTAGGTAATGCGTCGTAAAGAATATGGTCATTCCCTTCTCTTCGCTGAGCTTGCGTACATAAGCCCACATCAGGTTGCGGGTTTGCGTGTCTAGCCCCAGGGTAGGCTCGTCTAAAAAGAGGATGCGCGGCTCGTGCAAAAGGCCGCGGGCTATTTCGAGCCGGCGCCGCATGCCACCCGAATAAGTTTTCACCATGGAGTCTTTGCGGCCCCATAACTCGACCAGCTCCAGCAGCTCCTCAATCCGTTTCGCCCGCGTTTTTTTCGGGATTCCATACAGCGTGGCGTGCAGGTCCATATTTTCGTAAGCAGACAGTTCTTCGTCGAGGCTGGGGTCCTGAAAAACGATGCCGAAGGCCTTGCGGGCGCTGTCGCGCTCGTGGGCGACGTTGTGGCCGGCCAGGTGT
The DNA here is from genome assembly GCA_035480695.1 of Candidatus Saccharimonadia bacterium. Taxonomy (GTDB): domain Bacteria; phylum Patescibacteriota; class Saccharimonadia; order Saccharimonadales; family UBA4665; genus DATBED01. The sequence continues at coordinate 20,626 of DATIHM010000008.1, forward strand.
AGCGAGCCGCTGGTAGGCCTGAGCATGGTCGTCATCATCTTGATGGTCGTGCTTTTGCCGGCGCCGTTCGGGCCCAGAAACGCGAAAATCTCGCCCTTACGCACGTCGAAATCAATTCCGTCGACCGCGGTTATGTCTCCAAATTTCTTAGTCAGGCCCTTAGCCTCGATAACTTTCTCTGCCATATCTTAGTTGTTATTATACACCCTTCGCTATACTTTGTATACCTATGCTGGACTCATTTTGGGATATAATGTAGGCGATGAGCAAACCTGTATTGGCGTCGCGCCTGACGACTTTAGACGAGAGTGCCACTCTGGCTTTGAACGCCCGCGTCAAGCTGATGGCGGCCGAGGGCAAACAGGTCTACAACCTGACAGCTGGTGAGCTGGCGACCGACACACCGGAGTACATCCAGGAGGCAGTCGCCAAGACGCTTGACCAGAATAAATACACGCCGGTAGCCGGCCTGCCCGAATTGCGGCAAGAAATAGCCTTGAATGCCCGTAAATTTTACGGCTTGGATTGGATCGGCCCCGCCAACGTAGTGGTGACCGGTGGTGCTAAGCCGGCTCTGTACGCCAGCTTGCTGTCATTGGTTAATCCGGGTGACGAAGTTATCTTGCCGACGCCAGCCTGGGTCAGCTACAAACATCTGATTGAGCTGGTTGGCGGCAAGGTCGTCGAGGTTCCGCTGGCGGACGATTTCGACCTGGACCCGACTGCCGTGCTCGAAGCACTGACGCCGCAGACCAAGGCAATCATCCTCAATTCGCCGCACAATCCGACCGGCGCCGTCTTTTCACACGGAGCCGTCGCCCGATTAGCGGAGCGCCTCAAAGACACCGACGTGACTGTCATTTCAGATGACATTTACGCCAAGTTGGTTTTCGCCGACGATTTCGTGCTCGTGCCGAAGGCCGGTTTTGAGAACCTGGTCATCGTGAACGGCTTTTCCAAAAGCCAGGCCCTGACAGGCTGGCGCATCGGCTATCTGATCGCCGATACGCCGATAGCCGCGGCGGCCACCAGCCTGCTAAGCCATATCAACGGCAACGCGGCACTGCCGAGCCAGCAAGCCGCCCTGGCTGCCCTGGCCCACGGCGATCAGCCTCCACAGGAAACCCTCGACACCCTTAAAACGCAGCGCCAAATGGTCTGTGAGGCGCTCGACACCATGCTGCAGCTGAAATACCACGCCCCGGGCGGTGCCTTCTACGTGTTCATCGATGTTCGCGAAATCACCGACAACAGCGAGCAGTGGTGCGAAGATCTACTGGCTGAAACCGGCGTGGCGGTGGTTCCAGGCGAAGCTTTTCTGGCGCCAGGTTACGCCCGCCTGACATTTGTAACCGATGAGTCCATCCTGCGCGAAGCCCTCGAAAAACTAAAGCAGTTCGCGGAAAAGTCGTGAGGCAAATCCCAGCCACCATAGCCAGTCAGCATCCCGACAACGCGCTGGCACCCTACTGGCGCAGCCACAGCCCTTTCATCGGCGCCTACCACGAGATGCAAGAGGCCGTCAGCTGCTTCAAAGACCTCGGCGTTTCCGAGTATATGTGGGATTGGGAGGGCAAGCACGCCGACGCCGCCGTCATCGACCGTCTGCTGAGCGATCACTACGACTATTTTTCAGAGCAGCAGCTGGGGCGTGACAAGTTCCTGACCTTCCGCATCCCCAACGTCTGGGAAGAAAAGGGCTACAATCTGATGCAGGCTATGTCGGTCATCTTGAGCGCCGAGGACATGTCGCGCGACCTGAAGCTCAAGCAGCGGCCGCTGTTCGAAGTCATCCTGCCGATGACGGAAAACGCCGACCAGCTGATGAAAATGCAGCAGCTCTTTGAAAAGCTTGCGAAATTCAAATCGTCGGAGTTCACCAGTGACCAGCCGGCAAATAACCCTTACATGGAAATGATTCCGCTGGTTGAAAGCGTCGAGAGCCAGCTGGGCGTCGCTGATTTGCTGGCTGACTACGTCATGCTGCATGAAAAGCACTTCAAATTCCGCCCAGGCTACATCCGGCTGTTCTTCGCTTGCTCGGACTCATCACTGACATCCGGCCTGCTGGCCGGGATTCTGGCTAATAAACTGACCATAATCAGGGCTTATGAGTTCCAGGAAGAGTCCGGCATCCCGGTTTTTCCATTCGCCGGGCCGGGCAGCCTGCATTTTCGGGGTGGATTGTCACCGCATAGCGTCGACCGCTTCCTCAAAGAATATGCCGGTGTGCGCACCGTGACCGTGCAATCGGCCTTCCGCTATGACTATCCTCTCGACGAAGTCAAAAAGGCCGTGGCAAAGCTCGAAAAGGAGCTCCCTAAAACCAAGATACCCAAGCTTTCTGCCGCCGAGCAGAAGCGCTTGATTACCATAGCCGAACATTCCGCCAAGCTTTACCGACAAACGCTCGACGGAATCGCTGGCGACATGCAAGTCTTTTTCAAAGCCGTGCCCAAGCGACGCGACCGCCGTCAGCACATAGGCCTGCTGGCCTACTCTCGTGGCGTCGGCAGTCAGACGTTGCCGCGGGCCATCACCTTCACGGCGGGATTCTATTCCATCGGAGTGCCGCCGGAACTGCTTGCCTTCGGCCGCAGCCTGAAGTCCCTCAGCAAAGACGACCTCGGACTTCTCCAAAAGGTTTATCCGAGCATGCTTGAGGATTTGAAAATCATCGGTGGCTACTTGAACCGCGACAACCTGGCTGGCCTGGCTTCCAGAAATCAGGCGTGGCAGGCGGTCCAAGAAGATGTCGAGGCTTTGGAAAGCCTGATTGGGCTGAGCTTTGCGCCGACGTCAGATGAACAGCGCCGCCACCAAAACTTGAGCCGACAACTTCTGGTGGCCGACTCGGCAGACTACATTGACCTTATCAGCAAGATGGCCGTGCTACGCAAGAGCTTGGGCTAGGCGTTGTAACTGCCGGCGCTGGTCGTGCCGCCGTGGCCAGTCCAGTTGGTGTGGAAGAACTCACCGCGCGGCCTGTCGGCCCGTTCGTAAGTATGGGCGCCGAAGTAATCGCGTTGGGCCTGTATAAGGTTGGCCGGTAGCTTTCCCGACCGGTAGCCGTCATAAAAGCTGAGCGCGCTGCCCATGGCCGGCACCGGTATGCCGGCGTAAACGGCTGACGCGACCACGCCGCGCCATGAGGCCTGATTGGCATTGATCGCAGAGGCAAAAAAGCTATCTAACAACAGGTTGGCAAGCTCGGGCTGTTTGTCGTAAGCGGCCTTGATGTCACCGAGGAAACGGCTGCGGATGATGCATCCGCCGCGCCACATCTGGGCGATGCCGCCGTAGTTGAGTTTCCAGCCGTACTCTTCGGCGGCAGCGCGCATCAGCATGTAACCCTGGGCATAGCTGACGATTTTCGCCGCGTAGAGGGCTTGCCGGGCCATTTCGTTGAAGCCTTCCTGGCTGTTCAGATCGACACGCTCGGACCCTTTTAGAACCTTGGCGGCTTCGACACGCTGTTCCTTCAATGCCGACAGGCTGCGCGCGAAAACGGCCTCGGTAATCAGGCTGACCGGCTGGCCCAGATCGGCGGCGCTTTGCACCGTCCATTTGCCCGTGCCCTTCTGGCCGGCGGCATCGAGGATTTTCTCGACCAAAGGCTGTCCATCCTGGTCTTTGTAAGCCAGGATTTCCGAAGTTATCTGTATGAGGTAGCTGTCGAGTTCGCCTTGGTTCCAATCGGCGAAAACCTGGGCCATTTGGTCGTAGTCTAATCCCGAATAGTCTTTCAGCAGCTGGTAGGCCTCGGCGATGAGCTGCATGTCGCCGTACTCGATGCCATTATGCACCATCTTGACGTAATGGCCGGCGCCACCGTCGCCCACCCAATCACAACAGGGCGAGCCGTCGGGCGCTTTAGCGGCGATAGTCTGGAAGATGTTTTTGACATGCGGCCAGGCATCGGGCGAGCCGCCTGGCATGATTGACGGGCCGTGCCGGGCGCCCTCTTCGCCACCGGAAACGCCGGTACCGATGTAAAGCAGGCCTTTCGACTCGACATATTCGACACGCCGCGCCGTGTCTGTGAACAACGAGTTGCCCCCGTCGATGATAATGTCGCCCGGCTCGAGCACCGGTAGCAGATGCTCAATAGTCTCATCGACGGCTTCGCCGGCCTTGACCATAAGCATGACCCGGCGCGGCCGCTTCAGCTTGGCAGCCAGTTCTTCAACGGTGCGGGCGCCCACAACGTTCGTGCCAGAGGCTTCCCTATTCAAAAAGTCGTCGACCTTACTCACCGTCCGGTTGAAAGCCACGACCTTGAAGCCGTGGTCGTTCATGTTCAGTATCAGGTTTTGGCCCATCACGGCCAAACCCATCACGGCGATATCGGCGTCACCCTCGTTCATGCATCAATTGTACCATCATGGCCAGACCGCAGACATAGTGCTTATGTTAAAACAAACTTTACCACTTGTCATTAATATTAAAATGATATACAACTATAGGTAACTAATAAAAATGCCTCAACAACCATCAAGTATTAATCACTAGGAGGGTGACATGAAAAAATTAGTAACAATCGCCTCTACCGCACTGGTTGGTGCCACTATGATGCTCGGTGTAGCATCGGCTTCGACCGTGACATGTGGAAGCATCAGCAACGGGAACGGCTCGGGCTCGAAGAACACTGTGACTTGTGTTGACAAAAACAATGTCAGCGTAAGCTGCGACAACAACGTGGTTGTCTCTAACGACAACAACCAAAACTCTAAGTCCGGCAGCTCAAACGCCAACGGCAACACGAGTGTCGGTAACACCTCGAGCGGTAACAGTAGCAATAGCAACAGCGCCACGGTCAACGTAGGTGCCAGCTGTGCCCCGGTCGCTAACTCGACCGCATTTACGACAACCGCAGCCGCTGGTGGCCAAGGTGCAGGCTCGACTGCTGCCCCTGCAAGCTCTAGCTCCTCACAGGCTGCTGGCGTTTCAGCCCTGCCTGAAACCGGTAGCAACACCGCTGCCGCGGTCGCAGTGATCAGCGTAATCGCTCTAGCCGGTGGTTTGGCTGCTTCACGCTTCGGTGTCATGGCTTACCGCCGCCACGCCTTAAAGTAAGCGTCGGTAAAACCCATGCAAAACGAGCATTCATTGGTGGAGAAAGTTCGTTACATAAGTAGCGTCAGTGTAGTTTATGCGCTGACGCTACTTTTTGCGTGGGCGGTCATCCACCCGGCTCCCAGCCCCAAAGCTGATAAGCTTTTGCTGGCCGGCGCCGCCCAAAATGTGCCTCGGCCGTCTAGCGTGCACACGATCTCCGGGCAGCCTATCCGCATAGTTATTCCAGCTTCGAATGTCGATTTGCCTGTCGATCCCGGCTATTATGACACCTCCCAACAGACATGGACGCTGAGCGGCTACCACGCCCAATACGCCATGATTAGCCAGCTGGCCAACAACGTGTCGGGCGACACCTTTATATACGGGCACAACAACAACTACGTTTTCGGGGCACTCAGGCATGTTACGCCCGCCGTTGGCGCCCAGGCGTTGCTCTACACCGATAACGGGCACGTTTTCGTTTATGCATTCGACAAGGCTTTCAACATCTCGCCCGACGACACGACCGTGCTCAACTACAACGGGCCGCCGATTATGACAATCCAGACCTGCACGGGCAGTCTTAATGAGTGGCGCACGATGTATCGGTTCCACTTCGTGAGGGTGCAGCAATGAACCTCGACGACGCTTTGATTGTAAGTCTCACGGCTGTGTCAGCTGCTGCCGTAGCCAATATTATCGGCGCCAGCCTTTATGACCTGAAACAGGTCCGCTTGCGCCACAGGCGCGCCCTGAAACCGAACTCTAAGCAATTCAGGCGTCGCCCTCTGGTGACTGTGATTATTCCAGCCCACGACAACGAAAAGATCATCAGAGACAGCCTGCAGAGCCTGGTTGGCTCGAGCTACCGTAAAGTCGAGGTCATCGTGGCGGATAACGGTTCGTCAGACGGCACAAAGCGGGTCGTCCGCGAATTTTCCAAGACACATCCCAAGAAGGCCATCATGCTTTACGCTAAGCGGCGCCAAATAGACGACAAACAGCTTGTTTCAGAGGCTTTCAGGCGCTACGGGCACGGTGAGCTGGTAGTTTGCCTGAAAGCCGGCAGCGTCCTAGGCAAGAACAGCTTGGCAAAGGCAGCGCAGCATTTCAACGACAACGAGAGGGTCGACGCCGCAAGGCTCAACCAGCAGGCCGCGCACGGCTTATACATATCCGGCCTGTTCCAAGAGTTCGGGTTGCTGTTCTGGAGCCGCTCCATGAAAGCCGCCAGCGCATTTAACCGCCGAGGCTTTGAAAGCGGCCAGGATAATCCTTACGCCATTTTGTACTCTGCCGACGCTTTTCGCGGCCTAGGACATAAACGAAGCAAAAGCATTTATAAGGCCGTTTACGCGAGTGACTCAATAGTGTATGTACCCTGCCTAACGCTGTCGCGCCTCATCGGCCAGACGTATTCTAGAAAGTTAAACAGCCTTAGAAGCAATTTCAAGATAACTGCCAGCGCGCAAGTTACTAAGGACGACGCCGGCCAAATCCTGCGGCTGGGAGCAAGCTTTTTGCGTGCACTGGCTTGGTTAGTCGTACCGGCAATCCTGACCTATTTCACGTACCTTGCTGTTCATTTGCACGAGCCGACCTTCATTTTGGCGAGCTGGGCGGCAATGGCTCTCTTCGCGGCATTTGCGATCTGGGAAGATGAGCAGCTTGGCCTGAGGCAAAAGCTTCGCTACACGCTCCTCATGCCCATTAATTACGGTTGGTTCTATATCATCTTATCGCTTATCAACTATGTCGTCTTACTGACCAGCTTTCTGGCGTTGAGAACGAAACCCTTCAAAACCCCTTAGGACTTTGTGCTGGCAGTGGATTTGCGGACAGCGTAGATTCTCTCGCCGCCGACGTAAGCTGTGAACAGTCCGACGCTGATTGCGACCAGGAACCAGTTAACGTGGCCTGGCGTTGCAGCCAGTTTTGGCTGAGGCGTCGCGGAAGACTTGGTGGTGGCTGCAGCCAGGATGGAGTTGCCAGAAGGCCCGGTTGTGACGCTGCCGTTGTCACTGCCGTTGCCCACGAATGGCGCGACGTTAAACTGGCCACTGTTGCCGCCCGAATTACCGCCGCCGCTGTTAGAGCTTGGCACGAACCTGAAGGCTGCGAACGAGGCCGGTGTTCCGGCTGAATTGCCGCCTGTGGCCACCGGGTCGCCGGCTGCAGTGTTGACACCGAAGCTGCCGTTCCAGCTGCCGAAGACGTTGATGAACAGTATGCCGAACCAGTTGGACAGTGTCAGAGTGCTGTTTTCGACATTCAACAGGTTGACTGCGTCTTTGGCGTTGCCGGTACCGACATTCCCGACAGTCGTATTTTGATTGGCTGTGGCGTTACCGCTCTTGGCGTTGACATTGATGTTGTTGTTGATCTGCTGAGTCGTCTTATTAGTCGTGTCAGAGTTGTTGTTGACCGTCGTATTGTTCGTATTGGTTGAGTCTGGACCGGAGCTTACGATGCCACCGCCCAGTTCGGCGGCGGTCGTCCCTGGCGGAGCATTCACAATCAGGCCTACCCATTTTCCAAGTACGTTGACGAAGACCAGCAAGTCATTGGCGCCGATAACCTGGCTGCCTGTCAGGTTGAAAGCAGTAATGTTGGTGGTAGCTGTTCCAGAGGTGACGTTGCCGACGTTGGTGTTCTTGTCTGCCGTGGCAGTACCGGTTGCGGCTGTAGCGTGGACATTGTTGGTGATTCCCTGGTTGTTCGTGTTGGTAACGTTAGTATTGTTGTTGACCGTCGTATTGGTGGTATTCGTGGAATCGGTGCCGGGCCCGACAATGTTAACGGTCGGCACATTGGCCGCCAGCAGCTGGTTAACGAAGTCTGGCGGCAGCAGGATGTCGCCGTTCAGGTTGCCGTTGATGTTAATGATGCCCAGGAATGAATTGCCCGCAGTTATGGCCGAGTTAATGGTGTTGACCACGTTAGCTACAACGTCGGCGTTGCCTGAGCTAACGTTGCCGGCAGTAGTATTTTGGTTAGCGGTGGCGTCACCGCTGTTGGCGTTGATGTTCAAGGTGTTGTCGAGCGTGGAATTGGCGGTATTGTTGATGGTCAGGTTGTTGTTGACGTTCGTATTGTTCTGGTTGTTAGACGCTGGTTGTACGGATGAGATGGTTGAAGGGTCTAGCAAGAAGTCGCCGTTCACGTCGCCGTTGATGTTAGTCACGAATGTAATCGGCTGGCCGCCGCTAGTGCCGAAGTTGGCAGCCGTCTGAAGCATGTTCATTTCGGTGGCCACGATGTCGGCATTGCCGCTGTTTACATTTCCGACACCAGTGTTCATCAGGGCGACCGCGTTGCCGCTGTTGGCTGTAGAAGTCAGGTTGTTCCCGACTGTCAGATTGTTGGTGTTGTTGAGGTTCGCGCTGTTGTTGACATTAGTATCAGTAGTGTTCGAACCGCCGGATGTGGTTGGGCTGTTTGAGTTCGGGCTGTTATTGGCAGAGCTGTCAGCAACAGGTGTCGGTGGAGGGCACGGAACGATATCAGCGCCTGCCGGCGGCTGTGCCACGTTCTGGGTTGACGGCACGAAAGCTCCCTTGCTAGGGCTGTAGAACCAGGTCGTGTAGTTATAAGTGCCTGTAGAGGGGTCGCAGGTATAAACCAACGGGTCGGTCGCAGTGCGAACCCCGGTCGTCGGGTCATAAGTGAAATGGGCGTTTTCCCAAAGACCGGTTAGGCAGTCATAAGTAAAGGTGCCGGAATCAGCCCCGTTCGGATAATGGAAACTGTTGCTGGCTGCTGGTGGCGTACAAGTTGACGGATCATCGGCGTAAGCCGACCCTAAAGAGCCGGTCAATGGCAAGCCTATCAAGCTCAGCGCCATGACTACGCTTACGGCACGGCGGAAAAAGTTCTTGCGCAGGTTTGCCATTGGACTACCTCTTTCTTCGTTAATGTTTTCTTTGAGGAAAGGGTGCTCGCACAAAGCACCCTCCTCCTGTGCGTTAATCAGTAACTGTATTAGTTAGTGATAGAAACGCTAGTCGAGCTGCTGCTGGTGTTGCTTGCGCTACCAGTGCTTACGTTGCCAACAGTGGTGTTCTTGTTAGCCTCAGCGTTGCCAGTAGAGGCGTGCTGGTCGTTGTCGTTGTGGACAGTGACGTTGTTGTCGTTGTCAACAGACAAGTGGTTGCTGCTGGTAGAAACGATTACGTTCTTAGAGTCAGAACCGTTGCCATTGCTGATAGAACCGCCACCGGCGCCACCACCGCCCATCATGCCCAAGCCAGACAGGCCGCTGGCGTTGTTTACGCTGATGGAAGTGCTTGACGTGTTGCTGTTGCTTGCGTCACCGCTGCTTACATCACCAACGGTGGTGTTGCGGTTAGCTTCAGCATTGCCAGAGTGTGCGCTCTGGTCGTTGTCGTTGCTGACGTACAGGCGGTTGTCGTTGTCAAAGCGTGCGCTGTTGTGCACCTTTGAAATCACCTTGTTGGTTGAGTCGGAGCCGTTACCATTGGTGATGGACCCCGTCTGAGCAGCTGCGAAACCGGTAGTAAGGCCGAGGCCAAGCACGGTCGTTGCAGCGGCACGAATGATTTGACTTTTCATACATACCTCCCTTATATAGGTTGTTAAAATTATTAAATTGTTATTACTCGGGTTTGATCACCCGACTCGATAAAGCGCCTGGCGCTTACTCAAGTCGAACGACCAAGGCTAAACCTTAGTTGTTGCCTCCTGTACTTATATCGCTCTCAGACGAGGAGTTGATATCCAGGTTGGTGCTGCTGACATTCAGGTTTGAGCTCGTACCGTTATGGACACCGGTGGCGTCTACTTCGGTGTTGCCGACCCGTTTGTGGACGCTCCCGTTACTCGGGACACTGACTGACTGGCCATTTACCGTTACGCTGGTAGAGGTGTGGCCGTTGGAGTCCGTAGATGAGCTCACGTTGGTGGAAACGCTGCTATCGCTGCCCGAATTCTGATCTGATGATGCACTGGAGTTTTGGGTTGTGCTCAGATTGCTGGCGTTGCTATTGACTTGCGGCTCGCTTGAGCTTGTGGAGGAAGCATCTGGCTGGGTGCTGTTGGCGTTGTGAACAGCCGGCTTCGAGCCTCCTGTTTCAGCAGCGGCAATCGCCAATATGAGGGCTAACAAAATAAAAACTCCGGCGATTTCGAAGCCGGAGCGTCCTTTTAACGACTTTAGAGTCAACACGTGCGAAGAAGAGGGATGTGCGCCAGTTGCGGTGTTCTTGTCGTTGCCACGACCATTGCTAAGCTTGAACATAGCATTCCCTCCTTTAAGACCTTTATATTCATATTCGAATATCCCACCACTTTTTTGCTTTTACAGCATACTATACTTTGTTTAACTTATAGTACTGTTAAATTCCTTACCGTCAAGCGAGTTATCCACAGGCAAATTCAACTATTTGACCTCTGGAGCTGGCGGCGAGGCCCTGTAGTATATAACACATTATACTTGCCAGGAATGGAACTGTATTCTCTTATGCTTTTTTAGGAGCTATTTCCTGCAGGGCCCATTTGTTCCCGTCTGGATCCTTAAAATATACGAACGAACCCCAGGACTGGACATCCACCTCGCTGACTTCGACCCCGCGCTTGGTCAATTCATCACGGGCGGCCGTGGCGTTTTTGACGACCATCTGGTAGCTGCTGACCGATCCGGGTTTCATGTCGGTCATTCCGACTCCGAGGACTATTGAGCAAGCTGAGCCGGGAGGCGTTAACTGGATGAAACGCATTTCGTCGTTAACCCTTACATCGTAATCCGCGTTAAATCCGACCTTCTCCACGTAGAAAGCCTTCGCACGCTCGACATCGGTAACGGGGATAGGTATAAGTTCGATTTTCATTTCCATGGTCGTAAGCTCCTTGATTTACGCTGCAATAGAAAGAACAATAGGTGACTTACAGTAGCACAGCTATTAAATTGCTCACAAACCTGGCTGGGGCGGAGGGATTCGAACCCCCGGATGCCAGGACCAAAACCTGGTGCCTTACCACTTGGCCACGCCCCAAAAAATCCCAGTGGGATTTTTTGTTGGGAAGAGCAAAGCGTCACTAGTGAAACCTGCTCAGTCCAACAATGTTAAAAAGGTGTTTAACAGATTGATTTTAACCTAAAGCACCGTCATTCACAACCTGAGCCCAGTTGGACTGCCAAACCGATTCCTGCTAAAATAAGTTTAAGTAACCTCGCGTTGATTATGCCTAAGAAAACGTCGAACCCGGCCGACTATATAGTGCCCTTGAACATGAATGGCCTCGAGGGCCGGATGCTCCAGTTGACGTCTGCCACCTCCAAAAACCGAAACATCCTGTTCGTTTACGGCCATCACGCCATGATTGAGCGTTGGTGGACATTCATAGAGAACCTGAACGCCTACGGTTCAGTCACCTGCCCTGATTTGCCGGGTTTCGGCGGAATGGACAGCTTCAGCAAAATCGGCCAGAAGCCGACAATCGACAACTACGCCGACTACATGGCGTCGTTCATCGAACTGCGGTTCAAACGTAAGCGCATCACAATCGTGGCCATTTCTTTCGGCTTCGTAATCATCACCCGGATGCTGCAGAAATACCCGCATCTGGCTAAAAAGGTCGACATCCTCATCAGCGTGGTCGGTTTCATGCATAAGGACGATTTCGTTTACTCCCCTATGAGGCGGCGGATGTTCGCGCGCATCACGCGCCTTTTCGCGACCCGGCCGCTTTCCGGCTTCGAGCATTACTTTTTGCTGAACCGCCCTATACTGCGTTATATGTATGCCAAGCTGCCGAACTCCAAACGAAGGATGATTGAGATCACGCCAGAAGAGTTTGAAGCTTCCATCGACATGGAGGTCAAGATGTGGAAAGCCAACGATGTGCGCACGCACTGGCTGACGACCAGCGAGTTCCTGCGGCTCGACAACTGCGCCAGCCGCATCGACCTGCCTGTCATGCATGTCGTGACCAAGAACGACCACTACTTCGACAACGACATCGTCAAGCAACACATGCTGGTCGTCTTCACCGACTACAAACGCTTTACGGCCAACAGCAAGGCCCACACGCCGAGCATCATGGCCGACAAGAAAGCCGCCGGCGTTCTGTTACCGCCCGGCCTGCGGCGAATCCTATCCAAATCTTAATGCTATACTGGTAAGAAGATGAAAATCGGACTAGTTTGCCCGTATAACATTATCAAACCTGGTGGAGTGCAAGAAGTCGTGCTGGCCCTGAAGGATGGGCTGGATAAGCGTGGCCACGAAGCGCGCATCATTACGCCGTTCCCGCGCAAGCACGAGCCGGAGCCAGACCCGGACATCATTTTTGCCGGCACCTCTGTAGATTTCCGCACGCTGTCGTTTTCGGACACGACTTCGCAGGTTTCGAGCACGGCCGACAACGAGCGGGTCGACGCTATCTTGGCTAAAGAGAAGTTCGACGTGTTGCATTTCCACGAGCCGTGGATGCCGCTGTTGAGCCGCCAGCTGTTGCAACGCTCCGACAGCGTCAATATAGCGACCTTCCACTCAAAGGTGGCCGACGGCTTGATGAGCCGCTCGATTCTGAAGGCCGTCAACCCTTATTTGAACTCCGTCCTGAAATACCTGCACGTCCTGACAGCCGTGTCAGACTCCGGCGCGCTTTATGCTTCCGGCATGACAGACAAGCCGATAACCATCATCCCTAACGGCATTGATTTGTCTAAATATACGCGGAAGATAGCGGATAAGTCCAAAGCCGGCGGCGGGCCGACGATACTGTTCATCGGCCGGCTGGAACGACGCAAAGGTGTCAAATACCTGTTGCAGGCCTTCCAGCTGCTGAGCCAGGATAACCCCGGCGTCCAGCTTATAATCGCTGGTGACGGTCCCGACCGCGAGAAACTGGAGCTGCTGGCCGACGACCTCAAGCTGCAGAATGTCAATTTTTTGGGTTTCGTCAGCGAAGAGCTGAAGCTCAAGTTGCTGCGGGAGGCCGACCTGTTTTGTTCGCCGGCGCTGTTCGGCGAGAGTTTCGGCATCGTGCTCTTGGAGGCGATGGCCACCAAGACGGTTACCATCGCCGGCAACAACTCCGGTTACATCGACCTTATGGATGGCGTTGGCGCGATTTCCATCGTAAACCCCCAGGACATCGCGGAATTTGCCCGGCGCATGGACATGCTGTTGCACGAGCCTAGCGTCCGGAAGTTATGGCAGGGCTGGGCTAAGGAATACGTGCAGCAATTCGACTATCCCAAG
>DATIHM010000009.1:0-1609 GCA_035480695.1 Candidatus Saccharimonadia bacterium
CCGACTTTTCGGGGCAGCCCATATTGAGGTCGACGCCAGCGAAGTTGACGCCCTCGGGCAGGCCGAGCTCACGCGCGAAAGTGCCGTCGGCCAACTGCTCGGCCGTCCTGCGAAAATCTTTGGGCTCCTTGCCCCAGATCTGGGCGATGAGCGGCCGCTCGTCAGCCGTGAACCTGAGTTTGCGCAACAGCTTCGGCCGGCCGGGGCTCTGCAGCCCGTCGGCGTTAACGAATTCCGTAAAATACAGATCCGGCGGCGCGCACTGGCCGACCATACGCCGGAACACCGTGTCAGTCACGTCGTCCATCGGCGCCAACACGAAAAACGGCTTCGGCAAACTCTCCCAGATATTCATCGCTTGAATTATAAGCTAGACCAGCGGCCCATCAAAAGCATCAAAGGCGTTCTGGGCCTCGATGGATTTTCGCCTTTCGCGCTCTAAGTAGGATTCTTCACGAGGAACTGGAGTTCCTTCAGGTGTGTCTTCCGGTGCTGATTCAAGCCTGGGGGGATGTATGCCAGGATCATGCTCAATCCTAGCTTTGTTTACATCGGCAGCCATCTGTTGCTTGTTAGTAGGTCGCCTTTTGTTTCCGGAAGCCCGGTGTACGGCCGTCACGGCTCTTTCATGCTCGATTGATCTAACGTCTTCAAAGCGTTCGTCGGCAACAGCCGGGTTCATACCTTGTAAGCCAAGGCTCATGCCAGCGTCTTTTATCCTTTTCCTTCGCTCAATCTTGGCAGCCGAATAAAAATCGTCTGCATCCGGACCTTGAGGTGAAGCTTCGTACGTCATAGTAATATTATATCATGTTTATGCGAATTGGGCAATAACGCTTGTGGTTATTCCCAGCGGAAGACGCGGAAGGCGATGGCGTAGATGATGATCATCCAGGCCGCAATGAGGGCCAGTTGCGGGCCGATGTCGACCAGCGATTTGCCCTCAGTTAGAATCAAGCGGGCGCCGTCAATTATAGGGGTCAGTGGCAAAAATGTACTGACGTTTTGCAGCCATTCCGGCATCAAAAAGCGCGGGAAAAACACGCCCGACAGGAACATCATCGGGAAAACTATGATGTTGCCCAGCGGCGCCACCTGCCGCTCGTTCTTGGCCCAGCCGCCCAACGCCAGGCCGATGCCGAGGATTTCGACGATACCGAAGGCCAGGAAAATGGTCAGTGTTATCAGGTTGCCCACGATGTGCAGGTTGAAAACCGCAACCGCCACGACCAGCATCAGCGCCAGGGATAGCAGGCCGACTACGGCGTTTCCGATCATGACCGACATGAAGTACTGCCAGGTGCGCAGCGGCGTGGTGTGCAGGCGGCGCAGAATGCCCATCTTCTTAAGTTCCGGGAAAACGTTCATGGGGCCGAAGATGCCGGCACCCAGGATGGCGAATCCGAGCAGCCCGGTAAAGGTGTAGTCGAAGGTCGTGAGGTTCTTTTCGTTCAGGGCCTGGCCAGCCACCACGAATGGTTGCTGAAGGCTGACATACTTGGCGTTGAACGGCCGCAAGGTGCCTTGCAGGACGGTGTTCAACGTTTCGCCGGTGCTGGCGCTATTCTGGCTGTAAAGCAGCTGCACCTGTCCGTTGGGGTGGTTTTGC
>DATIHM010000010.1:0-9699 GCA_035480695.1 Candidatus Saccharimonadia bacterium
GGCAATAGTATAATTTAAGTTGATGACTGTAAGCGTCGTGAGTCGCATCAGCGTAGAGGCAAAACCGAGGGCCATCTTCAAATACCTAGCCGATTCCAGTTATCATTTTCTCTGGAATCCGCACCTCCACAGCTTGGAGCCGGCTAACAAATTGAAGCTTGGATCGAAGTACAAGACCTCAAGCGTTTTATTGGGTGTCCGTGTCAGCGGCAAGAACGCTGTCACCGGCTTCGTGGCCGACAAGGAACTGCAGATAGAAAACGTCGCCGGCACTATCTCCTACATCGTCAATTACAAGCTGCACCCCCAGGGAGAAGATACGCAGGTAGTTTGTACGACCGAAGTCACTGCTGATGGGAACGCTTTCGCCTTCACCAAACCACTGTTAAGATTGCTGGCTAGGCGCGAGCTGCAGTCCGACCTCAAGGCGCTCAAAATCGCAGTCGAAAACAAGCTGTCCTGAAGAGCAGTAACGGAGGTGGTATAATACTTCGGCAGTTCGCCACCTTAGCTCAGTTGGCTAGAGCACCACTTTCGTAAAGTGGGGGTCCGGGGTTCGAATCCCCGAGGTGGCTCCAGGAACCTACCCGGACCTGCGGGTGTCGTATAACGGCTATTATGTGGCCTTCCCAAGGCCGAGACGCGGGTTCGACTCCCGCCACCCGCACCAAAATCATTATCGGGATGCTACAATTAGGGAAATTATTATGGCCACATCTAAGAAGTATTTCCACGACCATTTCGTGCTCTTGTTGCTAAGCGTTAACGCCTTCTTGGCGGTGGCGGGCAGCATCTTCATTCTGCTGCGATTGAGCTCCAGCCACGGCACGGGCTACATCGTGCAATACCGCTCAAGCCTCGGAATCAACGCCTTTAAGACCGGCGGCGTCATAGACATCCTGGCCTTCGTGGTTTTCGCTTTTTTGGTCCTGGCGACCCATGTCTTGCTCAGCCTCGGCGCCTATAGGGTGCATCGCCAACTGGCCATCGCGATTTTGTCATTGGGAATCCTGCTACTGACACTGACTGTCATAGTAAGTAACGCGCTTCTGGTTTTGCGCTAGTTTGCTGGTATGGCGGATCTAGAGATACCTTTTGAAAAGGACCGTCACGGCCATTACCGCTTTTTTGAGATCCTGCCCGGTGCGCTCAGCTGGTTTTTGCTGTTCCTGCCGTTTTTGCTCAGCATCGTGACCATCAGCTCGGGCGTGACCGGCTACAATCCGGTCAGCTTGGGCGTCTTTTTCGCGCTGATCTACCTCTTGATTTTCCTTATCCGCGGCATCGCATATTCACTCCGTGGAATTACCGGCTACATCGTGATGAAGCGCCACATGGAGTTGGATTGGAATGGCTTGTCGGCAGACATTGACGCTGGCGTGGTTACGTCTGCCGATATAGTCAGGCCGAAATGGCACCATAAGAACCTGCGCCTACTCGGTAACCGTAAGTATGACATGCGGCCGAAAGATTTGATCCACGCCGCTATCGTCGCCACCGTCAATGAGAGCCGGGAAGTGCTTGAGCCGACCATCCAGGCCTTGCTCGGGGCGGACTACGACCCCAAGAAACTAATCCTGGTGATTGCCTACGAAGGCCGCGCCGGCAAACCGGCCGAGGACCGGGTCAAAGAGCTGCTGGAAATGTACGGCGGCCGGTTCCTGCATGCCATGGCCGTGAAACATCCGCCCGATTTGCCCGGCGAAGTCATCGGCAAGGGCGGCAACATCACTTATGCCGGTCACAAGCTCGGGCAGTATGTCAAAAAGGCGAAGCTCGACCCGTCGAAAATTCTTGTCACCACGCTCGATTCCGACAACCGGCCCGACCGCCGCTATTTCGCGGCCCTTAGCTACCTGTACTGCGTCGTGCCCGACCCGCTCAAAGCTTCGTACCAACCGTTGGCCATGTTCACCAATAATATCTGGGATACGCCGAACTTCATGCGCATCATCGCTACCGGTAACAACCTGTTCTACATCGTCAATACGCAGCGCCAGCACCTGAGTAGGAATTTCTCAGCACACGCCCAGCCGCTCCAATCGCTGGCCGAAATGGGCTTTTGGAGCACCCGCACTGTCGTCGAAGATGGCCACCAGTTCTGGCGGTCGTATTTCCATTTTGAAGGCGATTATCGGGTTTATCCGTTCAGCATCCCGATTTACCAGGATGCCGTGCTGGCCGACACCTACAAACGCACCATCAGGGCGCAGTTTTACCAACTGCGGCGCTGGACATACGGCGCCTCCGATGTGGCCTACATTGCCGACCAGGGCTTCTGGCACAAGCACGATGTGCCCAAGGCCGACGTCATTGCCAAACTGCTGCGTACGCTGTGGGATCACGTGAACTGGGCGACCGGCGCGGTCATGGTCTGGTACATCGGCTTCGTGCCGCACCTGATTCACCCGCAGAACTTCGGTTCCAATGTCGTGCCGCTCGAGGTCCAGACGCTACAGCGCATCGGCATGCTGGCCTTTTTCGTGACCATTTACATCTGTTTGGTGACTCTGCCACCCCGGCCGGCCCGTTATAAGCGTCACCGTTCGGTTTTCATGCTGTTGCAGTGGATTCTGCTGCCGGTTTCGAGTATCGCCTTCGGTTGCCTGGCAGCTTTCAACTCGCAGACGCGCCTGATTTTCGGTAAGTACATTTCCAAATTCGATGTTACTGAGAAGACCGTCGTGATGGAGTCGGGCAGGAAGGTCACGACAGAGGCCGACCCTGGTCGTTTCCGCCGTGGCTTCCGCCTTTTTGGCTGGTTCCGCAAAAAGTAAGTTCAGGCTTTGTGGCGGACCTGGTAGTGCATGCTGGCGGCTTTGTCGAAGCGGTTGAGCGCGACCTGGGTTACTTGGGCGATTGTCCCCGACCAGACGCGGCCGTTTTCGGCCAGCTCGGCTAATTTCTTGATAATCGTGTCCGCCAGTGCAGCAGCATCCCCTAAAGCCGTCTCGCGATGCTCGCAGCTCTTATAGAGGCTCAACATCAACTTATCACGGGAAAAGGGCGCTAGGGCGCCGTCTGAGGCCTGGACAGCCCAGGCCGCGCTCAGCTGGGCGTTTTCTTCGGTAGTGAAGACAGCTTCACAGTTCAAACACACCCGTCGGCGCCATATGCTGTTACTACGCTTCTGAAGCCGGGAGTTTGAAACGTGCGTTTTCGCACCGCAATGTATGCAAACCATGTCTATATGTTGTCATAACGCTGTTTAAAATGCTAGTGGAAAACTGCTGAAATTTCCGTGGAAAATAAAAAGCCCGAGCTCCGTCGGGCACTCGGGGCGGGTATCGAATGGATAAACACCGGGTTATTATTTCGCGGCAACAGTAGCGCGGGGTCGGCGGACGCGGGTCTTATTCGGTTTCGAGAAGGTCAACTCCTCGTAGAATAACTTGAAGGCGTCTAAAGCACTCTCTTTACGGATACCAAAACTTCCTCGATTAACCAAAGAAGTATAAGCGAAAAAGCTGTGCCAGTCAATAAGTTTGCGCAAAACGCTAATGCTTGAAATAGTTAATAAACTTAAGGATAATGGTGATATGCCAAGAGGTAACGGACAGCCTCCATATAAGCAACCAGAAGAAGCCGGCCAAGCTGATTCTCCGACGAGTGACGAGATAGCGGCCTCACGGATAACCGCGTTCTTGCAGACCAAAAGGTTTCGGTCGCAGATTTTTGAGATAACAGATCCAGAGGCCAAATCCGTCACATATGATGCCTTTGTGGTTAGGTGGCCAGATGTATGGGAACGGCTAAGAGATAGGAATAAAAAGGACTCAAGGCAGTGGAAGCACGAGCGACAAAAAATACGAAGCAAACGGGGTCCGGAAGCGGTTGGCGGCGATTTCGTGCCGAGCAGCGACCTAACTACTGACGACCTTATAACCCTTGCTGCTGAAAAAGGTAGCTACATGACACAACAAAAGACACGCCGAGCAGCTTTGCTAGCGGCACTCCAGCCTTATATAAAGTATAAAGAAAGCTAAACCTCAGAACTAGCGAACTGGTGGGCGATAGAGGATTCGAACCTCTCACCTCTTCCACGTCAAGGAAGCGCTCTAGCCAAATGAGCTAATCGCCCGCGTCTAACAGATTACAAAGTACAGGATTTTAGCGGCCTGCGCAAGGCTAGGACAGGCTGCAACTTCTTGGAACGCAAATCTTATACCATTTGTGATGTTAAGCACAATCGGTATAAGAAAAAGTTTTCCCCAAAAGAAATGTGAAGATTACAGCATAAATAGGCTAGCCTTATAGTACTAGCCCTGCTATGATAGTCCTCACGGGTGAAGTTTTGACGAGACTGTTTTGCCTCGCCAGAACTGGTGTAAGGGGTTGAATGGCTTGCGAGACCACTCAACCCCTTTTAGTTTGCCAGCGACAGGTGTTATACTTGGGCTGAGCATTGAAGTGGACTCACCAACCACCGAGCTCCGTAGGTGTGGCGACGACCGACGAAACAGCAAGTCGCAAGAGCAAATGTCGAGGTGGAACCTCCCGCAAGGGACCGAGACGCTTGGTTGATATGACGTATCAAGTCCAAGCGTTTTTTATTTATCTAAGGAGCGATTATGACGGAACAGAACGACCAACTACAGGCGATGCGGCACACGTTGGCGCATGTCATGGCGGCGGCAGTGCAACACTTGTGGCCCGGTGCGAAATTCGGCGTCGGCCCGGCAGTGGTGGACGGCTTTTATTACGACATTGACCTTGGCGAGACCAAGATTTCCGAAGAGGATTTCCCGAAAATCGAGGCCGAAATGCGCAAAATCATCGGCGAAAACCAGCCGATGCAGCAATCGATGAAACCAGTCGACGAGGCGATTGCCTGGGCGCAGCAGGCCCGACAGCCTTATAAAGAAGAGCTTTTGAATGACTTAAAGCGCTCCGGCACGACGGCGGCAAAAGACTTAGACCCGAGCGAACTGGGCACTATTGCCGAGGGCGAAGCGCAGGTTTCAGAGGTGTCTTTCTACACGAACGGCGATTTTACCGACCTTTGCCGAGGGCCACATATCGAGTCGACCGGCAAAGTCGGGCCATTCAAGCTGATGCGTGTGGCCGGCGCCTACTGGCGAGGCAACGAAAAGAATGCTCAGATGCAGCGACTGTATGGAGTCGCTTTCAACACCGAGGCCGAGCTGGCCAACCATCTTGAAATGCTCGAGGAGGCCAAAAAACGCGACCACCGCAAGCTCGGCCAGGAGCTCGACCTGTTCGTCATATCTGATCTGGTCGGCTCAGGCTTACCCCTGTTCACACCACGCGGTACGATAATGCGCGACGCCTTGCTAGGCTTTTCAGAGGAGTTACAGCGCAACGCCGGCTACGAGAAGGTCTTCATTCCGCATATCACCAAGCAGGTGCTTTACGAACGCTCGGGCCACTGGGACAAGTTCGGCGACGAACTGTTCCTGGTTAAAAGCCAAGAGACAAGCGACCAGTTCGTCCTTAAGCCGATGAACTGTCCGCACCACACCCAGATTTACGCTGCCAGGCCGCGCAGCTATAAGGAGCTGCCAATCCGTTATATGGAGTCGACGGTCCAGTACCGCGACGAGAAGAAAGGTGAGTTGAACGGCCTGAGCCGCGTTCGCTCCATTTCTATAGATGACGCGCACGTTTTCTGCACCCTCGAGCAAATCGAGGCTGAGTTCACGACCATTATGTCGATGATCCGCGACATGTACTCCGTTTTCGACATGAAGTTCAAGGCCCGGCTATCTTTCAGGGATGATTCCGAAGGCTATCTTGGTGACCCGAAGGACTGGGAAAAGGCTCAGGCCACCATCGAGGCTGTCGCCAAGGAGTTGGAGCTGGAATACTTCATCGAAGAAGGTGAAGCTGCCTTTTACGGCCCGAAAATCGACATCATGGTGACGGATGCGCTAGGACGCGAGTGGCAGTGCGCCACCGAGCAGCTCGACTTCGTGCAGCCGGCGCGTTTCGGCTTAACCTACACGGACGCCGATGGCTCCGAGAAGCAACCGGTGATGATTCACAAAGCGTTGCTGGGCTCGGTCGAGCGGTTCCTATCCGTTTACATCGAGCACACGGCCGGGCGTTTCCCGGTTTGGCTGGCACCCGAGCAAATCCGCGTCATCACCGTCAACCAAGAGAAGGCCACGACCGATTTTGCCGACAAGCTGGGCATGCGTGCCAAAGAGCTCGGCCTGCGCCTGAACGTCGACAACTCCAACGAGTCGGTCGGCAAGAAGATCCGCGCTGCCGAGGTCGCCAAAGTCCCCTACACTATCGTGGTGGGCGAGAAAGAAATCGCCAGCGGGGAAGTGGTGCCGCGCATACGCTCGGATATGACGGTCATGGAAATACCGATGACGCTTGGTCTCGAGGAATTCCTCAAAACAGTGCACAACGAGGCGAAGTCGCGCGTCCTCAAAACCTCTTTGTAAGGAGTTGAATGCCAAGAAAAACGATTGCCGTCGATATAGATGATGTGCTGGCCGCCAGCGCCAGTGAGTTCGTGGCCTTTGGCAACCTGCGGTGGGGGACCAACCTGACTGTCGACGACTACCACGAGGACTGGTCGGTAATGTGGCAGGTCGACCGTGAGACTGAGCAGAAACGGGCCCACGAAATTTACGATTCAGGGATGATCCGCGGCATTAAGCCGCATGAGGGCGCCGATGCAGTTTTAAAGTGGCTGGAAGAGAGATATGACCTGGTCATTGCGACTTCGCGTGTTAGCAAAATCCATCAGGACACGCTGGAATGGCTTGACAAGCATTTCGGCGGCGTTTTCAAGGGCGTGCACCTGTCCGGCATCTACGACCCGATTCTGTCAGCGCCTTTCAAAGACGAAAGTGTCCATAATATGACCAAAGCCGAGCTGATAATGGAAATCGCCGCCGATTACCTGATTGATGACCAGCCCAAGCACTGCCTGGCCGTGGCCGATGCCGGAATCGAGACGATTCTGTTCGGCGACTACGCCTGGAGCCGTGATTTGGGCGAGTTGCCGGTGCGGGTGACGCGTTGCCCAGATTGGGCGGCTGTTAAGGAGTTTTTCGATGGCCGAGATTGATGCCGGCTTCCGGCAAAGGGTTGAGGCTTTGGTGGCTCAGATCCCGCGCGGCCGCGTCATGACTTATGGGCAACTGGCTGCGCTGTGTGGCAACGCCCGCGCGGCACGCATCGTCGGTGGCATCGCGCACTTCGGCAACCCGGATTTGCCCTGGCAGCGCGTCGTCAACAAAAGCGGTGGCTTAGCGAGCGGTTATCCCGGCGGCCGCGCCGGCCACAAACAAGTCCTCGAAGCCGAAGGTGTCGCAGTTTCCGCCGACTTCAGGGTGGACATTCAGGAGTTACTCTGGTGGCCAGAAAAAAAGTAGCACCCCTGTTGGTTATCGTAGGGGAGACAGCCAGCGGCAAGACGGAGCTGGCCATCCGGATTGCGAAGCAGTTCAACGGGGAAATCATCTGTGCGGATTCGTGGACGGTGCGGCGCGAGGCCGATATCGGCACGGCCAAGCCGACTCCCGAAGAGCAGGCCGAAGTCCCGCACCACCTGCTGGATGTGGTCGGGCCGGACGAAGACTTCACGGCGGCGGTTTTCAAAGATATGGCCAAACAGGCGATTACTGACATTTCCAGCCGTGGCAAACTGCCGATAATGGTCGGTGGCACCGGCCTCTACGTCGACGCCGTGCTTTATGACTACAGTTTTCTGCCTGAAGGCGACAGGCAGGCCCGAGAGAAGCTGAACAGCATGTCCATTGACGAGCTGCTACAAAAAATCGATGAAATGGAATTGGACCCAGGAGGAGTCGACACGCGAAACAAACGGCGGCTTATCCGTTTAATTGAAACCAACGGAGCTAGGCCGACGCGGCGCCCTATGCACCGGAATACTTTGATAATCGGGCTCAGGCCCGAACGCGATGACCTGAAGGCGCGCATAGGGCGGCGCACCGACTCCATGTTAGAAGCTGGTCTGGAAGACGAAGTGCGCGACCTGGTCGGGCGTTATGGCTGGGACTGTGAAGCCCTCAAAGGTATCAGCTATGCACAGTGGAAAGGCTACTTTGAGGGTAAAGAGACACTCGACCAGGCCCGCCAGAAAATCATCAAAGCGACCCTTGATTTAGCCAAGCGCCAAAGAACCTGGTTTAAGCGAAATAAAAGTATTCAGTGGCTTTCCACCCCCGTAAAATGGCAAGAAGTCGTTGACTTGGTAACAACGGTTCATTAAAGCCGGTGTTCACAACTGAACCGAATCTTGCTACACTGGATTAATGGTTGAGCAACTCTTCGGGTCCAAAACGAGGGTCAAGCTATTGCAGCTTTTCTACAGTAATCCGAACCGGTCATTTTTCGTGCGTGAGATTACCCGCAAAATCGGCGAGCAGATAAACTCGGTGCGGCGTGAACTCAGCAATTTACTCAGTATTGGTATCATTACATCCGACAACACGAACAACAAGCTTTATTATGAAGTGAACCAGAAATACGAATACTACGAGCCGCTGCAGCAGATTTTTGGCAGTGGCGTTAAGAAGAATCTTGGCAAGAAGACCTTGCCGGCTGACGAAGATGGTGATGGTATCGTCGATAACGACCTCAAGTCGGTCGGGCATGTCGAGCTGGCCGTCTTTACAGGCCAATTTACGCGCGACGAAACGCCTGGCATAGACTTCTTAGTGGTCGGCGATGTCAATCCGAATGCGCTTCAAAAATACGTCGATGAACTTGAGGCCAAAGAAGGTAAGAGTATCCGCTATACTCTGATGAGCCTGCCGGATTTCCGCTATCGCCAACAGATTCGCGACCGCTTCGCCGTCGGAATCATGAACGCCAAAAAACAGGTCTTAGTTGACCAGCACGCATTGCTAGCTGTAGCCGAACCCGAAGAGGAAGAAGAAGCTCCCAAAGAGGCCAAGGCCAAGAAGTAAATGGACCTGCAATTTTACGGCGCCAACTGTGTTAGCTTGAGCTACAAGGGTGCCCGCGTTTTCGTTGACGACAACCTGGCGCAGCTCGGCTCCAAAACTGTGACCAAAGCTGACGACGTCGCCTTGTTCACCGGTCCGCACGAAACGGCCGATGCCAGGCTGACCTTCGATAGCCCTGGCGAGTACGAAGTCTCCGATATCTCCGTCGTCGGCATTCCGGCACGAGCCCACGTGGACGAAGCGGGTAAGATGGCCGCCACGATGTTCAAGCTTGTCGCTGGCGACCAAAGCGTGCTGGTTACCGGCCATGTTTATCCTGAACTGAGCGAGAAACAGCTTGAAACCATCGGTCTTGTAGATGTGATGTTGGTGCCTGTGGGAGGCAATGGTTACACTGTCGACCCGGTCGGCGCACTGAAACTTATCAAAGAAATCGAGCCGAAAGTCGTCATACCGACACACTACGACGACAAGTCGCTTAAGTACGAAGTGCCGCAGCAAGCTCTGGCCGACGCGCTTAAAGAGATGGCCATGGAACCGAAAGAGACCCTTTCCAAGCTGAAACTCAAGCCGGCCGAAATGACCGACACCACGCAGTTGGTAATTCTAGAGAAATCCTAGTTATTTGGCTTCAACAGGATTGAGCAGGCCCTTTTTCTTGAGGGTGCGGATGGCCTGGGTGCTGAGTTTCATAGTGACCTTCTTGCCGTCGACCATGACGGTTTTTGTCTGCAAATTAGGCTTCCACACTTTCTTGGTGTGACGCTGCGAGAAGCTGACATTG
>DATIHM010000011.1:0-8248 GCA_035480695.1 Candidatus Saccharimonadia bacterium
CAGGTCCAGGGGCTTGCAGGTGCCAACCGTGCCACCGAGCGTCGTGCTGGCGCTGTTGTCATCCCGCCACAGTACATGCGGTACAAGAGGTAATACTGGTGTGGGTGGGGTCGTATCCGGGCCGTTGCCCAACCTGTAGCCTACGATAAAGCTGTAGCGCACATTGTCACCGATGCAGTAAGCCCCGATGGTGATGTTCTTGCCTCCGAACGGCTTGGAAGCAGAGCCGGTCGTGAAGGAGTTATTAAGCTTCAGGTCTTGCGCCAACTGGTCGGTAATAGTCCGTGTTGTGTCCTGGGTGCGTGATTGGTACAAGCCCTTGGCGTACAGGTTGCCGATGCTTATCATCATAATCGAGACCAGCAGGATGATGGTCGAGAGGACCGATGTAGCAATCATCAGCTCCACGATTGTGAAGCCACGACGGCCAAGTTTTCCGATGTGTGGTCTTTTCAGGGGCATTGCGTTGTTGTTCCAATCGTTATATTGACGTTCAGTTGGCTGCTGTTATCCGTACCTACCCCTATGTCAGCCTTACGGGTACCGTCACCAAGACAGATGTCAGCGCTGCTTACAGGACGCAAGTCGCCAAGCGTGCTTAAGGCGCTGCCCTTGTTGCCGGGCGATCCCTTTAGCGCGTAAAGGCTGATGGTTTGGGCGCCACTCCGTAAATTGCCGCTCGAGGAGATGCTGCCCTGGCTCTGCATGAAACCAAGGGCAAGCGTAGAAAAGACGCTGTTATCCGTGTCTGTCACTGTAACCTGGCTGACGTCGAGCTGCTGTGGCACCTGTTTATCAATCGTCAGATCAGGGATTATGGTAGGGCTGGCAGAGCCCACATCTGTAATTGGCTGGCCCGTAGATGGATTGATGCGTCCTCCGGCAATTGAAGCTACTTCATAGTTATTGTATGGAGGATTAGCACCACCGGTAAAATGCAGTACTTTACCTAAGAAAACGCAGGTGGAGTTTTCGCCCTGTTTCGTAGCACTGCCCGGAAAGGATATGCTTCCGTTATACTGGCAGGTCTGTGGTATGTCGCTGTAACGGCCGTCGTTGACCTGTTCAATCAGGTCCTGGAGCTCGGATGACGTCTCGTTCACCCCCGCCGTAAAGGCCGCTTTTGCCTGCTTACCGTTGATAAACGTGGCAGCAATCAGGAACATAACGCCGGAAACGGCTAATACTACCATGATTTCTACAATTGTGTACCCTAGCGGCTTTGTGTTTTTGCCACCCAACATAATGGCTCTAGTATAGCACAAGCGTTATGAGGTAAAACAGATTAGAAATTTATAAAGGTCTGACGGTACCAATTCAGGATGTCATTGCCGAAGAGCACGGCGATAATCGCGCCGACTATGAGGAACGGTCCGAACGGTATGACGCTGGTGCGCCTCAACCTGTGAGACATTAAAAGGGGCAGACTGACAGTGCTGCCGAGCAGCGAGGCGATAAATATGAACAGGATGGCCTTGCCTGGAGTACCGGTGACCAGGCCGAGCAGCCAGCCGAGTTTGACATCGCCGCCGCCGATCCACTTGCCTTTCGACACCTGAAATAACAAGTAAAAAACGCCGCCGCCGATAGCCACCGCCAGGATGACATCCAGAATCGCCAGGGCAGGCTTGTCGGCGGCGGCGATGTTGACCAGCGCAAAAATGAAGGCCAGCAGGCCCAGAGGGTACATCAGGCGGTCAGGTAGCAGCATCCAGCGCAAATCATAAACCGTCAGGGCAACCAGGCCGACCAATAGCGGCAGCCACAGCACGAACGCCGCCACCTGGGTGCCAGTGAGCGTTTGTGGCCACCAGACGTAAGAGGCGACAAAAAGGCCGGCCGTAGCCAGTTCTACAAGCGGATACTGGATTGAGATGGGCTTACCGCAATAGCGGCACTTCCCGCCCAGCATTAGCCAGCTCAGTACTGGTACCAGGTCTTTGGCGGCCAGTTCATGGTGGCAGTTCGGACACATCGAGCGGCCCTTCAAGATGGAAAGTTCCGGCTTAGCCTTCTTCTTACCCGACTGCTCATGCACCCGCCAGACCAAGGCATTGGCGAAACTGCCCAGACAC
This sequence comes from Candidatus Saccharimonadia bacterium, assembly GCA_035480695.1. Classification (GTDB taxonomy): domain Bacteria; phylum Patescibacteriota; class Saccharimonadia; order Saccharimonadales; family UBA4665; genus DATBED01. The sequence goes on from DATIHM010000011.1 coordinate 2,076, forward strand.
AGTCCCAGAACGGCCAGCACCATGATAATCATAAGCACCATGTTAGCACAAAAAGAAGCAGGCCCCGAAGGGCCTGCCTATTCAGCCGTTTAGCTATTTACTACTGCTCTTGGCAGACATTTGTCTGATTACCGCCGCTCTCGAGGCTGAACAGTGCTACTGCACTTCTTGGGTTGGCTTGCGCAGCCGCAGGCATCGTGCCAGACGCTGAAGGACAGGTGTAACCCACCAATATAGTAATGTTGTTAGTGCCAGGGAATGCGGCCGGTATTACTTTAACAAGAGTCACACCAGAACCACCGGTGTAGAAACCGAGCTTAGCTGTTTCCGTATTACCACCTGCACAAGTGGCGCCACAAATCTGCTCGTCAGTTCCGCTAGCCTGAGCGGTAGCTGGAACTTGCCCGTTATTATTTGAAATATAGTTGCTGACTGCTGCCAGTAAGGATGCGGCGTCATTCTTACGTTGCGTGTTTCGCGAACTTCGCTGTAAGGCTGGAACCGCCAGGAAGACGATCAACAAGATCAATCCCGCGATGGCCAACACAATCATCACCTCGATGATGGTGAAGCCTTCGCCATTAGATTTTTTTAGTTTGTTAAGCATTGCAAATGCCCCCTTTGCGGCTTAAGTTTTAGTGCTTATGGTTTGATAATAGAGAGCTCAAGGTGAAAAAGCAAGCTTTTTCTAAGGAGTTTTCCACAAGAGGACTTAAAGCTGCTGGCATAGCTTTGCTTGCCCGGCGCCTGTTTCTATGGCATACAATGCGACGATGTCGTTGTAACCGGCGCTCTGTCCGGTCGATTCGCCCGAGCCATCAGTCAGACATAACTGGTGGTTGAAGATGGCTACCTGGTCCAGGTTATTGGGGTTAGATACGCTGGCCAGCGGGTCTTCTGGCGTCATTACGACCGAACCGGCCGTGCCCAGATCGTAAAAGGTGAGATTGTGGGTGAAATACAGGGGCTGGTTTTGGTTGGCGTTACAGGCCGCTTGGGACATGCCTCCGCAGGGGTTCGGGAAACTGCCTGAGTTGTTCAGCTCGTAATGCGAGACGGCTTGCAGTATGGCGCTAACGTCCTGGCGGCGCTGGTTATTGCGGGAGTTGCGGGTCAATGCCGGGATTGCCAAAAAAACAATCAGCAATATCATGCCGGCTATCGCCAGCACGATAAGGGTTTCAATGATTGTGAAGCCTGCGGCGCTGGATAATCGCTGGGAGCGCTTCATGGCCGCCTTAGACGCTGTTCGTGAAGCCTGATTGGTTGACCAGGCCGTATATAGGCAGCAGGATGGCCGCGACGATGGTAATGGCGATGATGCCCATGATGACCATCATGACCGGCTCGATAATGGTGCTGATGGCCTTGATTTCGTTGTCGACCTCTTTTTCGTAGTAATCGGCGACTTTGGACATCATGGTCTCCATGGCACCGGACTGCTCGCCGATGCGCAACATGTTCGGCACCAGCTCGAGGAAGTTCGGGTCGCCATCGAGCGCATCCGACAGCGCCGTGCCGCCTTTGACCTTATCTATGGCATGGTTCAGTGATTTTTGGATGTGCACATTGTCAACGGCTTCGCCGGTAATCTCCAGAACCTGTATGAGGGGAACTCCGCTGGCCACCAGGGTGGTGCCGGTACGGGCGAACCGGGCCATGTACATCTTCATGAATAACGGTCCGACTGGCCAGGCTTTCATTTTGAGCTTGTCAATGACCGACCGGCCGCCAAGTGTGCGGGCCCAGCGGGTCCCAAAGAATGCCAGGACAACCATAACTATAATAATCAACCACCAGAAATGGACCATGAAGTGCGATACGGCTAGCAGGACACGGGTAAAAATCGGCAGTGAAACGCCTTTAAGACCAGCGTAGATGCTCTGCACCTGTGGCAAAACTTTGACCATCATGAAGGTTACGACCGCGGTCATGACAAGCAAGACGATGATCGGGTAAATCATGGCGCCGCGCACTTTGCTGATGATGTCGGCATCTTTTTCCTGCTGGTCTGCCAGCCTCTCCAGCCCTTTGTCGAGCGTACCTGAAGCCTCACCGGCCGCCACAAGACTGATATAAACCCTATTGAAAACCGTCGGGTGCTTTTCGAGGGAAGCGCTGAAGCTGGTACCGGCCTCAACGTCATTGATAACCTGGTTGATGACCACTTTCAGGGGCTTGTTTGTCGTTTGGCCGGCAACTTGTCGCAGACTCTGCACCAACGGCAGGCCGGCATTTATAAGTGTCGACAGCTGGCGGCTGAACAGCACCTTGTCTTTGGTCTTGATACGCTGGAAACGATGGCCGCCGCCAGCTTTCTCAAGCTTGATGCTGAGAGGCGTCAGCCCCTGCTCGGCTATCAGCTTGGCCGCGGACTGCTCATTGTCAGCCGAAACCTGGGCTTTGACTTTCTTACCGGTGGCCGCGTTCTTGGCTTCGTAAGTGAAATTAAGCATCTTAGCCTCGCATCAACCTGTCTAACTCACTGAGGTCGACAGCGAAATTGCGTGCCTCGTCGTAAGTTATGACGCCCTCATGGATCATGCTCACCAGCGTCTTGTCCATCGACTGCATGCCGAATTCAGCACCGGTCTGGATGACAGCCTCGAGCTGGTGGCTTTTGCCTTCACGGATGATATTCCGCACGGCCGGCGTGGCGACCAGGATCTCGGCCGCAGCTTTGCGTCCGCCACCGATGGCCGGAACCAGGCGCTGCGACACGATAGCCATCAGGATGTTCGCCAACTGTGAGCGAATCTGCGGCTGCTGGTGCGGCGGGAACACGTCAATCATACGGTCAATCGACTGGGCGGCGCTGTTGGTGTGCAGTGTGGCGAACACCAAGTGGCCGGTTTCGGCAATGGTAATGGCGCTGGCGATTGTTTCGAGGTCGCGCATTTCGCCAATCAGCACGACATCGGGGTCTTCACGCAAGGCCGAACGCAAGGCAGCACTGAATGAATAGGTGTCGTAGTGTACTTCCCTCTGTACGACCACGGCTTTCTGCGACTTGTGCGTGTACTCAATCGGGTCTTCGATGGTGATGATGTGGGTCGGCTTTTCTTGGTTGATTTTGTTCACCATGGCGGCCAGCGTAGTCGACTTACCGGAGCCGGTCGGGCCGGTCACCAGCACGAGCCCGCGCGGGTAGTCCGAGAACTTGTTGACGATCTGCGGCAGGCCAAGTTGTTCGATGGAAAGGATCTCATTAGGGATAAGGCGCAGCGCTCCGGCCAGGTTACCCCGTTCGTGGAAGGCATTTACGCGGAAACGCCCCAGGTCGCCGTAGGCGAAACTGAAGTCGAATTCCTTGTCTTTCAGCAGGATTTGCTTCTGGTCTTCATCAAGAATGGCGAAAACCAGCGCCTCGACTGCTTCCTCATCCAGCGGATCAGCCCCGCTTACGGCTACCAGCGAGCCGTCGACGCGCAACATCGGTGGCAGGCCGACCTGCAAGTGAAGGTCCGACGCTTTCTTTTTAATGACTTCGTCGAGGAGTACCTCGATCCTTGGCTGTGCAGCGCTCATTTCCACCCCCTGTTATTTGCCATTATGCGTTGTCCTCGGCCGCCACGCGGTTAACTTCAGTCAGTGTGGTCCTGTGGTCGAGAGCCTTGAAATAACCGTCTTGACGCATGTTTACCATACCTTCAGCCTGGGCTTGATTTTCTATTTCTGTGCTTGTAGCTCGTTTCATAATTAGCGCTTGGATTGTCTCTGACACCTCAAAGACTTCGTAAAGTCCCATGCGGCCCCTGTAGCCACCCGGTGCCTCGGAGGAATCCGTGCCCTTGGCTAAAGTATAAGCGGTTTGGCCTCTTAAGGGCAAGCTTTTGTAGCCGAAGTCGGCCTCGGCCGCGGCTAGGTCTTGGGTGCTGACCGGCAAGTATGGGCCGAGCGTGGCCTGGATCGCTGCCGTTTCAGAGGCATTACTCTGATAGGTTTGCTTGCCGTTGTCGGCGATGCGGCGCACCAGGCGTTGCCCGATAACGGTGTGCACGGTGCTGGCAATCAGGAACGGCTCGACGCCCATGTCGAGCAGGCGTGGCAGGATACCGGCAGCGCTGTTGGTGTGCAGCGTGCTGAAGACCAGGTGGCCCGTCAGAGCGGCCTGCACAGCCAGCTGCGCGGTCTCTTTGTCGCGGATTTCGCCGACCATCACGACATCGGGGTCTTGGCGCAGGATGCTACGCAGGCCGGAAGCGAACGTCAGGCCGACATCAGGATTGACCTGTATCTGGTTGATGCCATCCATCTTGTACTCGACCGGGTCTTCAAGCGTGACGATGTTGATGGCGTCATTCTTGATTTCCTGGATGAGCGCGTACAGCGACGTCGACTTACCGGAGCCTGTCGGGCCACTCGTCAGAATCATGCCGTTCGGGCGCTCAAGCCCCTTTCGGATGGTGCGTAGCGCCCGGCCGGTGTAGCCCATGTCTTCGAGTTGCAAAGAGGTGCCGGACTTATCCAGCAAACGGATGACGACTTGCTCACCCCAGACAATCGGCGCGATGGCGATACGCAGGTCAATCGGCTTACCGTCGACCAGCACGGTGAAACCACCGTCCTGTGGCGTGCGGTGCTCGTCAATTTTCAGGTTAGAAAGGATTTTGATGCGTGACACCAGCGCCGGTTCGGTGCTTTTTGGCAGCTTCATGATTTCGCGCAGCACACCGTCGATGCGGCAGCGGATTTTCAGCTCCTTCTCCATCGGTTCGATGTGGACGTCGCTGGCGCGGTTGCGGGCCGCAAACTCCAGGATGGCCGACAGCGCCTTACTGATCGGCGAATCCTGCACGATGGTCGTGATGGCAGCCCCGACTTTGGGCTGCGCTTCTTTTTCACCTTTCTTGCCCTTGCCACCCTTGGTCGGCTCCTCGGTTACCTCAAAGGCCTTGGCCATCTGGGTGTCGAGCCGGGCACCGTATTGTTTCAGGACTTGCCGGATGCCGGCTTCAGAAGCCACATAAACTTTCAGCGCCCGGCCGATGCGCTTACTCAAGAAGTCCACGGCCTGCACGTTGTCGGCATCGAGCATAGCTACGACCAGGCGCTGCTGCATCTCGCCCAGCGGCACGGCCATATAGCGTTCAGCGATGTCCTGCGGCAGCAGCTGTAGCACTTGCGGGTCGATTTTGGCGGCCGTCAGGTTGACGTAAGGCACTTTTGTAATCGTGGCGTGGACCTTGGTCAGCTGCTCATCGGTGATGTAGCCGTTTTTGACCATGTAGCTGATAAGCGGCTCGCTGGAATCCTGGGCTTTTTTGCGGGCCTCGTCCAGGCGCTCGGCTGTCAGCATGCCGCTCGAAACCAGCGTGCTCTCGACTTGTTGTTCGGTGACGGCAGATAGAACGCTCAAGGGGAGCCCCTACTGCGCGTTACCACTAAATGGATCGGTGTTGTTGTTCGGGTTGATGGTAATTACCTTTGTCGGGTCAAATGCCTGGTTGTTGAAGAAGCGGTTGTCGGGCTGTTGGAAGTCAGCCGTAATCGGCTGGACCACTTCGACCGGCTGCTGCCGGTTTTTCGGCGACGCGAAAATCGCTTTCGAAACGAAGAGCGACACTACGGCACTTATGAAAATTATGACCAGTATCAAGGCTATATCTTTTTGCTTCATTACTTCACTACCTGCTTAGTTATACTCACGCTTTTCGCCGGTTGGTAATAAGTGTGGGCGCTGACTACGACAGTCATGTTACTGGTTCCACCGCTTAGTGTCAGCATATCGATAGAAATCGGCCTGACGGAATGCTGCAGAGCACTGACCAGCTGCTGGACGGAAGCGTAGCTTGCGTTGGAAACCGTGAACGTGAATGGAATCTCAACCGGCTGAGGGTTCGGACTCGATTGGTTATTCTGCTGGTTCAGCTGGTCATCCGTGCCGGTTATGCTGGTAACTTTGAGCCCGCGGTCGCTTAGTATCTTCTCAACTGAAGATGTCAGGGCTGGAAAGTCATATGTCGACGGCAAGGCATCCAGGATTATCTTGGAATTCTTGCCATCGTTGTCGCCCGTGCCGCTGGCGCTGCCACCGATTACATTGTTGGGCACCGAGTCGAAATCCTGGTAATGCTGTACCAGGTTGTCAAACGCCTGGATGTTCTCGACCAACTGCTTGTGGGCGGCTTCCTTTTTAGAGGTCACGCGTGCCTGGTACTGGTTCTGGCCGA
>DATIHM010000012.1:0-10097 GCA_035480695.1 Candidatus Saccharimonadia bacterium
CCCGATGAGCCGGCCGGCAGCGCCGACATCGAAGACAGCGAGACCGACAAAGCGGTCGACGACATCGCAGCCAAAGAAAGCGACATGGTGCTGGCTGTTGAGGATGCGCGCAACTCCAAAAAGGGAAAACCTTCCAAAGGCGGCGGCCCGGGCTGGAAGGCCAAATTGAAAGACTTATTCAAGAACAAGTGGACATGGGTCGGAATCGCCGTACTTTTGCTGGTCGTTTTCGCCCTGCCGTTGACGCGCTACAAAATCCTCGGCCTCTTGGTCAAAGAGCCGGTAACGGTCACCGTGCTCGACAGCAAAACCGGTACGCCGGTCAGCAGCGCCCAGGTGACGCTGGCTGGCGACACAGTCAAGACAGACGGCGAAGGCCAGGCACATCTTAAAGCCGGACTCGGCAGGCGCACTCTCACGGTCAGCAAGCAGTATTATACCGACCTCAGCACTTCGTATTTCGTCGGCTTCAAGAAACCCAGCCAGCCGACTCAGCTGCGGATTGTCGCCACCGGCCGCCTGGTGCCGGTCACCGTCTTGAACAGCATTACCGGCAAACCGCTGGGCGGCGTGGACGTAGACGTTAAGAACACCAGCGCCAAGACCAACTCCAAGGGTGTTGCCACTATCGCCCTGCCGACCACGGCCGCAACCTACAGCGCCAAGCTCAGCTCGAACGGCTATAATCCGGCCACGGTGACGGTGCAGGTGACCGACCAAACTGTCAAGGCCAACAGTTTCAACCTGACGCCATCCGGCCAAATCTATTTCTTGTCGAACGCCAGCGGAACCATCGACGTGGTCAAGTCGAACCTCGACGGCACCGGCCGCAAAACCATCCTGGCCGGCACCGGCCACGAAGACCCGAACAGTACGAGCCTGCTAGCCTCGCGCGACTGGCAATTCCTGGTGCTTGATTCCAAACGCGACGGCACACACGAAACCCTGACACTCATCGACACCAGCGATGACAAGACCGTATCTTTCGATAACACCACTTCCGACTTCCAGCTGATAGGCTGGTCTAACCACTACTTTATGTACGACTTAGTAAAGTCAAACCAGCAGGTTTGGCAGCCAGGCAACGAAGTAATAAAAAGTTACGATGCCGACAACCAGCAGCTCAACCAACTCGACCAAAGTCAGGCCCAGGGCGACCCATCTACCGCGTACTACTTCCAGAGGTTCTCGAACTTTTACATCGTGAGCGGCTCGCTGGTTTATCTCACCCAGTGGGATACCGGCAATTCAATCAGCCCTGATTACACGGGCAAATCAAACACTATCCGAGCCGTGCAGCCGAATGGCCAGAACAAGAAGGATTACTTGTCGCTGTCGCCGAGCGCGTCAACTTTCGGGGAGGTAGCGCTCTACAGCCCGCAAGCTGTTTACTTCAGCGCCTTTGATACGTCAAGCAACCCAACATACTACGACTTCGAGGACCTAGCCGCTAAACCAGTTAAGCTCGATAACAGCATCTTCTCGCAGACTTACCCGACGTGGCTGCAGTCCCCGAGCGGCAACCAGACGTTCTGGACGGAACTGCGCGACGGCAAGAACACGCTGTTCACCGGCAATAGCAGCGCTGGCAACAAAAAGCAGATCGCTACCAACAGCGACTTCACGCCTTACGGCTGGTTCAGCGACAACTACCTGCTGGTTTCCAAGAACAGCAGCGAACTCTACGTCATCCCGGCCGGCGGTTTGAGCAGCGGCCAACAACCGCTCAAAATCTCGAATTACTACAAACCGGCCCGGACCTTCAACGGTTACGGCGGCGGTTACGGCGGGCAGTAGAGGCGCGCTTTTTCAGCGGCACTTTCAGCGACTTTTCGGGTTTGAGCTGCACTATGGTCATCTTGCCGTCGGTCTGCAGGTGGCCGCGCCAGGCGCGGTTCAGCAGGCGGTAAGGATTGCCTAGCTTGATGGATTGGGTCTGCTTGACCAGTTTTTCAGCCTCGAGTTGCTCGACGATTAGGTTGCGCTCCAGGTTTGTGTCGGGGTGAATCATGTGCGTAATCTGCATGTTATGGCGGATGGGCGCGATTCCGGCATCCATCGACGCGGCGCCGACCCACAGCAGGTTGTCGCCCTGCACATGCGCGCGGCGGTGGTGCCAGTGGATGCTGCGTACCGTCATACGTTTCTGGTCCTGGAAAGTCGTCGCCCAAAACCGGACGTGGTGCCGGGTGGTCGTGCCGCCGCCTTCGACCGGAATCTCAAAGGCGATATCCTGCCGCCGCCCAAAAAGGTACAGGCCGCTGACCGGCGCCGTCGGGTAGGAATGCCCCAGCACCACGGACACGAAGTGTTTGAATACGTAACTCGGCGTGTGCGGGTCGGCGATGTACCAGCCGGCCTTTTCCATGGCCTGTAGCAGCTGGCGGCGGGTCGCGACAACACCGATATTCAGCGGGTCGGAAGCGAAGCCGTCGGGCGTCACACAGTACAGCGGCAAGTGCGCTGGCGGCCACAAGATACGTATTAACCTTATCAACGCTGGAATCAGAATGTAGGCGGCTATTATATAAGTGACGAAAATCGACAGGGCATCGCCCAGCCCGACCTTATGGTCAATGAAAGGGAAGACCGTCCGCACCGAGAAGTAAGCCACCACCGCGCCAGGTAAAAGCACGGCGAAACGCTTCGCCAGCAGCCACAGGTAATAAATCATGCGTCCTATCTATCATACAACGGTGTGGCGCGCAGGCTAACCGCTTATGCTACAATTTGAGTTATGGAATCGGAAACACCGGCTGCCGAGCCGCCAAAGGAAAATCCGCCAGCTCCGGTCATGGACGTCAAGCCACCGGACATTTCGCCCGAGCCCTTGGCCACGCCTCCGCCCGACGCCGAGCCCGAGCATAAAGAAGAGCCGCCCAAAGACGACAAGAAGAAAGACGACAAGCCCAAGACCGTCCAGTCAAAACAGCCCAAGCAACCACACAGCGGTGTCGGCGCCGCCATTTTCGCCACTGTCGTTATCGTGCTCGCCTTAGCCGCCATGGCGACTTACGCCTTCATAAAGACCCGGTAGTGGTGTAAACTTGTTGCCTGTATGACCAAGTGGCTGTTTGATGATGTGGACGGCCGGCTAAGGAAGCCTGGCGCGGTCGGGGTGCTTCCTACCGACACGCTTTATGGACTTGTGGCGCGGGCGGCCGACAAGGAAGCCGTGGCCCGGCTTTATGAACTCAAGAAGAGGGAAGGCAAGCCGGGCACGCTGATCGCTGCCAATCTGGAACAGCTGGAAGAGCTTGGCCTGAAACATCGCTATCTCAAGGCTGTCGAAAGCTATTGGCCTGGCAAGGTCAGCGTCGTCATCCCGGCGGCCAGCGACCCGGCGCTGAAATATCTGCACCAGGGTAAAATGAGCCTGGCGGTGCGTATCCCAGATGATATCGGGCTTCACGACCTGCTCGAGCAAACCGGCGCTCTGCTGACCAGTAGCGCTAACCTGCCGGGCGAACCGCCGGCCAACACGGTGGCTGAGGCCAAAAAGTATTTCGGTGATGATGTCGATTTTTACATCGATGGCGGCGACTATTCCAGGGCCGAACCGTCCACCGTCATCCGCATCATCGACGACGCCGTCGAAGTCCTGCGCGAAGGCGCCGTCAAAATCGAAGATGCTGGTAACATGTAACTATGACTTTTGACGAGTACCAGAAACGGGCACTGACCACCGTCATTTCCAGCGACGATACCTTTAAGGACACGCTGCACTGGGTGCTGGGCATCAACGGCGAAGCCGGCGAAGTGGCTGAAAAGGTCAAGAAAATCATCCGCGACAAAGGCGGCAAGCTTAGCGACGCCGACCGCCAGGAACTGGCCAAAGAGCTGGGGGATGTGCTGTGGTACCTGGCCGTTTTCGCGCACGACCTGGGCTTCAAATTCGACGATGTGGCCCGCGAGAACCTTGAGAAATTACAAAGCCGGAAAGCACGCGGCGCGCTCGGCGGCTCCGGCGACAACAGGTAGCTATTTGCCCTGTTTCCAGGTGCGGCCCATGAAACGGATGTCGTCGACTGACAGGGCGTCGAGCGCTCTGGTTAGATTGCGCTGGCGCGCTTCGTCGGATTTAAGAGCAGTTAGATAGCGTAGGATTTCCTTTTGGCGGCTAGGCGTCAGGGAATCCCAAGCCCGCCGAGCCTTCGGGTTCGCATAGAGCGGCTTTTCGAACCACTCCGGCATCGGGTGCATCGGGCCGTTCCGGTACCCGGAATCGAAACTGACCTCAACTTCGACAACATCGCCGACACCGGTACCTGAGGCCTTCCGCACATCGCCGTGCAAGTAGAGGTAAAAACTGCCGTCGCCGACCGGCATCATGTTGATGTGCCAGGGCTCGTCCGGCTGGCCGTTGACCTGCACCAGCACCGGCATCGGCTTCTTCCAATCCTTTTTCAGTTCTTGAGCCTGCTGGGCACTCACCAACACGTACGGATTAACACCGATAATTTCCATCTTGGCTTTGAAACACAAAGTAGCCATTCCTATTCAATTACCTCGAGTCCGGGAGAGCAGAGAAATCAGACTTGATAGTATCTAAGAGCTGTTCGTACGTCACGTTCGGATAGCCGAGCTCATGGAGTTTAGCGAACGATAATGTGTTGTTCATCGGCCAGCCGGCTTCTTCGCCATCAGGCTTGATCAGGTTTGCGTCCAGGCCGAGCGCATGAGCCACATCAACCACGAACTGGTAAAAAGTAACCGGCTTGTCCACGCCCATATTTATCAGGACTTGCTTATCTGCGTCATGCTCCATGTAATACACGAATATATCGCAGACGTTATTAATCAGGACAGGCGTGAAAAGCTTACGTGAGTCCAGGTGGATTTCGCGCCCGCGGGTAAGCTCATTCAAAGCATCGGGGAACTGCTTGGGCCGGTCAAAGTTCTTGCTTATGCCGACATGTCGGTAGCCACGAGTAATCAAGTAGGGCAGGCCCGACGCCATAACGATTTTTTCTGATTCGACCTTCGAGGCGCCGTAAGGGTTGCGTGGCTTGTAGGGGTCGGTTTCGATGTAACCGCCATTTTCTCTACCGCCGTAAACGGACTCGGTGCTCGTGAACAAGAATGAGGTTTTATTAATCTGAGCCAGGTCCACAAGGTTTTTGGTTATGGCCGGATTCGTTTTTATTATCTGATCGCTAGTAGTCGTATCGCGGCCCAAGTCGGCGGCGATATGCAGCACAAAATCCGGCTTGAAGTCTTCGAATAGTTTGCCTACGGCCTCAAAGTCCAGTAAATCGACAGGGTGTTTCAGGTCTGTTCTGGCAACACCCAGGATGTCGAACCGTTTTCCATAAAGCTCAATAAATTTGGTACCGACATAGCTCGTCGAGCCTGTCATAAAAATCTTTTTCATTGCTGGAATTCCTCGCGCAACCAGTCGTCGAGCGAGCCGCCGCCTCCGCCGGCCATGCCGACGACCATATCGCCGGCAGCGAGGTGCTTTTGAATCAGTTCTTTAAGATGTTCATCGCGCTCCAGCGGCTCGGCAATGCTCGGGTCGGTCAGGTGCGAAATCAGCTCGGCTGGCGGAATCACGCGCTGGTCCGGATCTTCGCGCGCCAGGTAGCTCGGAATCCAATACAGCTTGTCCGCACCTGCGAAACAGTCGCGGTACTCTTCGAGCATGAAATGCTGGCGCCGGTTGGTCAGCGGCTCGTATACGACGACCAGCTTCTGGCCGGATTCAGCGGCCATCTCGCTGGCCACGCTCATGGCGCCGCGGATTTTCTCGGGCGTGTGGGCGTAGTCGCTATAAAGGTTCGGGACAATCTGTTCCATGCGGCGGGAAAGGCCGGGGAAGCCGTTCATAACTTTTATTAAGTCTTCATAATTTTTATGAAGGGCTCTGGCGACGCTGCTGATGGCCAGCCAGGCGTCGAGCCGGTTATACCTGCCTTTCAAAGCGATGCTGTCGATTTGCTGATTGCCGGAATCGAGCACCTCAACGCCATTCCCAGCTTCCAATCCGAGATAATCGGCATCCTCCTGCCAGATGAAAGTGTGGCCGGATTGCGAGATGAACTCCTTGAACGCATCCTGGTAATCCTCGCGGCTGGGGAAGATTTCGTGGTGATCCCACGACACTCCGGTGACCAGGCTGAGCGCCGGCTCGTAGGCCAAGAAGTTGCGGTCGAACTCGTCGGCTTCATAAACGAAAAATTTGCTGGCGGAATCATACTCGCCCATCTCGGCAAAATTGGTCTTGGAGGGCAGCAGGTAACTGACAGGCTCACTTAACTTCTTAAAAAGATACGTCACCATCGCCGTGGTGGTCGTTTTGCCATGCGTGCCGGCCACAGCCAGCATCTTCAAATTCTTATCGGATAGGATTTGGTTGAGCAGCTCATCCCGCTTGCTGGTGTGGATGCCTTGTTCACGGCAGAAGACCAGCTCTGGCGTATCGGGGTTCTCAATCGCCACGGCCGAGCTGTAAACGAACCAGTCGATGGGTTGGCGGGAATGCACTTCCTCAATCGCCTCGCGCGACTGGCCGACATGCACATCTGTCACGCCGTGCTGCTTGAGGAATTCCAGGTACTGCGAATCCTGCTTGTCTGAACCGGAAACGTCATAGCCGGCCTGCCGGGCGATTATGGCCAGTGGCGTCATGCCCGCCCCGCCGATTCCAGAGAAGTAGATATGCATGCTTATAGGTTACACTAATTATAACCGTTATGAACAAACGTCGCCTGCACCACACCTGGACGAAGCTGCGGCTGGTCAGACCCCGCTATTTTTTCATTCTTTTCGCCTTGAGCGCGATAGTCTGCATCGCGGCGTTGCGGGCTAACAACGAACACATGATTGTGCTGCGCGACGCCGTTTACGCCGCCGACAAGGCCGGCACCGACGTGCAGACTCCTCTCAAAAGCTTGCAGGCGTACGTCACCAGCCATATGAACACTAACCTGGCGGCCGGCCCGAACGCCGTTTACCCGCCTATCCAGCTCAAGTACACCTATGAGCGTCTGGTCGAGGCCCAGGGTAACCAGATTGCGTCGACCAACTCCCAGCTCTACAGCCAGGCCCAGGCCTATTGCGAAAAACAGGACCCGGTGGACTTTTCCGGCCATAACCGCGTGCCGTGCATCGAGTCGTACGTTGAAAGCCACAGCACGATTAAGTTCGCCCAGATTCCTGACGCGCTGTATAAGTTCTCGTTCGTTTCGCCGCGCTGGTCGCCCGACCTGGCCGGTTGGAGTTTACTGGCGACCATCCTCTTAGGGCTGGCCTTTCTGGTCAGCCTGGTCACCCACTGGTGGTTCAAACGGAACATCGCCTAAAAGAAAAGCCCCTCGGGAGGGGCTAATCGTTCAGCGCTAGTTTGACCTAAGGCTTCTTGGCTGGCGTAGTGCTGCTCGGAGTACTACTGCTGCCAGCGTTCTGAGTGCTGTTACCGCTGGTGGTCGGTGCGCTAGAGCTTTGGTCGGCACACTTCTGACCCTGTGGGTTCTGCTGCTCGAAGGTCTTGACCGCCTTGGCGACCTGTCCGCCGTCTTGCAGGTTTTCCCAGAAGGTGACCTGGTCACGGTTGACGACCATCTGGTCGTAAGGCTCGTGCAACTCACAACCCAGCTTGACCAGCGAAACATTGCTGGAACTGCTGGAAGAGCTACTCGATGAGCCACTGCCTGAAGTCTGCAAGTAGTAGATGTTGGTCAGGACGAAGTACTTTTCGTTCAACGTCTTGATGTTGCCGAAGTAGACCTGGCCGGTGTTCAAGAAGACTGCCTGAAGCTTCGACGTGTCGACGTATTTGCCTTCGTTGTCCCCATTACTTGATGCTGTCACAACTATAGCGGCTGCCAGAAGAATAAATACGCAGGCTGCAGCGACGACTACGCCGATTCGCCCCCACTTGCTACCATCACGGCTGCCGTGACTTTTCTTATTTGAAGGAGCTGCAGCGCTAGGAGCAACGCCTGGTTGCGGCTGAGCACTACGGTTACTAAAATCCATATTTCCCCACTCCACCTTTTATTACTTTTATGGTTACCGCATAAGTGTAATACAAGCGTTAGCGGAGTGCAACCAAAAAATGCTTGTGATTGGCTGACTTTGGTCAAGCCGCTTAAGGTTAGACAATCAGCGGCCGACTGTTGTAGATATGTCCCGCCAAAGGGTTGACAAATAAAAAGCCACCAGAGTATGTTAGGGGTACATTACTAACCGTTAAGAGAGGGGAGTCATCCAATGGCTTACAAGCACACGAACTCAAAGGGTGTAACATACTACTTAAACTCCAAGGAAGTAACACTCCGCGGTGGCAAAAAGCAAACTATCTACTACTTCAGCAAAGACCAGCGCCCAGAGGCAACTGACCTGCCAGGCGGCATGGAAGTCAACGAAAACCCACGCAACGGGTTCCTGACCGTTAAGCGTAAATAAGGTTGCTGCGCCCGCATCAGGGCGCCGCCTTTTAGCATCCGGTTTTTTAACAAAGCCGGGTGCTTTCATTTGGTATAATGGCCGCATTCGATGTCCGATGTCATTCTAAAAGTAAAAGATTTAAGGAAGGTCTACGATGACAAGCCAGCCGTGGACGGTATTTCCTTTGAGGTCAAAAAAGGCGAGATTTTCGGCATTTTAGGCCCGAACGGCGCGGGCAAAACGACCACGCTCGAAATGATTGAAACGCTGCGCGAAATAGACGGCGGCAGCGCCACTATCGACGGCATCGACGTGGCCAGCAATCCATACAAGATCCGCAGCATCATCGGCGTGCAGCCACAATCGCCCGGCTTCCAAGACAAGACCAAGCTGACCGAATTGATACAGATGTTCGCGGCAGCCTATGGCGAGCGTGTCGACCCCAAGGGGTTTCTTGATGAGGTCAATCTGGGCGACAAGGCCGACAGCTTTATCGAAAACCTGTCTGGCGGCCAGAAACAGCGCTTCAGCATCGTGGCCGCACTGGTACATAACCCCAAGGTATTCTTTTTAGATGAGCCGACTACCGGCCTCGACCCGCAAGCCCGCCGCAACCTTTGGAACCTGATTGAAGAAGTGCGCGACCGCGGCATCAGCGTCATCCTGACGACCCACTATATGGACGAGGCCGAAGTGCTGTGCGACCGCATCGCCATCATGGACAGCGGCAAAATCATCGCCCTCGACACGCCAAAGAAACTGATTAAAAATCTGCTGGCCGGCGGTTTTAAAAAAGAACAACATGTCGAGCAGGCTAACCTCGAGGACGTTTTCCTATCCATGACAGGGAAGGGGTTGCACAGCGAATGAAAATCTTACTCGCTGCCATTATCTTATTTATTGCCATCAGGCTTGGGCGGAGGCTGTTCGGCCCGCAGCTGGCCGCCAGGAGCGCCGCCAAATCTAAGAAACCGCTCAAGCCCTGGCAACGCAAGCTCTACACCGTCCAGGCTTTCTACACGGTGAACCTGAAACGCCTGTTCCGCGACCGCACGGCGCTGTTCTTTACCTTCTTATTCCCGCTGATTTTCCTGTTCGTATTCGGTAGTTTCAGCAAGAATACCGGCACTAGCTTCAACGTGGCCGTTATCAACCAATCCAAAAGCCCCCTAGCTCAACAGTATGTCCAAGAGATTAAATCCACTGGCAAGATATTCAAATTAGATAAAACTGACGACACGCTAGCTAAAGCCAAAGACCGCATGAGTAAGAGTCAGATCGACGGAATCATCATCATTCCAGCCGGCTTTGGTACTAGCAAACCAGGCCAAACCCATCCTAGCGGACAAGTCCAGCTGCTTTACAGTCAGAACAGCACTAGCACCGGACAAACTCTAACCACTATATTGCAAAGCACGCTAAAACCCCTAAATGCTCGTTATATTAACTTACAGCAGCCATTCTCAGTTAGCAGTGAGGCCTCGAACGAAAAGAACCTCACAGCCTTTGACTACACCTTTACCGGGCTGCTCGGATTCGCCATCCTGGGTGCCGGCATCTTCGGCCCCATGAACGTTTTCCCTGAACTTAAGAAGATGGGCATTTTGCTTCGCCTCCACACCACGCCGCTGCGCACCTGGCAGTACTTCATGTCGGTCATGATTGGAAACGCCGTGGTCGGCCTGCTATCCCTGGCGCTGATGCTG
>DATIHM010000013.1:0-1720 GCA_035480695.1 Candidatus Saccharimonadia bacterium
TAATTTGCCGATGCGGGCCGGCAGCTGCAGTTTTTCGCGGGCTAGTTCGTCTATTCCGGGTAGTTTGGCCGTGCCGCCAGTAAGGACGATGCCGCCCGGCAGCTTACGTGACTTCTTTATTTTGACCAGCTCTTTGTCGACATACTCCAGGAGTTCCTCGACGCGGGCTTCGGCAATCATACGCACCTCGGCCGGGTCGAAATGATGCGTCTTGTCGCCGATTTTGACATTTGCGCCGATACTTCTGGCGCCCTCCCTAAGGGTTGCGTGTTCCAATTTGACGGCTTCAGCGATGTCGAGGTCGGTTTTCAGGCCGATGGCCAGGTCATTGGTTATGTGCTGGCCCCCGATGGGCAGGACGGCGACGTGCTGCACTTCCCCATCCTCCAGAACAATCAGATTGGTCGTGCCGGCCCCTATATCTATAAGAGCAGTGCCGGCCTCCTTTTGCTGGCGGGTCATGACGGCTTCGGTGGCCGCCAGGCCGGAAACAGTGTGGTGTGTAGCAGCGATTTCGGCCTTTTCAAGGGCCATGTCGAGATTGCGCAGGTTAGGCGTGCTGGCGGTGACGATATGGGCCTCAACCTCGAGGCGGACGCCATGCATACCGACCGGGTCTTTGATGTTACGCTGGCCGTCCAGGCTGTAATTTTTGGCAAAGAATTGCACGATTTCGCGGTTGGAAGGCAGCGAAACGATGGTGGCCGCTTCTTCGACGCGCAAACGATCTTCCATAGTGATTTCGCGGTTCGGGCTGCTGATGGCGATGACGCCTTCGGAATCCATGCCGCTGACGTGCGAGCCGTTCACGTTGACCGTGGCATGCTTGATACTGAAGCCAGAGATGCGCTCCGCCTCTGTTACGGCGTGTACGATGGCGTCGGCCACTTCATCAACGTGGACCACCGCGCCGCGGCGCATCCCCTGGTTCGGAGCCTGCCCGTGGCCAATGATAGATGGCATGCTGCCGCCGTTCGGGTCATAAGTGCCGACGACGCAGCGCACCGCCGACGTACCGATGTCGAGTCCTACGAAATGTTGCTGGTTTTGGTTGTTCATTTTTTCGTGCCTGTAGGCAGTATAACGCTATTGCTTCTTTCTTACAATGTGGTCAGGATTTCGGCGCCTTCTTCGGTGATTAGCACAGTGTGTTCGAAGTGGGCGGCCCAGGAGCCGTCGGCCGTCAACACCGTCCAGCCGTCGCTGGCGATGTAAACGCGGTCGGTTCCGAGAGTGACCATCGGCTCGATGGCTATCGTCATGCCCTTTTGCAGCCACGGCCCGCTGTTTGGCCGGCCGAAGTTGGGCACGTTCGGATCTTCGTGCACCATGTGGCCGACGCCGTGGCCGACGAGGTCTTTGACGATGCCGTAGCGTCGCCCTTTGAGCGATTCCTCAATGGCGTGGCCGATATCGCCAGTACGCACGCCGTCGTGCACGGCGTCGATGCCGACGTGCAGTGCGACCTCGGTGTCTTTCAGTAGTTGGATGTGGCCCCTGGTTTTCGGCTTGCCAGCGATGACGCTGACGGCCGAATCGGTAATCATGCCTTTATACGTCACGCCGAAATCGAGCCCGACGATGTCGCCCTCAGCCAGCATCTTATCGGCTTTGGGGATGCCGTGCACCACTTCGTCGTTCACGCTGATGCAGATCACGTCCGGAAAGCCCTGGTAGCCCAGAAAGGCTGGCTCGCCACCCAATTTGGCCAGTTCCTCGG
>DATIHM010000014.1:0-12212 GCA_035480695.1 Candidatus Saccharimonadia bacterium
GCCGGCAAGGTGCGCACCGAAGGCAAGAGCTACGTCATGCAACCCGACGACGTGGTCGAATTCAAGTTCAACGTCTCTAAGTGATTAGCCGGCCGGGCGAGGCTGGGGCTTCGGCGGCGCGGGCGCCCGATAAACCGGTAGTGAAGGCTTTGGGAGGCCGAATTTACGGTTCCTCAAGGCCAACGGCAGCTTAGAAATCGCGATTTTGATGGGGTTCACTTCTAGTCCGGTAGTCTGGTCGCCGCCAAACCCGCCTGAACCTTGTCCTCCAGGATTCGAGGGCGGCCGCTTGCCGAATACTTCTTGCATACCTTCAGAGTAAATCTCCGTCAGCTGGTTGTTACCTGGCATACCGGCAGGCTGAGTGGCGGCAGATTCCTCCCAGGGGTGAGCCTGGGGCGGAGACGCGGCTTG
Source organism: Candidatus Saccharimonadia bacterium (assembly GCA_035480695.1). GTDB lineage: Bacteria > Patescibacteriota > Saccharimonadia > Saccharimonadales > UBA4665 > DATBED01. Next base: position 415 of record DATIHM010000014.1, read on the forward strand.
GACTGCATCCGTAGCATCGCTCGCCGGCGGATTGGCGGCCGGTATCTGCGGCACGGCCAAATCCCTACCCGTTGCCTCGCGGTATTTATCAAGCAAGCCGCGGGCATACAAGAAGTTCGACAGCTCATCCGGCGGGCGCAAGGGCTCGGGCATAGTCGGTACCTTGCTCAAGGCGCCCGTCTGCGCTTTTGCTAGTTCCTCGTGCAGCTTTTGCTGCTGCTTATATTGCGCCACCAAGTAAGCCTGCAGCTGCTCGTTAATCCGCTCGAGGTGCTGGCTCTGGTCTTCGACCGTCGAAGATTGCTTCTTCTTGGTTTCGGCCATGCAGTGCTGCACGTGGCCGATCAACTTCCGTAGCCGATCCTTGTTATAGCTTCGGAAAACAAGGGTCTTGTTACCTGTCGCGATAGTTATGTAGGCACCTACCAGACGGTGGTTGTAATCGATTTCGTTAATCATATCGAAGCGCAGATCTTCGACCGTCAGAAAGCTCATCAGCTTTTTATCGACCAGAAGGACGCGTATATCTGTCGCCAGCAGGAGCGCGAATCCACCCTCGTATATCCCGTTCACAGCTTCATAAATCTTTTCGTCTGGAAGGATTATGTGAGGTAGCTGGTTGACCTCTGCTTTGCCCCAACCTGTGATTTTGAAATCTATGTCTTTCAGTTGTTTTTCGATATATTCTTTGCTTACCATAAGGTGCTCCCTCTTGCTCCAGATTTCATAATAGACCTGTCCAGCTTGGGATTTGGTGAAAATACTCACTAAGTAAGTGAGATTTTCATCACATAGTCAAACTTTAACGGGGGTGCAATTTGACATCGGGCGGCATACGGAATCATAATATAGTCATGCTCGCCACCATGAAGCAAACGGCCGAGTTCGTGGAATTTTTCCGGCTTCACGGTGTTAAACAAAATTACCAAAAGGGAGACCTGATTATCCGGGCCGAGGAATCACCGCCCGGGGTCTTTTACGTCTATAAAGGCCTTGTCAAAGCTTTCGACATTACCAAGTATAACGAAGAGAACCTGCTGATTATCCGCAAGCAGGACGAGATTTTCCCCCTGATTTGGGCGGTGACCGGCAGCGAGCACGATGTCACTTACCAGGCGCTGGCGCCGACCACGACCCTGCAGGTCAGCCGCAAGGCCTTCCAGGAGTTCATCAAGAATAACACCGACGCGCTGGCGCCTTTGCTAGACATGACGATGGAGATGTACCGCCTGCACGGCGACCGCATCTTTAACCTGGAGTACCGGACCGTCCGCGAACGCATCATCTCGTTCTTGTTGACGATGAGTGAGCGGTTCGGCAAGAATACTGCCGAGGGCATATTGATTGAGGTACCGCTGCGCCACCAGGACATCGCCAGCTCCATCAATGCGACGCGCGAAACGACCAGCCGCGAGCTGTCGGCCCTGGAGCGTAAGGGCCTGCTGGTGAACAAGCCGTCGTCAATCCTGCTCAAAGACGTTGAGGCGCTGAGCGCCCATCTAACCTAGCTATTTCCAGTTCGAGCTGATTTCCTGGATGGTTTTGACGACCGTGTCGTGCTCTGGTATATCCTTTTTCTCGTAGTAGTGGTCGGTGTCGATGTAGTCTTGAATGACGTCTAGACAATACAGGTCGTCGGCCACGATGTGCATCCTGTCAACCGCCGGCACGCTCGCGAACGGTACAGCGATGATGAACTTGGCTAAGGAAATCGGCTTGAGGAATTCGAACGCCAGGTCAACCAAGAAGCCGGTTTTCAGGCCGTCGGCCACGACGATGATGTTGTGGCCTTCGAGTTGCGTGCGGTCGGCCATGCCGCCCTGCCCGAGCAGCCGGTTCATGTCGTGCATGCGCTCCATCTTTTCTTGCTCGACCAGGCCATGGTATTCGCCCAGCATTTCGTCGATTTCCCCCCGGGAATAGTGCTCGTTATAAGCCATGCTTCCGGTCAGCGTGATGCCGGCCAGCGCCTCCGGTTCGCGCGGCAGGTCGATTTGGGCACTGACTAACAGCGTCAACAGGCAGTGCAGTTGCTGGGCGATCTGGGCACCGACCATTATGCCACCATCGTTAAGCGCCAGGACGGTACACTTTTTTCCCTGGTACTTTTCAGCCAGCTGACTGGCCAGCATGCGGCCAGCCTGCATCCTCGATGCGAAATACATGCTAGCAGTTTAGCATCTGGCTTATGCTTTGCGTAAGAGGTAGAAGCGCTCTTGGTTGCCTTGGGCGCCACTGACCGCTGAGTCGGCCTTGTCGATGATAATGAAGTGCTGCTTGGCCCAGTTTTCGAAATCTTTGAGGATTTCACGGCGGATCTTATCGTTCTTGATTACGCCCTTGTGTTTCAGACTGCTTTGGCCGGCTTCGAACTGTGGCTTGACCATGGCCGCGATGCGCGTTTGGTGGCCGCACAGCTTCGCCACGGCCGGCAAGATTGCGCGCAGCGAAACAAACGAAACGTCGGCCACCACCAGGTCTATCTCTTCGTCTGTTTTAAAGTCCCTTATGTCAGTTTTCTCGTGCAGCTCTATGCGGTCGTCGTTCCTGAGGCTGGGGTGCAATTGGTCGCTGCCGACGTCGACCGCGATAACCTTGGCTGCACCATGACGCAGCGCGTAATCGGTGAATCCGCCCGTGCTGCTGCCGACATCTAGGACTGTCTTGCCGCTAAAATTAAGCCCGAGCATCTCCGCTACGGATGCCAGCTTCAGGGCCGCCCGGCTTACATACAGCTCTTTTGCCACTAGCTCGATGGAGTCCGCTTTGTCCACTAGCAACCCTGGCTTTTGAGCTGTGTCGCCGTTGACCTTCACTTGGCCGAGCTTTATGAAGCTTTCGGCCTGGCTACGCGTCGGAACCACGCCACGCTGGACCATCGCCTGGTCAAGCCGCTGCTTCATCGCCAAGGCCTATCTTAGCCACGACTTTTTTGTGGCCGCCTTTCTGTTCAACTATGAAAAGTGCCTCACAGATAAACGTATCGCCCCTGTAGAGGCGGTCATCTTTCTGGGCCGTGACATGAGGCCGGTAGTCACGCGGCTTCTTAGTGGTTTCGTCCACCAGCCAGGCATCGTGGGCCTTCAGAATATCCCTGACCTGCTCTTCGATTTCTGTGAAATGGGTCGGGCAGCCGACGAGGTTAACGGTTTTGCTGTGGCCCATTTCAGTTTCATCGCCTATGACAACATGAAAAGGCGTCCTGATTTCCAGCTTGTCATGGATTTCCGTCGCCAAAGCTCCGGATCTGTCCTTAATCCGAAACCAAGGAACCACGGTTACGTGCAGAGGCCAGTCCTTAAATTCGGCACCTTCATCCGGGCTTTCAACAAAGGCACAGACTAGTCGGTCGCCTGGTTTCACGACTAGCCCCTCACGCGTTCGCGGTAGGCTCCTGTAGAGGTGTCCACCGAGATTATGTCGCCCTGCTTTATAAAAGCCGGGACCTTGATAATCATGCCTGTTTCAAGTGTGGCATCTTTGGTAATTGACGAGCTGGTGTCGCCCTTGACGGCATTTTCGGTGTAAGTTACCTCAAGAGGAACGTTTTTGGGCAGCTCCACGTTGATTGGCCTATCGCCGAAGAACTGGAGCTGTACACAGTCGCCTTCTTTGATGTAGCCGGCGCAATCACCGACCAAATCAGCTGGAATTTCAAACTGCTCGAAGCTGCTCTCGTTCATGAAATAGAACGTGCCACCGTCGTTGTACAGGTATTGCACGGCCTGGTTTGTCACGTCGGCTGAGTCAAGCTGTTCATTGCCTTTGAACGTTTTCTCGAGGACCTTGCCGTCAACCAGACTCTTGATGCGGACGTTAACGATTGAGCCGCCGCGCCCCATTACTTTCTGCTTGTATTCGACAACGCGGAAAGGCTCGCCTTCCCACTGGAAAAGCGTGCCCTTCCTAAGTTCCGTAATGCTGAGTGCCATTATTTTGCCACGAACGGCAGCAGTGCCAAGTGGCGGGCACGCTTGATAGCGGTCGCCAGATGGCGCTGCTGGCTCTCAGTTAAACCGGTCTTTTTGCGGGTTTCGATTTGGCCGTAGATGTTAACGTAACGTTGCAAGGTCTTGAAATCCTTGTGGTCGAAATACGCTACGTCCGTACGGTGCTTAAAAATCTTTGCCATTAGTTACTCCCTTGTTAATTTAACTAGAATGGGATGTCGTCGAGGTTAATCGGCTCATCGCCGATGTCCTCGATGACGACATCGTCTTTCTTAGCTTTCTTGGTCGGTTTGGGTTTGTCAGCTGGAACTGCCGAGGCGGCCGATGAGGAATCATCGCCGCCACTGAAACTGCCACTGCCGCCATCGCCACCACCACGGCTATCCAGGAATGTAACATCGTTGGCCAATACTTCTACCTTGCTGCGCTTGGCGCCGTCTTGCTCCCATGAGCGGGACTGCAGTCGACCCTGTACCAGGCAGCGGCGGCCTTTGCTCAGGTATTGTGCCACGCGCTCGGCCAACGGCCCCTAGCAGACGCAGTCGATGTAATCGGTAGCTTCCTGCCATTCACCGCTGGAATCCTTGTAAGCGCGGTTCAGCGCCAAGCTGAAGCTGGTTACACTCTGACCAGTCGGTGTCTGACGCAATTCGGGATCGCGTGTCAGGTTGCCCATTAATGTTACTTGGTTAAGACTTCGTGCCATGATGGCTCCTCCTTATAAGACATATGTCTTGCTTAGTTAGTGCTCCTACCTTAACGCCGCCCAAAAACCGACGTCAAGTAAATTAACAGTTATTTAAGATTCGTCACTGTCTTCTTCGCTCTCACCACTGTCGCCGCGCTTGGCGGCCTGCTCAGCCAACTCTTTACGCTTAGCTTCGGCCTTGGCGATTGCCTTGAGGTCCGGCTTCGTGATGAGGAAGCGGATGACTTCAGTGGCGATGTTCAGCTGGCTCTCGACTTTGGCGACAGCAGCCGGAGGCAATTCCATGCTGTAAAACACATACACGGCGTGCTCGTTGCCGGCGATGTCGTACGCCAGCTTGCGCTTGCCCCAGTTGTCGGTGGCTGTAATCTTGCCGCCATTGTCGGCGACGATTTTCTTGACGCGGTCTTCGGCCTTGGTCAGGTCGACTTCCAGGTCAGGATGGTACAGCACGGCAATTTCGTACTGGTTCACTGATGCTCCTTCCTTCGGTTAAAGCCCGCGTGCACTAGAGCCACGGGCAGAAGTTGATAGTCCTACGATTATACCTTAGAGACCTCTGTTAGTCAACTAGATACTTTGGACGTAATCCTGGAAGTGCCGATGGCCTTCGGCCCCTTTGTCGATAATGCGCTGCGTCAGGGTAGCTAGAGGAAGCTCAGCTTTGTGCTCTTTGGCCAGGGCTTGGATGGATTGGCTGGTGTGGAAGCCTTCTACGGTTGAGCCTACGGCGTCGAACGCCTCCTGCTGGGTCATGGTGGCCAGGTTCTGGCCGAAGCGGAAGTTGCGGCTCTCGGTAGACGAGCAGGTCAGCACCAGGTCACCGACGACTCCAGCGGCCAAAACGTCGACAGACTGGCCCATGGCCGCGGCCAGCTTCACGACTTCCTGCAGAGCCAGGGTGATGAGCTTGGCTCGCGTGTTGCCCTTAAAGCCCAGCCCTTCGGCATAACCACAAAGGATGGCATAGACGTTTTTCATGGCGGCGGCCAGCTCCAAAGACTGGTAGTCTGCGCTGCCCTGGACGCGGAAATAAGATGTCTGCAGCATCTCCACGACCACCTTGGCCTGCTTGTCGTTCGCGTAGCCCAGCGACACCAGTGTCGGCTGCTGGTCGATGATTTCGGTGGCGAAAGACGGGCCCATCAGGCAGTAATAGTTTTTGTAACCCAACTCCTCGATAATCTGGTGCGGCAGTTCGTGGCTGCTCTGCTCGATGCCTTTGGCGGCGTTAATGACGACCATATCCGGGTTGAAAAACTTGGTATTAGTCTCGAACGCCTGGCGTATGGACTGCGTCGGCACGACTTGGATAAGGATTTCGACCTCGTGCTTCAGCGGCAGGTCGACATCGACCGGCGTGAACTCCACGCCGTTGTGCTCGAGCAATGAACCCAGCGCCCGGCCATAATGGCCGTAACCCATGACTGCGACTTTCATTACCTCTATGATAACAGATTAGGAATGGCTAGTCGGCGAAGTTTTCGTCGAGTACGGCGTCGGGCGTGCCGCCTGCTTCGGGGGTAGCGGCGCCACTACCAAGAACCTCGTCAATCGAGCGGACCAGCACCTCGCGCGGACGCGAGCCGTCGGCGGCACCAACGATGCCCTGCTCTTCCATCGTTTCAATCAAGCGGGCGGCTCGGCCGTAGCCGATGCGCAGGCGCCTTTGCAGCAAGCTGGTGCTGGCTTTGCGGTTCTCGATGACGACGTGCACGGCGTCGCGCCACATCTCATCGTCCATGTCGCTAGCGCCGCCGACCGCGTCGCTGACAACGCCGCCCTTGCCGATGGTAACAGGCTGGGAAACAACCTCATCGTCGTACTGTGGCGGTCGCTGCATGCGGATGAAATCGGTCACTTTACCAGTCTCGTCATCACCGATGAGGGCACCTTGTAGGCGCTTCGGCTTGGGCATATCGGCCGTCATGAACAGCATGTCACCCTGGCCGAGCAGTTTTTCGGCACCGACCTGGTCGATAATGGTGCGTGAGTCAACCTGGCTGGCTGTGGTGAAGGCTATGCGGGCTGGCACGTTAGCCTTTATGAGGCCGGTAATGACATCGACTGACGGGCGCTGTGTGGCCAGAACCAGATGGATGCCGACGGCGCGCGCCTTTTGCGCGATGCGCACGATGAGCGCCTCGACATCGCGGGCGGCCATCATCATCAGGTCGGCCAGCTCGTCAATCACGATGACGATATAGGGCATACCCTCTTCTTTCTTTAGCTCATTGTAGCCGTGGATGTCGCGTTTGCCGACTTCGCCCAGCGCGTGGTAACGACGCTCCATTTCGGCGACGGCCCATTTCAGTGCGCTGATGCACTTTTCGGGCTCGGTGATGACCGGCGTTAACAGATGCGGGATATCATCATACGGTTTCAATTCGACCCGCTTCGGGTCGACCAGGATAAGCTTCAAATCGCTCGGTGAATTGCGGTACAACAGGCTCGTCAGGATGGTGTTGATCATAACCGACTTACCGGAACCGGTCTGGCCGGCGACCAAAAGGTGCGGCATCTTATCAAGGTCGGTGATAATCGGGGTGCCGGAGATGTCCTTGCCGATGGCGATGCTCAGGGCGCCCTGCATTTCCTGCCACTGCTGGCTGAGGAACAGCGAACTGATGCGCACGGTGGCCGATTTGACGTTCGGTACTTCGATGCCGACGGCCCGTTTGCCCGGAATCGGCGCTTCCATGCGGATGCTGGTGGCGGCCAAATCGAGCGCTAGGTTGTTCTCGAGTGCCGTGATCTTGGTCAGTTTGACCCCCGTCGGCGGCTTCATCGTGTACTGCGTGACACGCGGCCCGATGTTGGCGCCTTCCATTTCGACCTCGATGTTGAAGTTCTCAAACGTATCGTGGATGGTCTGGGCGTTGGCGTTGACGTTGCCGGCATCGGCCTTGTCTTGCTTCTGGTTCAGCAGGTCGATGCTTGGGAATTGCCAGTTCGGGTCGCTGGCCGTCGTCAGCGCCTCGTGGTTCTCGTTGGCACCCAGTCTCTGGGCGGAATTCTTAAGCGAAGTCAAGCGGTTCGGCTGGCCTGGCGAGTGGTGGACCACTGGCACGCCTTCGTTGAGTTGGAAGCCCGGTTGCTCGGCCGCCTTGGCTTTAAGCGCGGCCAGGTCGCCTTCCTCGCTCTCCTCCCGTTTGTTGAACAAATTACCGAGTTTCAGTAGATGGCTGAGGGAAATTCCAAAGGCGAAAAAGACCGCCAACACCGTGAGGACGAACAACATCAAGCTGGCCGGAATCTTATCTAGCGGGCCAAGCACAGAATTGCCGACCACCCGGCCGACCGCGCCGCCGTGGCCGTCAGCCCAGCCGGCCGCCGTTTTTGAAGTCGCCGAAACCTGCAGCCAGGCACTGGCAAAAACTATGACTGCCAGCATGCCGAAGAATTTACCCCTAGATAATTTGTGGTCTTCAGCCGTAAATTTGAAAACTCCCCAGGCGGCTAGCGCCACCGGTGTGAAATAGGCTGCCCAGCCGAAAGTCGCGTAAACGCCTTTGAAGAGGTTGACCGGCAATGCACCGCCGGTTCCGAAGCCACCAAGCAGCAAGAGCACGGCGGCCAGAATCAATATAATGGCGATTGCCTGGTCCCAGAATGGCGACTTGGGCGCCAGGTCTTCGGCTTTGGCGGCTTTCTTCTTGGTTGTCTTTTTCTTTTTAGCCATAATGCGTCTTCTTATTATATCAGTTCTGGCGATATGGCAATATTATAGCAATTTTTACAACTGAAGTCAACCATAAGCACTATTGCAATATTGTCCTAAATTTGTTATAATATGAACATGTCATCTCGCCACGAAGCACCAGTCAAAGCTCCCCGCAAGTCAACAGCCGGCCTGCTTAGGAAAGCTGTTACCGCTTCTGCTATGACGGCGGCCGTGGCCAGCAGCGCGCCTGCCTCGCCGGCAAGTGCAGCTCCCTCTGTCCGCAAGATGAGCTCTAAGGAAATGCGTGTAAACAACGAGCTTGCCAACGGAAAAAGCGCTCTCGGCAAAGACCTTCTACGCCTGTACAACAAGCTTAGTCCTCGCCATGATGGGGAGACTGGTAGCTACGTCGCTAAGGGAATAGACGGTAAATCTTATTTGCACAAGGAAGTAACCACTTTCGGCAAAAACCGCTTTGGCGTGACAACAGCGTATCTCGCGGACGGTACTTTCCCTTATAACAAGAAGATGCACCGAATCACTTCCACGACTCCAGTCAGTATTGCTTTAAACGTCCAAAAACAGTTCGAGGTAGAGCCCTCAAGTAGCCTGTCACTTACCGACGACACTTATCGCCGGTACAGCAACGGCACTATCGTCGACGCCGAAATCAATACTGTGGAAGCCAGTGCTGACGCCTCCTTCAGCACAAGTGGCAAAGAGCTGACTTTAAAGGGCGCCAACACCATTGTCGCCAAAGCTAAATACTTGTTCTCTTTGGTGGAACACCACCCAGCCCCGGCGACGCCAAGTCCTAAACAGCAGCAGAACTTCCCACCTAAATAAGGCTAGTCGACGCGAGGGTCCTGGGTCAGCAGGCGAGCGCGCATTTCCTGGAAGCGCTTCTGCTGGTCGGCGGCAACTTGTTCCGGGGTCTTAACCTGTTCGGCTGGTTGTTGACCCTGTCCGCCAGCCTGTTTCTTATCGCCATTCTGTTTGGCACTGCCGCCGCTTATGATGTTCACCACCGGGATGACAATCGGGCTGCGCTGAGTGTGCTCGAACAAGTAGTGCGTGACGTGGTCTTTCAGCTCGGCCTTGAAGCGGTCGAGGTCGACGCGTTTGAAGCGCTGCGTCACGGCGCGCTTCAGCTCGTTGCGTAGGCCGTTCATTATCTCTTCGTTGTCGCGCATATATATGAAGCCGCGGCTGATGATGTCCGGGCTGGTCAGCAGCGTGCCGGCCTTGCGGTCGACGGTCAGTACTACGGCCACCAGGCCTTCCTCGCTGAGCAGAACGCGGTCTTTGACGACCACGTTGCTGACGATGGCGCCGGTCTGGTCGACCAGGATAGTCCCTTGCGGCACTTCGCCGTCGAGTTCCATCTTATCCGGTGTCATGCTGATGACCTCCCCGTTGGCGGCGTTGAGCATGTTGGCACGCGGGATGCCCTGCTCGATGGCCAGGTCAATGTGGTAACGCTTCGCCGTGTAATCGCCGTAAATCGGGATGAAGAACTTCGGTTTCAAGATGTTAATCATCTCAGCGTACTCGTCGCGTGAGGCGTGGCCGGAAACGTGCAGCGGGCCGACGCCGTCGATTTCGCGCGTCTCATGGCGGAACACATGCACACCCTTCTTGAACAGGTCGTCGACCATCAGGCGGATTTTGCCATCGTTTCCAGAATACGGAATCGGCGTGCTCGATAGGATGACCGTGTCCTGCTCTTTCAGTTTGACGTGCCGGTGCTCACCATTGCTCATGCGCTGCAGCGCCGAGCTGGGCTCACCCTGCGAACCGGTACACACAACGACCAGGTCGGTATCTTTCATGGTAGAGGCGCTGGCAATCGGTACGAAGGTCCCCTTGGGGATGCGTACGAAACCGTGGCGCACCGCCATTTCAAGCGTGCTGACCATACTACGGCCGTCTATGGCCACCTTTTTGTTGTGGTGCACAGCGGCATTGATCAGCATCTGGACGCGGTTCATATTGGTCGAGAACAGGCCGATGAAAATGCGGCCCGGCGCATTATCCATGATGTCGATGAAACTTTTCTCGATGATTGACTCGCTTGGCGTGCGGCCGGGTCGCTCGGTCGTGGTGGATTCGCTCAGCAGCGCCAAAACGCCTTCATTGCCAAGCTCCGTCAGGCGCTCGATGTCAGTGCGCTCGTGGTCGAGCGGATTCGGGTCAAGCCTGAAGTCACCGGTGTTGATGATGCGTCCGACCGGCGTGTCGACCACTATCATGGTGCTGCCCGGAATGGAGTGTGTCACGCGCACCAGTTCCACGAAGAATTCGCCGATTTTCAGGCGCTCGTGGGTGTCTTCGTTCATGGTGACGGTCTTGAGCTCAAAGCCGTCGGGCATCGGCAGGCCAAAGTTCTCAAAGATTTCTTCGACTCGGCCGATACTGAACTTACTGCCGTAAATCGGCGCCGGCAGTTTGGGCACGATGTGCGGCAATCCACCGATGTGGTCGAGGTGGCCGTGAGTAATCACGTAAGCGCGCAGCTTGTGCTGGATGCTCTCGAGATAGGTCGTGTCGGCGATGCCGTAGTTGATGCCCGGCAAGTCGACGCCGAGGTCGTTGCCGCAGTCCAGCACGATGGCGTCGTTCTGGTACTCGACGACTATCATGTTCTTCGAGCCACCGCCGTCCATGCCGCCGAGGCCGATGATGCGCAGTTGGGGACGGTCGTCAATCACGTTGGCCCGTTGCGGCCTGTTGCCGGTGTCGGCTGCCACGTACTGGTTGGCGATGCGCTGCGCGTCCTGCTGAGAGCGCCGCTGCGCCCGCACGGCTTGGCCACGCGAGGTCGTCAGGCTGCCCTTTATAGGCTGGGCCTGGCTTTGTGGTTGCTTCCGCTGCCCTGGTTTACGTTTAGGTTTATTGTTGTTAGGTTCCATATTTTCTCCTTTTCTTTAGTAGTTATGATTTGATTTTTTCAATGATGGCCGGGATGAGCGCGAAATCATCGATAAGCGTCTGGCGCATCGCCCCGTTATACAGCGCTGCGGCCGGGTGGAACAGCGGCAGGTACACCCTGCCTTTAAACCTTTTCGGCTGGCCGTGGCAGGCGCTGATGCTCAAGTCCGGCAAGAAGCAATTCAGGCTGTGGCGGCCGAGCGTGACCGTCAACACAGGCTGGATTACCTCTAGTTGGGACTCCAGATAAGGCAGGAAGACCTCTTTTTCGTCTGGGTACGGGTCGCGGTTGCCCGGCGGTCGGTATTTTACGATGTTGGTGATGTAAACGTCGCTGCGCTTCAGCCCGATCATCTCCAGCATATCGTTCAGGAATTTGCCGGCGGCGCCAACGAACGGTTTGCCTTGCAGGTCTTCGTTCTTGCCTGGCGCCTCGCCGATGAAAACCAGCTCGGCCTCAGGGTTGCCATCGCCGAAAACCAGTTGCGTGGCGCCCTCGCGCAGCTCCGGCACCGGGTCATCCTTGATGATTTGCTGCACAATG
>DATIHM010000015.1:0-4320 GCA_035480695.1 Candidatus Saccharimonadia bacterium
TCCGGCCAGATGATGCAGAACATCGTGCTGGGCGGTTCGATGATCGCGCTACCGATTTTCCTGCAGATTGCGCTGGAGTATAACTCGCTGAAGACCGGCCTGAGCATCGCGCCGCTGTCGCTGTCGATGTTCGCCGTGGCGCTTATCGCCGGCCGCCGTTTTACCCACTCCAAAACCAGCCGGATAATCAAATACGGGTTCATTTTGACGAGCCTCGGCCTGCTGGCCTTGTTACCGGTGATTCCACGGGCCGAGTCAGGCTGGTTGCTGGTCGTACCGCTACTTATCGTCGGCTCTGGCCTAGGACTGCTGGTTTCGCAGCTCAACAACTACACGTTGGCACCGATTGAGGAAGAACGCGTCAGTGAGGCGGCCGGCGTGAATTCCGCTGCCGGTTCGTTCGGGTTGTCGTTCGGCCTGGCCATGGCCGGCGGCATCTTGCTGGCGGCGCTGTCGTTCAGCTTCACCAACCTGACAGATAAAAACAGCGTGATTCCCGCTTCCCAGAAGCACCAAATCTCCTCAGAGCTCGAAACCGACGCCGAGGTCGTCAGCAACAGCCAGCTCCAGGCGCAGATATCCGACCAGCCGCAGCAGGTCCAAAACGAAGTGCTGGCTATAAACAAGACGGCGACGCATCGGGCCTTGCAAGTCGCGCTGCTGGTGCCCATTCTGGCTGCCCTCGCCGGCACGTTCAACGCTTTCCGCATGGAAAGGCTACCCGAAATCAAGCCGTCGGCCTCAGCCGAAGCCGCCGCTCTCGGCGGTTAGCCGGCTTTGGCGCCCCTGAAAATCCACTGCACACCGTAGCGGTCATAAAATTGGCCGAAGATTCCGAACGGCATCTCGTGCAATTCCTGCAACCGCTCATTGTTGTCCCTGTCCTTGAGCTTGTCGAAAACCGGTTTCAGCTCATCGTAGGAATCGCCTGTAACGAAAATGGCGGACATATTTCCCTGCTTCGGGTCAAACTCCGGTGAAGCCATCCAGTCGGTGGCCGATATTTCCAGCCCGCCGCTTTTCAGGTAGGCGTTGATAATCCGCCCGTGCTTCTCGGCCGGAAATGCGTCCTTCATCGGAGTGTCGCCCAGTTTGGTCAGCGTCAGCTCACCGCCCAGGCACTCCTTATAAAACGTCATCGCTTCGGCACAGTTACCGTCAAACAGCAGGAATGGCGTACATTGCAGCATATTCTTTACCCCTTGTGGCACTCGCATTCGCACCAATCGCCGTTGGTGCAGCTTTCGTGATCTTCCATAGAACAGCTGATACTTAAGGCCATATTTCTAATTGCCCTCCGGTTGCCATAGCTCGATGCGGTTGCCTTCCGGGTCTTCAATCGACGCGAAACGGCCGATGCCTTCGTATTCTTCCACGTCTTTTACCTGCTTCACCTTATCAGCTTTGAGCTGCTTCAGCATGCCGTCCAGGTCATCGACGCGGAAGTTCAACATGAATTGCTGCGACTGAGCAAAATAATCGGTGTCTGCGGACATAGGTGCGAAAGCCGTCGCGCCCGCCTCCTGTTCCCATTTATTGCGGTCAATGCCAAGGTGTTTCTTGTACCAAGCTGCCTGCGCATCTGGGTCTTTCGCCCGAAAAATAAAGCCGCCGATGCCTGTAACTTTGGCGCTCATTCCATCGTACCCGTCTTAAGTTCGCCAGCCCTTTTGTAGTTGGCCAAGATAACGCCGCTTGGTAAAGCTTGGGAGTCTGTTAATTCAAAAGCGGCAGGGGTCGTGCCCTCGGCAAATAAACGCTTCCCGCTGCCAATTGTAACCGGAAATATCCTCAACCTCAGCTCATCAACCAAATCATTCTTGAGCATGATCTGGATTACCGTATGGCTACCCCACACTTGGAACGGCGGCCCGTCCTCGGCTTTCAGAGCCTTAAGCTTAGCCGCCACGTCACCACTTATCTGAACCGATTCTTTCCAGCTAAGGTCGGCGCTTTCATCTGTCACCACATATTTTTTAGCTTTATTGAATGCGTCGGCAATCGTACCTGTCTGCTTCGGCCAATAGCGCGCGAATATCGCGTATGTCTTTTTGCCGAGTAGCAAGTCAAACGGCGCGCTCATTTCTTTGTCGAGTACTTCGCCCATAGCCGGATCGGAGTATGGAACAGTCCAGCCGCCATACTTAAAATCTTCCGAAGCATCCTCCTCCGGCCCACTGGGCGACTGGATAACTCCATCGAGCGTAATCATCATCAGAACGACAATTTTTCTCATGCCCGCATTTTAACAAAACCAAACCGATATCCATGTCACAAAAGTTACATAGGTAGCGCAGCACAATTGCCCAATTAGGATATTCTGCGTCTAATTCTTTAGGAGGATGAGCCCTTGGTCAGGCCCAAGCGTCACCGAAGAGACGTTAGTGAGCCCCGAACCTGAATAAGTACCGCCAGGGGTTGGCGAGAAAGAGGCAATCGTATTCTGCGACGGATTAACCAGCACTACCCCGTTAGCAAAGTCACGCTCGTAAGCGCCATTGGTGCGGTGTGAGTACGCACCGGTGGGTGACCCCAATTGTTGGGCAGTACTATACTCTGGCCACGATGATTCGCAAGTCGTGAAGCACGAATTCCACGAGGTGGAATAGCTCGCGTACCCGTTTGCGACCATCAGCAGCGAGGCCAGGCCATACCGGTCTTCGCTCTCCGAATCCGTGGCCTCGGCGTTGTTTGCCACGTAATATTTGTGGTTTGTTTCGGCCCAGGAGGCATCTGCCAGCTTACCTGCCCAGTACGGATCCTGCTGGGCGGTACCCAAGCCGCCGTCGGTCCAGGATTGCTCCATAGTGCCGTCCATTTCGCCCTTGGTGATGATGTCTTGTCTGAATGTCGGGAAGTTCGAGTCCCACCTACCGCCACTCACGTTGGGTAACTGGAGCAGTCCATTACTGTGAGCAATCGGGCCGACCGCCGTGGCCCAATTGTATTCTGCCGCAACCCAGGAGCTTTGGGTGGGATATTCAGGTACCGAGGCGCTCTCTACCCAGCTAAGGTTAGCGATGACGTTATCCCACGCGACGCCGTCGGCACCCATATTTCGGACCAAGTCCATGGCATGTGCTATGCAGGCCGCCTGATAATAAGGGTTGGCGACATCCATCAAATATTGACCTGGATAGCCCGAGTATTGGATGCGGTTGCCGCCGGAGTCTTTTAGGAACCAGTCGTATTGCGGATTCCCAGGGTGCGCGTTGGCGTTCGTGTTGTCTGTCGAGTAATTGGTGCAGCTGGTAATTGCTTGGGGATCACCCGACTTTGTGCCGATGTCATCAACGTAGACGAACACCTTGAGGTTTGGATTGTCAGCGTGCAGCGTAGATACCAGGGAGGCGCCTTCGTCCCCCTGTAACTGTATGACCTGGTAACGGTTAGCTTCCTGGTTGAGATAAGAGCTCGATGCACCGGGCAATGAGCCGGCATAGGTGATGCGGTTAAACAGCGCCACGTTGGTGCCGCCCCCGCTTGCGCCGTAATTAGTCAGCAGTATGCTGAGATCAAAGATATTGACGCTGCCATCGTTATTAAAATCTTCTGCGATGCCGCTGCCTGTCTGCTGCCAGTGGGCGAGAAAGATGCTGAGATCAAACACGTTGACGGTGCCGTCCCCGTTGAGGTCGCCCGTTAGCGTGGCGGCATGGCTGGAGGGCGATAGGCGAGTTCCCACAGAGGCGATTATGACGACGGTCATCAAGACACCCAAGCAGAAAACGACAAAACTCCACGTGTAGGCGGTTCTTCGTCCAGAGGTTTTTTGCTTTCGGCCGCGGAAAATACGCATAGTTAGTTTCGCTTATGCTACTTAATGCCCTCTAATCATAACAAAACCGCTCTTTTAGAGGCGATTCAATAATTCCTGGTGTAGCCTTTTGATAGAATCTTAAGGACGGCATAAAGTACATGAAAGGTTTTCTATGGGAAAAGTAATCGCCGGTATGACCATGTCTTTGGACGGCTTCGTCAATGACGAAGACGGCAACGTAAAAAGACTTAATCCAGATTTTGCCGAACTCCACGATATTCCGTCTTTTCAGGAAATGATTGAGAATACCGGCGCGGCTATTATGGGCCGGCATACTTATGAGATGGCCGATCCATTCATGTGGGCTAACGACGATTATGAATTCCAAACTCCGCTTTTTGTCTTGACACACGCACCTCCAGCCAAGTACCCCAAAGGAAATGGCAACCTCAGCTTCACATTTGTTAATAGTATTGAAAGCGCTATTTCACTGGCCAAGCAGGCAGCAGGCGATAAGAACGTCCAGGTAATCGGCGCCAGCACTATTCAGCAATGCCTTA
>DATIHM010000016.1:0-2459 GCA_035480695.1 Candidatus Saccharimonadia bacterium
GCCTAGCCATGGACCAACCAATCTGTAACCTGTTTGGCGAATTCTGCCTCGTGCTCGTGGAAGCTGTGGTCGGCGCCGTCGACCAGTTCGAAGTCGGTTTGCTTGAGCTGGGAATTGCTTGTTTCGCGCATCAGTATTTCCAGGGCCTTGTCTGCGCCGCCGGCAGTGATAGCGTATTGGTCTTCGGAGCCGAAAATCACCAGAGTCGGCCGGTCAATCTGCTTGTATTCCTCGAACAACGGCTTTTTGCCGAGACGTTCGGTCGTCGCTTCGTAAAACGGGAATGAGTTGTAGGCGCCATCGGGGTTCAAGATGTCCCAAGCCGCCCGCACGCTGAACGGATGCATACCGGTGTACTTCGGCATCAAGCGAAGCGGTTCCGTATCAGCCGACTTGGCGGCGTATTGTAGCGCTTGCCAGAAGCGCTTCGGCCCAAGCTCGCCGAAAAACAGGCCGACGTCATCGCCCGGCCCGGCCAAAACATATTTCCGGAAGTGGTTATGCTTGGCCCTGACATGGTAGGCGCAGATTTTGTTGGCGCCGGTGCTGTGACCGAGCAGGTACAGCTCTTCAAAACCCTTCTCTTTCAACCAATCGGCTACGCCGTCGATGTCGTAGACGCTCTCGGCAATCAGCTCAAAGTGGGTGCCGCCTTGGATGATTTGGTCTTCTTCGGGCAGTGTTTCATCGGAGATACGAAGCTTCTTACTTTCATGGGCGCCACGGTTGTTGAAGGCCAGCATGGCGATTCCCTGGCCTGTCAAAGCCGAGCCGAGCGCGTTGATGCGCGTCGGGCTATAGAAGATGCCATTATCACCCATGCCGTGCAGCCAGACAGCCGCTTTCTTGGTCGGTTTGTCCGGCGTATAGAGCAAGCCAGGCAGCTTGACGTTATCGGTCGCTAGCAGCGACACAAACTCCAGGTTCATAAGTCTAGTGTAACAGATATGGGACAGTGGTCGGAGCCCATGATTTTGGGGTAGATGTCGGCGGCCTTGACCTTATCCTTCAAAGCTTTGGAGACCAGGAAGTAGTCGATGCGCCAGCCGACGTTGCGGGCGCGGGCGTTGGCGAAGTGCGACCACCAGGTGTAGTAGCCCTTGCCTTGTTTGAACAGGCGGAAGGTGTCGACGAAGCCGGCGTCAACGAAAGCCTGGAAGCCGGCGCGCTCTTCGTCGGTGAAGCCTTTCTTGCCGACATTGGTCTTGTCGTTCGCCAGGTCGTCTGGCGTGTGCGCGACGTTGAGGTCGCCGGTGAAAACGACCGGCTTGGATTCTTCCAGCCGTTTAACGTACGCCAGAAAAGCCGGATCCCAGTGCTCGTGGCGCAGCGGGATGCGGCTCAGGTCGTCTTTGGCGTTTGGCGTGTAAACGCCGACCAGCCAGAATTTGTCGAACTCGGCGGCGATGACGCGGCCTTCCTGGTTGGGGTCGCCGTAAATGTCGCCACTGACTTCGTACTTGTCGATGATGTCCTGCGGAAAACCGTTCACCACCTGTACCGGTTTGATTTTGCTCAGGATGGCCGTTCCGCTGTAGCCGGGTTTGTCGGCCGAGTACCAAAAAGCGGTGTAGCCGTCGATGTCGGCGTCAATCTGCTCCGGCTTTGCCTTGATTTCTTGCAAAACCAAGATGTCCGGCCGCTCTTTGTCGAGGAACGGCTGCCAATGCCCTTTTTTAGTGACCGCCCGGATGCCGTTGACGTTCCACGAGTAAATCTTAAGCATCTACCAACTGCCGTTCATTTCATGTAGTTCACGATTCGTTTCTTTGACGGCGAACTTAACGGTTTTCATATCTGACTTAAGTTCGGCGATGTCTTTCTCCATTTTAGGGATTTTGGCTACTTGAAGACTTATTGCGTCCAACGACTCCATCATTAACCCAAACCTGTGCTCGTTGACTTCATCATAAAGTGCAACAGCGTCTTGAGCAGCTTTTTGGGCCGCTTGATTTATAAACGCGTCCCACTCTTCGTCGGTCCTCGTTTGACTCATGCTTGTAGTATAGGCCGCTGAGACGGCGAATTCCAGATACTTAATTATTATTTAACGATAGTTTGCTACAATAGTTGGCAATGGGCGAACCTCGATATAAAAGGGTCCTTCTGAAGCTTTCCGGCGAGCAATTGGCCGGCAAGTACGAGTTCGGAGTCGACCCCGAAATCGCCTCTTTCTTAGCCGCTGAAATAAAGAAAGTCATCGACGCCGGCTGCCAGGTCGTGATTATCGCCGGCGGCGGCAACATGGTGCGTGGCGCCGAGATGGCCGGCAACGGCATCCGCCGCGTCACGGCCGACCAGATGGGAATGCTGAGCGGCCTCATCAACTGTATGGCCTTGACCGACATCTTCGAGGCCAACGGGCTGAAAACGCGCTGTCTGAGCAATATTTTCGCCCAGCAAGTGGCCGAATCTTATTCTTACAGCCTAGCCGAGAAGCATTTGCAGAAAGGCCGCGT
>DATIHM010000017.1:0-1741 GCA_035480695.1 Candidatus Saccharimonadia bacterium
TCACGCGGAACGGCCGGCCGTTCATATCAAGCGCTTTGACCCGCACTTTGAAATGCCGCGACACCTTACCGTATATGTTCGGCACGCTCAGGCAACCCTCGTAATCCTCAACGATTTCGCCCTCGGCCTTGGCGATTTCCGGGTTGATGAACACCGTGAAATCGTGGTTGGACTTGTCGTTATAGTCGTTGCGCACTACCACGATTTTGTACAGTCGGTCAATCTGCACGGCGGCCAGCGCCACGCCGACCTCGTGGTCGCGGCTCTGGTCCCAGTCGATGGTCGCCGCCTTCATGTCGTCGACGACCTGGCGGATTTCGTCGGTTACGATTCCCACCCGCTTCGACTTTTGCCGCAACTGCGGGTTGGGCAGGGCAATGATTTGTTCCTTCGTCATTGTGCCAAAGTATACCCCAAGAAGGCCCGCGCGTTAAGGGATATATTGATATTTCAACCTAAATATGGTATTATAATGTTATGACTGGGAGTGTCTATCCTGAGAGGTTATCTGAATTTGACTACACCGTAGAAGAAACGCCTGACTACGAAGAAGGGGCTGATGGCTTCAAACTGGTGTTCAACGGTGTGGGCTACGCAAAATACTTTAAGCTTCAAGAAAATGCCCATCCAAGATTCAGTCTTATTGATAATCAAACCGCTTACCTTGAGTACGTTAAAGTAGAGGACCAGCTGCAGCAACGCCATGGCTACGGCAAAGCTATCATGGCCAAGACGCTGGAGCATATCAGCGATGCTGGCTTAAGGTACTGTAGGATGTCAATCACTGACCGCTATAGCGTGGACATCTTGGAAAGATTTTTGGAAGGAGGACGCATAGGGCAAAGAACTTATACGATAGGGGATGGCCTGGCATTGGCGAGAATGACAATTAAAGATTTGCTGAATTCATCAGCGACGGCCAGCCCTGAGGACGCCAAGCAGTTCCTCGAGCGAAAAGAAGAAGCCGAAGGAAGCCTAAACGGCATGTATAATGACATTTTCCTCGATGGTTTCGTTGAGTTGGGCCAGCGCTCAGAGCAGGTCTAGCGGGTCGAGGTCGGATGACCAGCCCGACGGCAAGTGCGCTAAGATTTTCAGCAGCTCGCCCCGGTCTTTGGACTTAACGACTAGTTGCCATTGGTATTTATTCTGCAGGCGCTCGTAAAAACTGGGCGCCGGGCCTTCGACACGCACGCGGTAACCGCCGCTTTCCAGCTCTTCCTTCAGTTTTTCAGCGGCTTCTTCGGCTGAACGGATACTGGCGCGACGCACAGTCAGCTTAAGCAAGTAACAGAACGGCGGGAAGAGGAATTGCTGGCGGCTGGCGAGCTCGCTCTTATAAAAAGATTGGTAATCACCATTTATGGCAGCCTGTAGCACCGGGTGGTCGGGGTGGTAGGTCTGGATGACGGCTCGGCCGGCGACATGGCCACGGCCGATGCGTCCCAACACCTGTGAAATTAGCTGAAAGGTGCGCTCTTGGGCGGAAAAATCGGGCAAATAAAGACTGGTGTCCGCCAGCAGGATGCCCAGGGTTGAGAGACGGGGCAAATCCAGTCCCTTGGCCAATAGCAGGGTGCCGACCAAGATGTCGACGTCGCCTTTTTTGACGTTTTCGTAGTGCTGTTCGAAGCGCTCGGCGCGCAGGTTGTCGGTGTCGAAGCGGGCTACACGCGCCTGCGGGAAAAGTTTCTGCACTTCGTCGACGATGGCTTTGGTGCCAGCGGTGCGGAAAATGATG
>DATIHM010000018.1:0-5664 GCA_035480695.1 Candidatus Saccharimonadia bacterium
ATGAGCTCACGTGAACTTTTCGGTACCGATGGGGTCCGCGGGCTGGCCGGGCAATATCCGCTGGATGGCGATGGCACACGACGCATCGGCATGGCTGTCGGCGCCCGCTTCGCACAGCCGGGCCACCTGGTGGTGATAGGCTGCGACACGCGCGAATCATCCGCCCAGATCGTGG
Organism: Candidatus Saccharimonadia bacterium; assembly: GCA_035480695.1. Taxonomy (GTDB): domain Bacteria; phylum Patescibacteriota; class Saccharimonadia; order Saccharimonadales; family UBA4665; genus DATBED01. The sequence goes on from DATIHM010000018.1 coordinate 176, forward strand.
CAGACTTAATAGCCGGCTTGAATGCCGTCGGCGTCAATGTCGTTTCAGCCGGTGTCTTGCCAACCCCGGCGATTTCGTATCTGACCCGCGAGCATCCCGAATTCGTGGCCGGCGTGATGGTGACCGCCAGCCATAACACTTACGAGTACAACGGCATCAAAGTTTTCGACGATAATGGTGACAAGCTGTCCGACGAAGCCGAAACCGAGCTGAACAAGTTGATTGAAGACGGTGTTCCAGGGCGTGGGCAAGGAACAGCCAGCCAAGACGAAAAGTTAGTCGGGAAATACGAAGACTTCCTCATCGGCACCGCGCCAGGCTTAAATCTGACAGGCCTGAAACTGGCAGTTGACACAGCGAACGGTGCCGCCAGCGGCATCGCCGAACGCGTTTTCAAGCGGCTGGGCGCCGAAGTCACGCTGCTATTCGATAAGCCGGACGGCCGCAACATCAACGAAAAATGCGGTGCTACAGACACTAAGGCATTGCAAAAAGCAGTGACGGAGCAGCGGTTGGACCTTGGCATTGCACTCGACGGCGACGCCGACCGCGTTATAATGATTGACGAGCGCGGCCGCGAAGTCAAAGGCGACTATCTGCTGTACCTACTGGCGGTAGTCCGCGAGGCGGACGGCGTCGTGGCCACCATCATGTCCAACCAGGGGTTCGAGCTGGCCCTGCAGCACAAAGGTATCAAACTGCTGCGCACTGATGTCGGCGACCGCTATGTGCTCGAGGGTTTGCGCCAGACCGGTTACAAACTGGGGGGCGAGGCGTCAGGGCACATAATTTTCCCGCTGGTGCTGGCAACCGGTGACGGCATGCTAGCGGCCGTGCAAACGGCGCGGGCCATCGAGACATCGGGCAAATCGCTGGCCGAGTGGTGCGATGAGGTGCAGCTACTGCCCCAGGCGCTGGTTAATATCCCGCTGCCTGACAAGTCCATCATTAAGCGGCCGGATGTGGTCGGATTTATAGAAGCGCAAAATGAACAGCTTGGCGAAGGCAGGCTGCTGATTCGCCCGTCGGGCACCGAGCCGGTGGCGCGTGTCATGGTGGAGGCGTCTGACGCCCAGGCCAAAGCCGAGCAGATCGCCGCCGAACTCAGGAAGCTAATAAAAGGAGGGGCTGACCATGAGTGATTTCCCGACTGGTTTCGCATCGGCAACCGTGCCGCTGGATGAGTCGTTGTTCCGAGGTGCGGAGCTCGACGCCCTCCACGAACTCGCCAGCCGTGGCTTTGAGGTCCACACCGGCCTGACGCCCGAAATGGCCGGCCACATCTACAACATGAGCCTCCAGCCCTCCATAAAGGAATATTGCCCAGGCGACTCTGCCAGGCGGTTTTCTGACCAAGAGGCAGCCGAGCACTGGCTGGCAAAAGGCCGCTGCACTTTTCTGCTGATGAAGCGAGACGACGACAACCTAAGCCTGGTCGGCTACGGCTGGTCGGGTCGCGAAACCAGTCCGCATGTGCAGGGCGGCCAGACTACCTTTGCGCTACGCGTCGGCGAGCAGGGCCAGGGGCAGGGCCTGGCCACACCGTTCTCCCGCCTGATAATCTGGGGAACGGCTGCCACTTTTGGTGCCCAAGATTTCTGGCTGGAAACCTGGAAGTCCAACGGCGGCGCGGTGCATATCTACGATAAACTGGGTTTTGAACTTGTCAGCGAAGAGTTCGGCAGCCGCCCGACGGCCGCCGGCGAAACGGTGGAAGACTCCCGCCTTTACATGCGGTTGCCTAACAACCTTCTGCCGTCATGAGCACGCAGCTGCCGGCCAACTTGAGCGGAACCGTCACGCGCTTCAAGGGCAACGGACGCAAGCTCGGCTACCCGACGGCCAACTTGAGTGTCGAAACCGACCTTAAAGACGGCGTCTATTTCGGATTTGCCGATATGGCAGAGTGGCGCGGTCACCCGGCCCTCATCTTCGTGGGCACGCCCACGACTGTCGGCGACACCGAGCGCCGCGTCGAAGCCTATCTGCTAGACATAACCGACCAGGATTATTACGGTGAACAGCTTGCTTTAAATCTCGTGGAGTACCATCGGCCGAACCAGACTTTTGACAACTTGGAAGAGCTCATCAAAGCCATGCACACCGACGAATCTGTCGCCCGCCAGTTCTTTAATAGCGGTAGTGGTCGGATTTGAACGGCCCGTCGACCGGCACGCCGATGTAGTCGGCCTGCTTCTTGGTAAGCTTGCTCATGTGGCCGCCAAGCGCTTCCACGTGCAGGGCAGCGACTTTTTCGTCGAGCTCTTTCGGGAGGCGGTAGACGCCGACGTCGTATTGCTTAGTGTAAAGCTCTATCTGGGCCAGCACCTGGTTACTGAATGAGTTCGACATGACGAATGAAGGGTGGCCGGTGGCGTTGCCGAGGTTGACGAGCCTGCCTTCAGAAAGCACGATCAGCCGGCGGCCGCTCGGCATGTGGTAGAGGTCGACCAACGGCTTGATGGTTTCCTTTTTGGCGCCTTTCAGCTCGTTGAGCTGTTTCATCTCGATTTCGTCGTCGAAATGCCCGATGTTGCAGACGATGGCCGTGTCTTTCATGGCTTTCATGTGCTCAAGCGTGATGATGTCCATACAACCGGTGGCGGTGACGAAGATGTCGCCCTGCGGAGCGGCTTCGTCCATGGTGACGACTTCGTAGCCTTCCATCAAGGCCTGCAAGGCACAGATGGGGTCGATTTCGGTGATGAGAACGCGGGCTCCGAAAGCACGTAGGCTCTGGGCGCTGCCTTTGCCGACGTCGCCATAGCCGGCTACCACGGCTACCTTGCCGGCAATCATTATGTCGGTGGCGCGCTTGATGCCGTCCATCAGCGATTCGCGGCAACCGTAAAGGTTGTCGAACTTCGACTTGGTCACGCTGTCGTTGACATTGATGGCTGGAATTTTCAGCGTGCCGTCTTTGAGGAACTTGTGCAGCTGCTTGACGCCGGTGGTCGTCTCTTCGCTGACGCCCTTGATCTCTTTAAGCAGTTCAGGATACTTGTCGTGCACGAGTTTGGTCAGGTCGCCGCCGTCGTCCAGTAGCATGTTCGGGCCTTTGCCGCCCGGGAACTTCAGGGTCTGGTCGATGCACCACCAGTACTCTTCTTCGGTTTCACCCTTCCAGGCGAAGACCGGTGTGCCGGCGGCCGCCAAAGCGCTGGCGGCGTGGTCCTGCGTCGAATAGATATTGCATGACGACCAGCGTACTTCAGCGCCGAGTGCCTGTAGCGTCTCGACCAGCACGGCCGTCTGGATGGTCATGTGGATACAGCCGGCGATGCGCGCGCCCTTCAGCGGTTGGCTCTTACCGAACTCCTCGCGCAGGGTCATCAGTCCCGGCATTTCCTTTTCAGCCAGCTTGATTTCCGCCCGGCCCCAATCGGCCAGCTTGATGTCCTTAACTTTGTAGTCGTCAGCCATTCAGTTCTACCTCCTCACCGAAATTAGCCTTAAAGCGGTCTCGTACTACTGCCTTGCTGAAGGGTTGCTGCGTGCCGTGCTTTTCTACCACGAAGGAAGCCAGGGTGGCGCCCAACTGGCCGCATTTCTTCAAGTCCCATTGCCGCAAGTATCCATATAAAAAGCCAGCGCGGTAGGCGTCGCCGGCACCGGTCGGGTCGGTCACCTCGTTGGGAACGGCGATTCCGACGGTAATCGGTTCGCCAACTTTCGTACCCTCGATAGCCGAGCCTTCTTTGCCGAAGGTGGTGACCATGATCGGCACCTGCGCCTTGATTTGCTCGGGGGTGGTGTTCAGCCGCCTGCACAGCAGGCCTTGCTCGTAGTCGTTGACCATCAGGATTTCGGCGGCGGCCACACCTGCCTTTAGGTCGGTTTCGTCGTTGGCGACTTGCTGGCCCGGGTCGTAGACCAACCTGAGTTGGTTGTCGACGCATTCCTTAACTTGACGGTTCATGGCGGCCGGCTGGTGGGCGCCGACAAGCATCAGGGCATTCTGGCCTTTCCAGGGAACAAAGCTGAGAGAATCGCTGTCGGACATGGCGCCTTGGTAAAAGCCGCCGACCTGGTTATCTTCGCTATCTGTAATGACGTTGAATGAAGCCGTAGCTAAATTGCTGAAATGAATATGGGAAACATCGACCCCGTCTTCGCCTAGGTTGTCGATGTAAAACTGGGCGTCGCTGCCGACCGAGCCAAGCAGGACCGGCTTCTCACCCAGTTGCGCCAGCCCGTAGGCGATGTTGGCACCGCTGCCACCCCGTGAATCCTCCAGCTTGTCGAGCAAAGTACTTATGGAAAGGACATGCAGTTTTTCAGGCTGGATGAGCTCACGGTACTTGCCGGAAAAATTCATAATACGGTCAATAGCGATTGACCCGCACAGAACGAGTTGGGGCTTATTGTCACTCACTTGCATTTCAGTATAGCGAATACCGGCTAGCTTCCCAAATAGCCGCCAGCGCGCAGTGACAAATTTCGCCGTTGCTATTCAGCCTTTCCTCAGCATGCCTGATATTTAATGGGCGGGTAATCAGGAAAGCTTATGAATTTTGTTACCCGCGGTATACGCAATGCCTTCAGAAATACAGTCAGGACTTCCGCCATCGTCGTTATTTTGGGATTGAGCCTGGGACTCAGCCTGGCCATGCTGGTAGCGCACCAGGCAGTCACTGACAGGATCAGCTCGGTCAAGGCCTCGGTCGGCAACACGATTACAGTCGCGCCGGCTGGCTTCAGCGGCTTCAGCCAGGTCAACAATGCGTTGACGACCAGCCAACTCGACAAGTTGAAGACATTGCCGTATGTCACAGCCGTGTCTGAAAACCTGACCGACCGGCTGCCGACCACCGGCAGTTCGACGCCGTCTTTCGGTGGACGCGGTGAGGGTACCGCCAATACAAGTGGCAGCACGACCAGCTTGACTTCGCCGGTCACCCTCAACGCGAACAGTGGTGGCGCTGTAGGCGGCCCGCGCCTCTTCGTCGGTGGTGGCGGCACCCTGCCGGCCAACTTCACGCCGCCGGTAAGCTTCTTGGGCACGACGACTCCGAACCAGGTCAACGGCACGACTCTGACCATGGCGAGCGGCCAATCCATCGACGGTGGCAAAGACAGCAACGACGCACTCATCAGCTCCTCCATGGCCAGCAAGAATAACCTGAAAGTCGGCTCGACATTCACGGCCTATAACATGACCCTGACGGTGGCCGGGATCTTCAGCAGCAGCAACCAGGCCGACAATAACAATGTCATCGTGTCGTTGCCGGCCGAGCAGCGGCTCAGCGGCCAAAGCGGCGACGTGACGAATGGCATCGTCACGGTCGACTCGCTCGACAACCTGAGCTCGACAACTTCTGCCGTCAAAAGCTCGCTAGGCTCGTTGGCCGACGTCACCAGCGCCCAGGACCAGGCCAACCAAACCGTCGAGCCGCTGAGCAGCGTCAAGAACATATCGCTCTACAGCCTGATTGGCGCCGTCATCGCCGGCGCGGTCATAATCTTGATGGTCATGATAATGATCGAGA
>DATIHM010000019.1:0-9086 GCA_035480695.1 Candidatus Saccharimonadia bacterium
CGTGTTTTAATCGCAATGCTTGAAAACCACCAAACAAAAGACGGCAAAATCCAAATACCAACCGCTCTGCAACAATATTATGGAGGTAGCGAACTATGATTACCCTGAAGATCAGTGGCAATAATTTTGAACTATCGAAAAAGGTTGTAGATTACGTCAACGACAAGATTGGCGAGCTCGACAAATACCTGCCACGCGGCGCCAGACAGGCTACCGGGCGGGTGATTTTATCAATGGATCCCAGCGGTCGTGAGGACAACCAGTTTGTCTGTGAAACGCATATTGAGGTTCCGGGTAGCCTACTACAGAGCAAAGAGGCAACTATTAATATCTATGCTGCAATTGACATTGTTGAGGCTAAGTTGAGGGCTCAAATAGTTAAGTATAAAGACAAACATTCGCCAAAGGCCAACAGGCGCAAAGTTTGGTTGAATAAGTTGCTAGGCGACGCCTCCTCGACTGAAGAGGCCTAAGCTGTTAAGATAGGCGTTCGAAAGGCAATATGAGTTTATTATCCAAAATTCTGGGTGATCCTAACGTGCGTGAAGTCAAGCGTGTTCAGCCTTTGGTTGATCGCATTAACGCCCTGAGTGACAAGATGCACAAGCTTAGCGACGCTGAGCTTAGCGCCTTGACCACTAAATTTAAGGAACGGCTAGAGGCGGGCGAAAGTCTGGATGACCTACTGCCCGAGGCTTACGCTGCCGTGCGCGAGGCATCGGACCGTGTCTTGGGTATGCGGCATTTTGATGTCCAACTGGTTGGTGGCATTATCTTGCATGAAGGTAAGATCGCTGAGATGCGTACTGGTGAGGGTAAGACCTTGGTGGCCACGCTGCCGCTGTATTTGAATGCTTTAACGGGCAAAGGCGTGCATTTGGTAACCGCCAACGATTATTTGGCTAAAATTGGCACCGGCTGGAATGCGCCACTGTACCACAAACTGGGGCTGGTGACTGGTGTGATCGTGCATGAACAAGGTTTGATTTATGATCCGGAGTACACCGACGAAGAGCATGAGGATGAGCGGTTGCGGCATTTAAAGCCAGTATCGCGGGCCGAGGCATACGCGGCTGACATTACTTACGGTACTAATAATGAATTTGGCTTTGATTATCTGCGCGATAACATGGTCGATGATGTTTCTAAGATGGTGCAACGTGATTTAAACTACGCCATCGTCGACGAGGTTGACTCGATTTTGGTCGATGAAGCCCGTACGCCGCTGATCATTTCGGCGCCGGCCGAGGACAGCACCGACAAATACTACCAATTTGCTCGCATCGCCGCCCAGCTTAAGCCGGAAGAGCACTACACGGTTGATGAAAAAATGAAGGCTGTGACCATGACCGACGACGGCATTAGCGCCGTCGAGCGAGCTTTGGGTGTCGATAACGTCTACGAGGCTGGCCGGATTGAGGATGTCCATCATATCGAGCAGGCGTTAAAGGCCGAAGCCTTGTTTAAGAACGATCGTGACTATGTCAGTCGCGAAGGCGAAATAATTATTGTCGATGAATTTACCGGGCGGTTGATGCATGGCCGACGTTATAGCGAAGGTTTGCACCAGGCGATTGAGGCCAAGGAAGGTGTGGAGATTCGCCAAGAATCGCTGACGCTGGCAACTATTACTTTCCAGAACTATTTTAGGCTGTATAACAAGCTGGCCGGTATGACTGGTACGGCAGCGACTGAGGCCGAGGAGTTTAGTAAGATTTATAACCTGGAAGTAACGACCATCCCGACCCACCGGCCGATGGTGCGCAAAGACTTAAGTGATCAAATTTATAAGACTGAGGCAGGCAAGTTTCGGGCAGTGGCGGCCGACGTTAAAGAAAAGCATGACCGAGGCCAGCCAGTGCTATTGGGTACGGTGTCGATTGAGAAAAACGAGCTACTGAGTCAGGTGCTAGAGGAAGCTGGCGTACCGCATCAGGTATTGAATGCCAAAAACAACGAGCGCGAGGCCGGCATAGTGGCTGGCGCTGGACACAAAGGCGCCGTGACGCTAGCGACCAACATTGCCGGGCGTGGTACAGACATCGTACTAGGTGATGGGGTAGCTGATCTGGGCGGCTTGCACGTCATCGGTACGGAGCGCCACGAATCACGCCGCATTGATAACCAGCTGCGTGGCCGGTCAGGGCGGCAAGGCGACCCGGGTAGTAGCCAGTTTTATGTTTCACTGGAAGACGATTTGATGCGTATTTTTGGCGGTGAACGGATTGCTGGGCTGATGGACAGCCTGGGGTTGGACGAAGATACACCGATCCAAAATAGTATTGTGAACCGCTCAATCGAAAGCGCCCAAAAGAAGGTTGAAGGTCACAACTTTGACATTCGCAAGCAGTTAGTGGAATACGACGATGTCATGAACAAGCACCGCGAAGTGGTGTACGCCAGACGGCGTAAAGCCTTGGAAAACCAGAACCTACGCCCGGAAATTACTGAAATGATCGTAGCCGAGCTAGCTGCCATTGTGACTGCTCACACCGACGCCAAGACCGGCGTTATCGACCATGAAGCTATCTATGAGGCAGCCGTCGGCATCTTGCCGCTGGATAGCGACTCCAAGAAAAAGCTGGCCAATACTCATCCCAAAGACATCCTGCCGTTATTGAACGAGCAGGCCGAGGCGGTTTATGACGCTAGAGTTAAGGAATTTGGCGAAGACAATATGCGGATTATCGAACGCCTGACATACCTTCGTACGCTGGATAATCTGTGGATTGAGCATTTAGAGGCAATGGAGGGGTTGCGCGAGGGCATTGGCCTGAGGGCGATTGGCCAGCGCGACCCGTTAGTCGAGTACAAGCACGAGGGCTATCGGTTATTTAAAAGCCTTATTAGCGTAATGGAAGCCGAGATCGCTTCCACCGTCTTTAAAGTTTCGATTGTTCACGAACACCAAGCGCCGGTCGAAACGGCTTTGACCAAGGCCGCACGTGAAGCTAGTACAAATGCGCCGCTGGATGAGCCGGCAAACAAGCGTGGACCGGCGCCAAAAAAAACCGAAAAAGCCGTAGTTAACGGTAAAAAAGTTGGTCGTAACGATTTGTGTCCCTGCGGCAGTGGCCTGAAGTACAAAAAGTGTGGCATGATCAACTCACCAAAGCATCGGGGCTAACAGATGAAAGTGGCAGTAGTTGGCTACGGCGTCGAAGGTACCTCGGCAGTTAAGTATTGGCAGGCGGCTGGCTATGAGGTAACAGTTTGCGATCAAAACCCGGCTCTGCAGCTGTCGGCCGGCGTTGGCAGTCAGCTGGGCGATAACTATCTGGGCGGCCTGGATCAATTTGACATAGTAGTGCGAACCCAAAGCATTAGACCCGATAGGCTAGTGGGCGCGCGTCAGATAACGTCGACTACCAAAGAGTTTTTTGCTCGCTGTCCGGCCGTGATAATTGGCGTTACCGGCAGCAAGGGCAAGGGAACGACGGCGACACTTATTGCTAAGTTGCTAGAAGCCGGCGGTCACAAGGTTTGGCTGGCCGGTAATATTGGCAAATCGCCGCTCGATTTTTTGGGCGATGTGCAGCGCGACGACTTAGTGGTTTTGGAGCTGTCGAGTTTTCAGTTAATGGATTTAGACCAAAGCCCACAGATAGCGGTTTGTCTGATGATCGTACCCGAGCATATGAATTGGCACCCCAGCATGGAAGAATATCTGGCGGCCAAAAGTAATATCTTTAAGCATCAGGCCGAAGATGATCTGGCTATCTACAACAAGACCAACCCCTACAGCACCCAACTAGGCGAACAGTCACTAGGGCATCACCGGCCATATTTGGACCCAGAAGGTGCGTATGTGAAAGAAGATTATATCTGGTACAGGGATCAACAGATTATGCCAGTTAGCCAAATCGGGCTGATTGGGCCGCATAATCAGCAGAACATTTGCGCGGCCGTAACTGCAATTTGGGATTTGGTGCCCGTCCGTGAAGCTATAATGAAGACTATTCGTGATTTTAATGGCTTGGAGCATCGGATTGAGCCGGTCCGCGAGGTTGGCGGTGTGCGTTACTATGACGATTCTTTTTCGACCACGCCGGAAACCGCCATTGCGGCAATACGCTCATTCCAGGAGCCCAAGGTATTAATCCTCGGCGGCTCGAGCAAAGACTCTAACTACGACGAAATGGCTGAAGTGATTGCTGGTGCCAATATAGCTAAGGCGATTTTAATCGGGGCAACAGCGCCGGCTATTCAAGCAGCTCTGGATCAAAAGGGCTTTAAGAATTATCTGGCTGGGCCAACCCAAATGACTGAAATCGTTAAAATGGCCCACGATAATGCCCCGGCTGGTGGCGTTGTGCTACTCAGCCCGGGCTGTGCTAGCTACGACATGTTCAAGAATTACAAAGATCGCGGCGAGCAGTTTAAGGCGGCAGTTAACGCACTCTAAGGGGGCTAGGTGAAACACACAGTTAAAGAATACAAGCTAGCTAATGGCGCCAAGGGGCTGGTAGTAAATGTGCCAGGCACTTCGGTTGTAGCTATCAGCATGGCTTTCAGGGCGGGCTACGTTTTTGGTGATGCCAAAAAATACGAGGTACCGCACGTCATGGAACACCTCATGGGTTCTGGCACGGCCAAATATCCGACAGCGCTACAGTTTAAGGTTGAAGTCGAAAAAAATGGTGCCTATCGTAATGCCTCAACTAGCCCGTATCTTAATACGTATGACTATGAGTGCGCTGATTTTGAAGCTGAGCGTATTATTGATCTGTTGGGTGAGCAGGTTAGCAAGCCATTATTCCCGCCAGCATCCTTTGCCACCGAAGTCAGCAACGTTAACGAAGAGCTAAGCCGTAACACTAGCAATTATGACCGCCTGACGAGCGTTAGTTTGGCTAAAGCAATGCTGCCAAGTATTGTGTTGGATGACGAAACCAGGATATCGCAACTTTCTAAAATTAAGCTGGAAGATGTCAGGGAACACTACACTAATACACACCGTTCTAATAATTCTTTCTTCATTATAAGTGGCGATTTTACCGATAATGGCAGCTCAATTGTTGACAGGCTAGGCAAGGCTATTGCCGGCCTGCCAAGAGGCCAACGCCTGGAGTTTGCCCAAACCCCGGCAACGCCAGCTGGTAGGGTGGTGTTGGAGAAGCGACCGATTAAGCAGCTGTACTACTGTCTGCAAGGCTATGTTGGCGAGCTAAGTGAGCGAGAGCGCATGGCTGGGCGGTTGCTGAGTACTATCTACACCGGCGGTTATCGGTCGTGGATTCAAGGAGAGGCCAGAGAGCGGGGGTTGGCCTACCACACGGCGACGTCTTTTGGCCGAGCGCCTGGTTTTTGCAACCTAACCTATCGCAGTTATGTAACGCCGGAGAACGCCCAAGCGCTTTACGAGCTGTTCGTGCGTAGCCACAAGAGAGCGGCCGACGGTGCATTTGACGAAAAAGAGCTAGAGGAGACTAAAGATTTACTAATTGGTCGAACAACTCGTTCGCACCAAACTGCCGGGGATATGCTTGGTTGGTATGCCGGCAACTACGTTTTTGACGAAGAGATACTGGACTTTCAAAAGTATTTGGACGAGATTCGCAGTATCAAGCCTGATGAAGTTGTAGCATTAGCTAATAAGTTGGGTGAAGAGGGGACGTGGGGCTTAAGCTTGGTTGGTGATATTACCAAAACTGAAGCAAATAAGCTGCAAGAAACTCTATCTGATATCTGGTCATAAATCACAAATAACAGGTTAAAATAGTAGTTGGTGATTTAGCGCTTATGCTAGTCATATTGCATAAAAAGCATTGACAGGATAAGCATTTTGTGATATGTTAGTACATTAAGTTCCGTATGGGCGGACTGTCGTGAGGTGTAGCAGTCGGAAAACCGGCTACAAACTGCGACCGTCCGCGTATGCGGCGGCCTTTGACAGTTGGATAGTCATAGATCGTTAAACGATCTAATGTGAATGTGAATTTTGTTATGGCACTCTGCCTACCTTTGTTGGTAGGACTCTGTCGGTTAATACCTGCCGCCCAGGTATTGCCGGCAGGTTCCTACCCGCTGGGTGGGCGGAGTCTCCCGCTGTTGGGAGCCGGTGCCGCAAGGCACGAGAGGAGTAAAACCCGAACGAGCCTGCGGCTAAGGCTTTCAACAATCAAGGAGGTGAAGTACCGCGTGCCCGTTTCCTTTAAGGAGTGGTTGACTGGTCTGATTCCGGAGCGAAAGCGACCGGAGAAGATCAAAGTCGAGCGCACCCGTGAGGACGACGATGATTTGCTCATCTACAAGCCGGTTTTCGGTGGCAGACGAGCGATCGGAGTCCGAACCATGGCCAGGCGCAAGGCTTACAGGCGACCTGTCGCACCGTTGTTCTCCAATAAGATGGAGGACGAGGGTCGGCAGCTGTTGCTTGCTGAGCTGGCTCCGCCGAACTACGACTGGGAGTTTCCGTGCAAGTTTTGCTCTTCCGGCACGCTCTTCAAGAGCGAATACGCCTGGAGGTCTTACTTGGGCGAGAAGCTCGAACAGTTGGTGTTGCACCCTGTTGCTGACCTGAGTAAGGTCAAGTGGCGTCGGGTGTGCCGCCACTGTCGCAAATTCTTGCGACAGTGGTATGACCCTTGCCGCAAGGCTAGGGGAGAACTGCGCGTACGGCATCAACTCGAGAACCTCTCGAGCGCCCTGAAGACCACCGAGCTGAACAGCTTCGTGGTCGAGTGGGCAGACCGCTACAAAGAGCTTCGCAAGGAACTGAAGAAGGGCGGCGCCTCTGACGACGCCCTGAAGAAGTTTCGAGAAATCGTCAGCCAAACACTCAAGGAGGTGGGCTAGTGGCCCCCGAGGACATCAACGACAACCCGGGTGGCGCTGCCACCCCCGATCCCACACCCGCAGCTGATCCGGCTTCCGAGCCGGCAGCTGAGGCTGCAGCACCCGAAGCCGAGCCCGAGGTTGCTCCTGTCGACGTCAACGCCGTTCTCGGCGACGACGACGACGAGACCCCCGACGACGACAACGGCCACATCCCGGCGGCCGGTGACCTCGACATCGACGTCCTGATGGGCGGCGACATCGACGACCCGGCGATCGCGGACGCCCGCGCCGCGCGAGCGGACGGGTTCCGCGAGGGCAGTCCGGCGCCCGCTCCGACACCCGTGTCGGACGACGCTCCGGGTTGGTTCAGCACTTTCGTTGGCAAGTACGACCAGGACACGGCTGAGACGCGCGACCAGATCGCGCAGTTCGGCAACGAGGTCGGCGGGCTCCGCACAGAGGTCGGTGACCTCAGGACTGGGTTCGGTGATCTCAGCAGCCGTGTGACGGCGCTGGAGACCGGCGGCGGTGAGGCTTTGGCCACCCGCATGCTGGCCAGCACCGATGTCGGCGAAGTGCTACGGCAGGTCATCCGCGAGGATGTCACGCCCCAGTTCGCCTCAGTCCACCAGCGTGTCGATCAGGTGGAGGCAACCGCCAACGAGGCCCTGGCAACCGCCAAAGAAGCCCGCAATTTGGCCAGGGCCGGCGGTGAAACCAATCCCTTCGGGGTGTTGGCCGGTGCCATCATTGGCGCCGTGGTCTTCGGCTTGTTCCTCTGGGCGCTGGCTGATATGACCAATGTCAGTGATTCCAACCAGTACGCCATGATCATTCTCGGCGTCATGGCTGGGGCACTGATCGGTTGCAACGTCGGTTCCAGCTTCCGTTGGCCCGCCTCGAACAACGAGACGGTCGCGGAAGCACCAACTGTCGAGCCGGCACCCGCACGCGCGGTATTGCCGGTGCGCGACCCTGACGCCCCGCCGACGGAAGTCGTCGCAGTCGTCAGATAGCAATTCGCATTCGCACCCCACTCCGGTTTAGGCCGGGGTGGGGAGCACCTATCCGGACGCAAGAATGTCTTGTTCACAAGCAAGTCTTGTTTCCGGTAAGTGCTGCTTTTGTCCGCGCCGAAAGGCCTAAACAAAGGAGGTGGTACGCTTGCGTACCATGTTAGGGCCCAGGCAGCGGGCCATTGCTGCAGGATTGTTGCTGCTTGCAGCGGCATTCCTGATGATTGGCAGTCGCATCGCTGCGAGCGCCAAACCGAAGTGCAGCCCAGGTCAGCCAGTCGTCGACGGCAAGTGCCAGCAGACGGCTAGTTACGGGAACGACGATTCGAACGCTCCGGTGCTCGGACAAGTCGGCTCGTGGCAAGACCTGGTCAAGGCCGGCGACAAAGCCGGTCAGTGGTACTGGGACTGCCTGCGCACCGTCAATGGGACGACGCGCGATCAGGCCCTCGATGGCGCCGACAAGGAGAAGCACGGCTGGAACCTCCAGATCACTCTGGTGGAGAACATGCCGTTCGACCCCAATGTCGCCGACCAGGCGCTGGCCAACCAAGGCCTAAGTCGAGATCCCGATGTGGTGCCAGTAGGAACTTTCACCAACACCCGTCATCTCGGCAGCCAAGGTTGCAATACCTTCTCGGATTCCCGTAAGCAGGTTCGGCTCGCGCTGACCCTGCCCGGCACCGACAAGGACCACCCGGGTGCACCGGTGGTGCTCGAGCACTGCTCGAACCCCATCGCTTTCCCGGTAGCAGCCCCACCGCCGGCTCCTCACACGGTGCCGAAGGTACCGGTCACGCCCAGCGTGCCACGTCGTACGCCGGTTTGTCACACTTGCGCTCCGCCGCCCGTGTGCAACACCTGCGTACCACCACCGGTTTGCAATAACTGTGTACCGCCCCCGGTATGCACCACTTGCACGCCACCACCCCCGCCGCCCAAGTGCCCCTCATCGGGCACCTGCGGCACACCCACCTCGGGACCCGAGCAAAACCCCAGGAGCGACCCCGGTCGAACACCTGGCTACACCTCGGGCAGCGCCGAGAGCAACCAAGCGTCGCAGCCGACCAGCTCGGGCAATTACAGCCCAACGCCAAACGGCACCGACAGCGGTTGTAGCAACTGCGCCCCGTCCGGCCAAACTTCCGGTCCCTCTGGGAACGAAAGCGGCACCGGCCAGGGCACATCGAACTCCTCGGGAACCGAGGGTTCAGGTCAGACCAGTTCCGGCGACCCCGGCGCTCCCTGACCACCAGGCGAGGTTCGGGAGGGGCATTCGGCCCCTCCCCC
>DATIHM010000020.1:0-3910 GCA_035480695.1 Candidatus Saccharimonadia bacterium
GCCGGCACTCTTGCCCAGGCGCTCTTTGCTCGAGCGGATCGGACTGACATTGATGCCCGAGCCGCTACCGCCTTTGAAAATCATGCCTTCCTCGACATACCAATTAAGGATTGACGGCATGGTATCGTCGACGGCCAGGATGAAGCAGGCGCTGGCCTGCTGCGACCGGCCGTTTGCGCCGATGTTGAACCACACAGGGCTGTTGAAAGCGGCGCGCTGCGTCGCCAGCACATACTTCAGCTCTTCGCGGAAGTCTTCGGCTTCGGCTTCAGAGGCGAAGTAGCCTTCTTGAACACCTTGTCGCGTAATGGTATCGACCACGCGGTCAATCAAAGTCTTCAGCGAAGCTTCGCGCTCTTTGGTGCCCGGCGTGCCGGTGAAATATTTCTGCGCCACGATGTTGATGGCGTTCAGCGACCAGCCCTCGGGGAACTCCACCCCCTTTTGCTCGAACACTGGCGTATCAGTCATCGGGTTCTTAATAATGGAATCGCGCTTGACCCACTTAAGTTGGTCATATGCCTTGCTGTTGGCAGGCGTGAATAGTCTCTTTACTCCCAAGGATGTCGTTTGCCCCATGATGTCCCTCTTTTCCCGTTATTGTATTTTTATTAAATTGTTACGTTTTTACTTCGCTGGTCTCGCTGTTCCGGTGCTTGCCCTGCTTTACCAAGGATAATTCCTGCTCGAAACTGGCGATGTCTTTGAAGCGCCGGTATACGCTCGCAAACCGTACGTAGGCGACTTCGTTAAGCTTTGCCAGCCGTTCCATCACCAGCTCGCCGATTTTGGTCGACGTGACCTCTTGCTCGCCGCAGGCGTAGAGCTCCTGCTCGATAGAGTCGACGACCTGCTCGAGTTCTAGGCTGGTGACCGCCGTTTTCTCGCAGGCCCGATAAAGCCCTGCCAGCAGCTTCGAGCGGTTGAACAGTTCGCGCTTGCCGTCATTCTTAATGACAATCAGCTGCGGACGTTCGAGGCGCTCGTAAGTTGTGAACCGATAGCCACAACTGTTGCACATACGGCGTCGGCGGATGGCTTGGCCCTCAGCTACGTCGCGCGATTCAATCACTTTGATGTCATCGCTTTGACATTGAGTGCATTTCATTTAGCCCTCCTTTACCTTGCTTAATGTGCTCAGCATCTGGCTATGATGGTTTTTGGTTTTTCCACATATAGTGCTGCGTGCTCTTAATATACCCCCAGCTATAGCGCTTTGCAAGCAAAATTACGCTGTAGAATTTAATACGAATCGCCTCTGGAGGCCGTGGCTCAAACCTCTGTTAGTCGCCTTTGGGCTCGTCGCTGGAATCGTCGTCGTGCTTGCGCTTGCGGCCTAGGCGGCGCAGGAATGACGGCTTCTCGAGCTCTTCTTCGAGGCTACCGCTGACTACACCATGATCGTCGTCGGCTTTTTCGTCGCCTCTCTTATCATCGTCTTCATCGTCATGGATAGCCCAGATGTTCGGGATTTCCTTTTCTTCAGACGTGAAATCGTGTTTGTCGGCCTCGGCATCGTCGCCGAGGTCCATATCGATTTCCGACAAAGTCTTCTCTTCTTGCTTGGCCGAAGCCGGCGTGGAAACGTCCAGGTCAGATTTTGCAGTGACCAGGTTCTCGGTGGTGACAGGCTTTTCGCGGCGCTGTTGCTTAGCGAAGTATGAAGCGTCAAACCCTGTCGCCACGACAGTGATGATGACTTCGCCCTCGAGGTCAGGGTTGATGGTCGCACCGAAAATGATGTTGGCGTCAGGGTCGGCCGCCGTGGTGATGGCTTCGGCAGCAGAGTTGATTTCGTGCATGCTGAGGTCGTTGCCGCCAATGACATTGAAGAGAATGCCACGGGCACCATCGATGGAAACTTCCAACAGCGGCGACTCGATAGCCTGCTGAGCGGCGGTCACGGCGCGGTTCTCGCCACTGGCGCGGCCGATTCCCATAAGGGCTGAGCCGGCTTTGCTCATGACGGTCTTGACGTCGGCGAAGTCGAGGTTGATGAGGCCATGGACCGTAATCAGGTCGGAAATGCCCTGCACGCCCTGGCGCAGCACGTCGTCCGCGACCTTGAAGGCTTCCGTGAGTGGTGTGTCGCGGTCAATTGTCTGAAGTAAGCGATCGTTCGGAATTACTATGAGGGTGTCAACGGATTTGCGCAGTTTCTCGATGGCGACTTCGGCGTTCTGGCGCCGTTTTTCACCTTCGAACGCAAACGGTTTGGTCGCGAAACCGACCACCAGCGCGCCCTGCTCGCTGGCGATTTCGGATACGACGTGCCCGGCGCCGCTGCCGGTTCCGCCGCCAGCGCCGATGGTGACAAACACCATGTCTGCCCCTTGCAGCGCTTCACGGATTACATCCTTGGATTCGTTCGCAGCGGATTCGCCCATGGCCGGGTCGGCGCCGGCGCCGAGGCCACGTGTCGCGTCTTTGCCTATATGAATCTTCACGCCGGCCTTGGAATGGTGTAACGCCTGCGCATCGGTGTTAATCGCTACGAATTGCACGTTGCCTACGCCGGCCTCGACCATCCGGTTAATAGCCGCGCCGCCGGCGCCGCCGACACCCACGACTTTAATCTCGGCAAACGTCTCGATGGCTGGCTCAACGACTTGTGGCATTATCTATCCCCTCAAAATCTAGATTTGTATAGGCCGTAGTATAACCAAATTACTCTCGCAGTTCAACAAATTTGTGCGCCCGTAAGCGGACATTTGTTCTTCAAAGCATGGTCGACACATTTTTGTGTGCAGCCTCATTTTGAAACTCAGTGCCAGCTGCGGCCTTTGCGAATTTGAGTGTTCGGCCGGCTTCGGCCCGTTAGTAACGGATATGAGCATATCTCCTTCGTATCAACTTGCTGGCCTGATTCAAGAACTTCAAGAGTCTCGTGCATTAGCCGTCGTGCTAGATTTTTCCGCTTTGGGTTCAACTTCCCCCATCTTTGGGTTACTATGTAAGAATTAACGCCAACGGTTACGCTGCCCGAGGGCTCCATCTCAACGATGATATCAGGCTTGGGGAATCTGTCGCTTGTAACGTTTAGGCGACTAGTAAGTTGTATCGCCCCGTTGCCCAGCCTCTGGAAGTCGACTGTCGATTTGCGTCCGTCATGGCTTGGCTCACTAACTTCGGTTCGTATGCCGTATCCGGCGTAGTCCACATTCAGTAGAGCGGCGGTCTTAACAACATCCTCTTGGAAAGCAGACGCGTGATTCGGGTGCCTAGCCAAACTCATAAAACTAACCTCTCACTCAATCGCAGATATGTCAATAATTAGTGGCGCTTGAAGCGGCCGAACAAGCCGTCTAGGATGGCGCGGGCGTTGTCACTGCCTTTGCCGTGCACAGGCGGCAGGCTTGGCAACAAAAGCATGTCAAGCAGCATCAGGCCGACGACGGTCGTGAAGCCTTGGTCTTCAACGGTATCGACTAGGCCTCCTATGTTCTGTAATTTGCCGATGCGGGCCGGCAGCTGCAGTTTTTCGCGGGCTAGTTCGTCTATTCCGGGTAGTTTGGCCGTGCCGCCAGTAAGGACGATGCCGCCCGGCAGCTTACGCGACTTCTTTATCTTGACCAGCTCTTTGTCGACGTACTCCAGGAGTTCCTCGACGCGGGCTTCGGCAATCATACGCACCTCGGCCGGGTCGAAATGATGCGTCTTGTCGCCGATTTTGACGTTTGCGCCGACACTTCTGGCGCCCTCCCTAAGCGTTGCGTGTTCCAATTTGACGGCTTCAGCGATGTCGAGATCGGTTTTCAGGCCGATGGCCAGGTCATTGGTTATGTGCTGGCCACCGATGGGCAGGACGGCGACGTGCTGCACTTCCCCATCCTCCAGAACAATCAGATTGGTCGTGCCGGCCCCTATATCTATAAGAGCAGTGCCGGCCTCCTTTTGCTGGCGGGTCATG
>DATIHM010000021.1:0-4750 GCA_035480695.1 Candidatus Saccharimonadia bacterium
TCTCCGCGACAACAAACAGCACGCGCTCATCATCTACGACGACCTGACCAAGCACGCTCAGGCTTATCGCCAGATGTCGTTGCTGCTGCGCCGCCCGCCGGGCCGCGAAGCCTACCCTGGTGATGTGTTCTACCTGCACTCCCGCCTGCTGGAGCGCGCCGCCAAACTGTCCGACGAACTTGGCGCCGGCAGCCTGACTGCCCTGCCAATCATCGAAACCCAGGCCGGCGACATCAGCGCCTACATCCCCACCAACGTCATTTCCATTACCGACGGTCAGATCTTCCTGGAAACTTCTCTGTTCTACCAGGGTATCCGCCCAGCTATCTCTGTTGGTCTATCTGTCTCCCGCGTGGGTGGTGACGCTCAGACCAAGGGCATCAAATCTGTTGGTGGTGGTATGAAGCTGGCCTTGGCGCAGTTCCGCGAACTCGCAGCCTTCAGCCAGTTCTCGACCGACCTCGACCCCGAAACCCGCCAGACCATCGAGCGCGGCCAGCGCCTGACCGAAATGCTTAAGCAGCCGCAGTACAGCCCGTACGCTATCTGGGAAATGTACAGCAGCCTGCTGGCTGGCACGAAGGGTGCCTTCGACGCCGTCCCGGTTGAAAAGATTGACCAGGCCGAACAGGCCCTGCACCGCGAGCTCAAGAGCAAGCATGCCAAGCTGGTGGAAGCGCTGAACACCGGCGACAAGCCGACCGACGCGCAGAACGACCAGATAATGAAGGTCGCCAAATCGGTCGCCGACACCTACAAAGCCTCCAAAAAGGAGTCGCAGTAATGCCCGGACCTGAAGAGGGTTTCAAGAGGAGCGACTACGCCAGGCGTAGAGCTAGAATTGCCCAAGGTCCGATAGAAGCGGAACCAGGACACTTGCTTCTTAGTTCAACAGCGCAACAAGTCATTATTTTTGCTCGAGAAAAAAATGATTTGCCCCTTTCGTTAGAAGAGCGACTCAGCGGAAGATTAATCGACCCTAGAGATGTTTTAACTGAGGGTGAGCTCAAGCTTTGGGACATAGTCGAAGCTAGCGTTGCAAGCAAGCATGATGCAGAACAAAGTGAGTTTGCTCCAGCGAATTACCTTACTGCTGAGGCAAATGCTCATGAGAGTATTGAGCGCAGGAAGTACGAGCAAGAACAGATGAGGGGGCAGCGCTAGTGGCCAGCACGATTGTCCTCAAGCGGCGCATCAAGTCCATTAAGGGCACGCGCCAAATCACCAAAGCCATGGAACTGGTCAGTGCCAGCAAGTTGCGCCGCGCCCAAGAGTACGCCCAGCGTTCGCGCGACTACCGCGATTTGGCCTACGACCTACTGCGCCGTCTCAACGCCATCGGCGAGGTCGAGCAGCAGCCTCTGTTCAAGAAGCGCGACGTCAAAAACCGGCTGTACATAATCGTCACCAGCAACCTCGGCCTGGCCGGCGCCTACAACGCCAATTCGCTCAAGCTTCTGACCAATTCGCTCAAGCAAGACCGCGACCAGAAGGTCAAAAGCCACGTCATCACCATCGGTAGCAAGGGCGCGCAGTTCGTGCGGCGCCTGAGCGACGTCGAGCTGACAGCTGCTTATCCGCCCTTCCCTGACCGGCCGACCGCTAACGATGTGCGCCCTATTTTGAACACGCTGATGGAAATGTACCGCGACGGCGCGGCCGACGAGGTTTTCATAATCTACACCCAGTTCAAATCCACCATCGTGCAGGAATCCAAGAGCCAGCAGTTGCTGCCGGCGCCGCTGCCCGATGACGATGGCAGCCAGGTGGCGACCATCAGCAACTTCGAACCGGATGTCGAAACGGTTATCGAGCAAGTCACGACACGGCTGATCGAAGCGCAGGTCTGGCAGGCTGTGTTGGAATCACTGGCTAGCGAGCACGCCATGCGCATGCTGGCCACCAAGAACGCCACCGACAATGCCAACGACCTGATTGACGACTACACATTAGCATTAAACACCGCCCGGCAAGCCGACATTACGCAACAGATCGCCGAAATTTCGGGCGGCGCAGAAGCACTGGCAGGATAAGGAGGAATAATGGCAACAGCGACAGCAGCGAAAACCAAGAACGGCAAAGTCACACAGGTTGTGGGCGTGGTGGTCGACATCGAGTTCGGCGAGGGTAACCTGCCGGCGATTTATAACGCACTCGAAGTCGAGAACGAAGGTAACAAACTTGTCCTGGAAGTAGCCCAGCACCTGAGCGAATCCAGCGTGCGCGCCATATCGTTGGCTTCGACTGACGGCCTGCAGCGCGGCACCAGCGTTGCCGACACTGGCGCGCCTATCAGCGTGCCGGTCGGCGACCCGACTTTGGGCCGCATGTTCAACGTCACCGGCCAGCCGATTGACGGCCAGAAAGACGATTTCAAAGACCGGTCGCCAATCCACCGCGACGCACCACCGCTGATTGATCAGTCCGGCACCGTCGAAATCCTGGAAACCGGCATCAAAGTCATCGACCTCATCTGCCCTATCGTCAAGGGTGGTAAGGTCGGCCTGTTCGGAGGCGCCGGAGTTGGAAAAACCGTGCTTATCCAGGAGTTGATCAACAACATAGCCAAGTTCCACTCCGGCTACTCGGTGTTCGCCGGCGTCGGCGAGCGCACCCGTGAAGGCAACGACCTCTACAACGAGATGGAAGAATCCGGTGTGCTCAAGAATACCTCGCTGGTGTTCGGCCAGATGAACGAACCGCCGGGAGCCCGTTTGCGCGTGGCTTTGAGCGGCCTGACCATCGCCGAAAGTTTCCGCGACAAGGGCAACGATGTGCTGCTGTTCGTCGACAACATCTTCCGCTACACACAGGCCGGCTCGGAAGTGTCCGCCCTGCTGGGCCGCCTGCCGAGCGCCGTCGGCTACCAGCCGAACCTCCAACAGGAAATGGGCCAATTACAGGAGCGCATCACCTCTACCAAGGAAGGCTCGATTACCTCTGTGCAGGCCGTCTATGTGCCGGCTGACGACCTGACTGACCCGGCGCCGGCGACCACTTTCGCCCACCTTGACTCGACCATCGTGCTGAACCGCGCCCTGACCGAAATCGGCATCTATCCTGCTGTTGACCCTTTGGACTCGTCTTCAACCATCCTCGACCCCGAAATCGTCGGCGAAGAGCACTACCAAGTTGCCCGCGAGGTGCAGCGCGTGCTGCAGCGCTACAAAGACCTGCAAGACATCATCGCCATCCTGGGTATGGAAGAGCTGAGCGAAGAAGACAAACAGCTGGTCGGCCGCGCCCGCCGCATCCAGCGCTTCCTCAGCCAGCCGTTCTACGTGGCTGAGCAGTTCACCAACAACCCCGGCCAGTACGTCAAGCTGGCCGACACCATCCAGGGCTTCAAGGAAATCCTCGAGGGCAAGCACGACAGCAAGCCCGAAAGCGCCTTCTACCTGAAGGGCTCCATCAAAGACGTAAAGGCCCCCTCAAAAGGTTAATAACAGTGTTCCACTTCCAGCTCGTCAGCATAAGCGGTAAGAAGTTCGATGACGACGTTTACGAAGTCGTCTTGCCGACGCTGGACGGCGAAATCGGCGTATTGCAAGACCACATGCCGCTGGTCAGCGTAGCCACGACCGGCGTGGTGATGGTGCGCCGCAACCCCAAGGATTCTGACCAGGCCCGCGAGTTCTACGCCGTCAATGGCGGCGCTATCGAGGTTTCCGACAACAACCTACGCGTGCTAGTTGATGAGGCCGACCATGCCGAAGAAATCAACGAAGCCGAGGCCCAGGCCGCGCTCGAGCGCGCCAAAAAGCTGGCTGCCGAAGCCAAAGACCAGGTCAGCCTGGAGCACGCCCAACAGTTAGTCGACCGGCACCAGGTCCGCTTGCAAGTAGCCGGCCTCAAGCGTCGCCACAACCGCAAGGCCTAATCTTTGAGCTTGGCTGTGCAGAACGCGCAGCGGGTGGCCGCTTTGGGGATGGTGCTCAGGCATTCCGGACATTTCTTTTCGGTCGGCTCTTCGGCTTCTTTGCTGCGGCTCGACAGCGCTGCCAGCTTGTTTATCGGCTGGACGACAAAAAAGAAAACCACAGCCGCC
Organism: Candidatus Saccharimonadia bacterium; assembly: GCA_035480695.1. Taxonomy (GTDB): domain Bacteria; phylum Patescibacteriota; class Saccharimonadia; order Saccharimonadales; family UBA4665; genus DATBED01. The sequence goes on from DATIHM010000021.1 coordinate 4,049, forward strand.
ACAATCAGGAACGAAATCAGCGTATTCAAAAAATCGCCCCAGTTGAAAAGGAAATGCTTGTCGCCGACAGTTATGTGCCACACACCTTGGACCAGCTGTCCACTGCTGCTGAAGCCGGTTATCAGCGGGGTTATAAAGTCCTTCACCAACGACTGTACGACGGAGTTAAAAGCCGCGCCGATGACCACGGCCACCGCCAGATCGACGACGTTGCCGCGCAAGATGAATTTTCGAAAATCCTTCAGCATACTATTCCTAGTTTAAGCTATTTCGGCCAACCAATCAGACCGTACGATGGTGAAAAGTGAATTCTACACCGGTCGCCTTTTCTAAGACCAAGCTAGCGGCTGCGTGTCTTACGCGTGCTGCATCTTTGAAGGTTTGAGGCTTGACGCCGCTCACTTCAGGCGGCAGCGAGTCCTGTATGGTGTTAAAAACAATATCGCTCATGATCCCTGCATTCCAATAATAGGCCGGTGTGCCTGCTCTCCAGGCGGCACGTGTATCCCAAAGGACACGCACGCCATGGTCTATCACAAAATCTGATGCCTTGTGCGGGCTATCGACAAGATGTCTATGCGATACTAGCGCCATTTCTGGTTCTTCAACGTGGTAGCGCATATCACTTTCGGCTAGTGCCTTAGGTAAAATCAAGCCACTGCTTAGAAGGTGGAATTTAGCATCGTGTATCCGGTCAAAACG
>DATIHM010000022.1:0-1781 GCA_035480695.1 Candidatus Saccharimonadia bacterium
CGAACAGTTGGATAAGGGCGGCCTTGACCTGGTGGTGGCCGGCACTAAAGACGGCATCATGATGGTTGAGGCCGGTGCCAGCGAAGTCACCGAAGACCAAGTCGCCGAAGCTTTGGAATTCGCCCAGGCGGCTATGCAGCCAGCCATCGCCCTTCAAGAGCAACTCATCAGCAAGATAGGCGTTAAGAAGCAGGAGTTCGAGCTCGATTTGCCCGAAGAGTCCATCCAGCAGGAGGTCGACAAGTGGGTTTTGGGCAAGCTGGGCGAAGACCTGCGTAAGCCATACCCCGAGCGCAATGTGCTGGTCCAGACCCTGCGCGAGGAAATGCACGCCAATTTCAAACAGAAAGTCGGCGAAGATGATTACACTGGCCATACCTGGCAGGATTACGACGACGCCTTCACGCTGGCCATCCACAAAGATGTTAGAAAAGGAATCGTCGAAGACGGTATCCGTCCTGATGGCCGTAAATTTGAAGATGTCCGCCAACTAAGCTCGGAAGTCGGTATTTTGCCGCGCGCCCACGGTTCCAGCCTGTTCACGCGCGGCGTGACCCAGGGCCTGAACATCGTCACCCTGGCGCCGCTCAGCTACGCCCAGATGGTCGACACCATGGAAAAATCCGGCGAACGGCGTTACATGCACCACTACAACGCGCCTGGTTACACGGTCGGTGAGGTGCGTCGGCTCGGTAGTCCGGGGCGCCGCGAAATCGGCCACGGCTATCTGGCAGAGCGCGCTTTGACGGCTGTGCTGCCAAGCGAAGCTGATTTCCCGTACACCATTCGCTCAGTCACCGAAATCATGTCGCAGAACGGTTCCACCAGTATGGCCGCCACCTGCTCGAGCTGCCTGGCGCTGCTCGATGCCGGCGTGCCGCTCAAGGCGCCCGTCAGCGGCGTGGCGATGGGCCTCATCATGGACGGCAATAAGCCAATCATCCTGACGGATATAGCTGATGCCGAGGATTTCGCTGGCGACATGGACTTCAAGGTTGCCGGAACCGCCAAGGGAATCACAGCCCTGCAGATGGACATGAAGGTCCACGGCCTGCCGGTCGAGGTGCTGCGCAAAGCTCTCGAGCAGGGCAAAGCCGGCCGCTCCCAAATCCTGGAGCACATGCTCACTACCATAGCCGAACCGCGCAAAGAAATGAGCCCGTACGCGCCACGTGTAGAATCCATCCAAATCAACCCTGACAAAATCCGCGAGGTCATCGGTAAGGGTGGCGAGACCATCCAGAAAATCACCGGCGAGACCGGCACCGAAATCGACATCAAAGACGACGGCACGATTATGATTGCCAGCCCGGACGGCGCCAGCATCGCTGCCGCCAAGCAGTGGATTGAGAACATCGTGGCCGAGCCGGAAATCGGCCGCATCTACGAAGACGTGCCGGTCGTCAGTGTGCTCGACTTCGGCGCCTTCGTGCAGATTCTGCCCGGCAAAGACGGCCTGGTGCACGTTTCCGAAATGTCAGAAGAGCGCGTCGGCAAGCCGAGCGACGTTGTCAAAGAGGGCGACAAGGTTACCGTCAAACTGGTCGCCATCGACGAACGCGGCCGCCTACAGCTCAGCATGAAAGCCGCCGCCCGCGAACTCAAAGATAAGAAGTAGATATGTTGCAACAGCTCGATAAATGGCATAAGACTCGCGTGGGATTGCTGTCTTTCGGCCTGGTAGAGCTGGCCGTAGCCTACGGGTTCGCCAGCCTGGCCATCGACCGGGGCAACATCTGGTGGTACCTGTTGACGCTAGTCTTCTTGGCCGGCGGCCTGCA
>DATIHM010000023.1:0-12068 GCA_035480695.1 Candidatus Saccharimonadia bacterium
CCGCCAGATAGATTCCAGATAGATTGTGGATCTTTCGATTATTTTTCGGCTTAGCACTTATTACCTGTTATGCTAAGTTTTGTGAAGCTACTTTTAAAAATTGTATTACTGGCTATTAACGGTCTGCTTTCTGTCACATTAATTGCTTTCGGATCGGGCTATGCCAATATTACGGATGCTGACCCTACCAAAAGCCCTCTAGCGGTTGTAGTGGGGGTACTTGTTATCTTGTCACTAGTAATTTTATCGATCCTTGGGAAGTCTAACAAAAATGCAGAAATTTTTTTCTGGTATTTAGGTATTGGATTTCCGGTGGTGACTTTTCTATGGCTGCTCGTCGGATAGTTCCAGACCCGAATGTTCCGCCAGTGTTTTGTTATTGGACGAGGCGCTTTTTGGGTGGCAGCGGCGGGCCGGTGACTTTTGGCCGCGGTGGCGGCAGGTCAGTAACGGGCTTAGATGGTTTGTCGGCTGCCAGCTCCGGCTCGGGAGCGGCTTCTTTTAGCTTGGGCGCCCTGGGCTGGCGGTTGCGGGTGCTCACGAGGACGATGAAAATGACGAGTGCCAGGATCAGGTAAGCGATTCCGAAGTAGAAATCAATCTTGACCAGCTGGTCTTTCGCCAGATGCAGCACGCTAGTCAGCGACTGCTGCAGCTGCCCGATGTTGGCGTTGTTGAAGGCGTGCCGCTCAATCTGTTTGAAGATTTCGTCCAGCACGAAGCGGACGACTACCAGAACCAGCCCGGCCTCGGCCAGCACGATAGCGATGCGTCGCAGACCGCGTCGCCGCCCAGGCATCAGCAGCAGAATTCCCAGCATGCTTAAGAGCGCCGCGGCGGCGTAAATGTACGGCAGGCGCACGCCCCACTTGTAAGCCTTGGGCAAATCCGCGTACTTCTGATAATACGGTTGGCTCTTGGCGCCGCCGTTCGGATTGATGTTGTTGGCTGTGATAACCGGGTTACTCAAGAAGTTATCGCTGGTCTGGATGCGCTGGGTGACCAGCTGCGCCTCGGCCTGGGCGCTCAGCTGCGCCGGCCGGCAGGTGATGTTCAGCGGGTCGACGTTCTGGATGTTGCCGAGCTCGGCTTCCTGCTGGGGCGTACAGACCGGCAGGCTGTTGATATGCGCCAGCACGTATTGGCCGACCAACTGCGCGAAACTCTGCTTGGCCTGCGTCAGGTCAACCGTAAACGTCGGCCGGGCGGTTTTGCCCTCGAGCCAGGCGTAATTGCTATCCAAAAAGGTCTGGACGCTCTTTTGCAACAGTTGCTGCGAGAAAGCCGACTGGGCCGCCTGCTGCACGGCGGTGTCGCTCAGCGTGACCGAGCCCTGCTCTTCGGTGGAGTTGGCCGACTTTTTGGCCTGGTCGATGGCGTTCGACACGAAATGGCCGTAAAAATTGCTCTGGTTGAGCCAGCTTTCTATCTTGTCGGGGTGGCTGAAGGCGATTTTGCTGCTGGTCGAGAAGGCCGTGCTAAGCAGCGTCACGAAGAGCAGCGCCGTTAGCAAGCCGACAAAGCCCCTCCGTGCCCAATTCATTTAATTATTGTAGCCGAAGCGCTGGCGCGAAGCTATATAATTTAATTATGGCAGACAGCATTTTCACCAAGATTATCAAAGGCGAGATTCCGAGCCATAAGGTTTACGAAGACGATAAGACGTTCGCCTTCTTGGACATCCACCCGGCCATGCCCGGCCACACCCTGGTCGTGCCCAAAAAACAGGTGGAATTCCTCTGGGATTTGGACGACGAGGATTACCAGGCTGTGATGGCGACTTGCAAAAAGGTCGCCCGGCGCATCCGCGACATCATGGGCTACCCATATGTCGGCGAGATGGTCGTCGGCGTAGAGGTGCCGCACGCCCATATCCACCTGTATCCGTTTTCGACAATGGAAGAATTCCGGCGTCGGCCCGACCCCAATGCCGAGCCCGACCACGCCACGCTGGCTGAGATTGCCAAAAAGCTAGCGTTTTAAGGTACAATAGGCGCATGGATTTCCTGTTCGCGCTCTTTTTCGGGGCTGGGACCGCAGCCTTTATCTATAGCAAAATGGAGCGGCGTGTCGGCTATGGCAACACGGCCAACATAATGACGATTACCGGGGTAGTTTTCGTGGTCGCCACCATTTTCTTCTACACCATCCTCAAGTTCATCCTGAATATCTAGCCTTTTAGTGCCATTTCATTGGTTTTTCCGTCGCTGACTGGTATTATATGGCTATGGATGAAAAGGGGTTGGGCAAGCGTTTGCAGTCCGCGCGCCAGGCGGCCGGTTTGACGCAGCAACAGCTCTGCCACCAGGCCAATTTGAGCTTCTCTACCCTGACCAAGATTGAGCGCGGCGCCATCAAATCGCCGTCGATTTTCACGATACAGTCTATAGCCGGAGCCTTGAACCTAAGTTTGGACGAGCTGGTCGGCCAAGCTACCTCTGGCAAACCCGCCCGGCAGCTGGCCAAGACCAAAAGTGGCGCCAGCTTCATCTATTTCGACGTCAACGGCTGCCTTATCCACTTCTACCAGCGGGCTTTCGTGAAGCTATCGACGGATACGGGCGTGCCAGCCGACCTGGTGGAATCCGTTTATTGGCACTATAACGACGAAGTCTGTCGCGGCCAGCTCAGCCTGGACGATTTCAACGCCAAACTGGCCGAGCGCTTCAACGTCGACAAGCTGAAATGGCAGGACTACTACCTCGAGACGATTGAGCCGATTGAGCAGATGCAGGAACTGCTGACCTGGGCCAGCCAGCACTACAAGGTCGGGCTGTTGACCAACATCATGCCTGGCCTGCTGGGAACGATGCGCCGCAACGGCCAGGTTCCCAATTTGGACTATGATGCCGTGGTGGATTCCTCAGAGGTGGGTGCGATAAAACCGGAGGCGGACGTTTACAAGATTGCCGCCGAGCGTGCCGGCGTTCCGCCCGAAGAGATTCTGCTCATCGACGACTCGCGCGTCAACCTAATGGCCGCCGGCAAGCTCGGCTGGCACGTGCTGTGGTTCGACGACTCGCGCGCCGAAGAAATGGCCGCCAGCGTCCGCGCCGCCCTCGAACCGGCCTCTTAACTAAGCAGCCTCCACTTGTACAGCAGGCTGTGTTTCAATCCCTTGATGGGCCGCATGCGCAAACGGATGGCGAAACGCCTCCAGTGCTAAGCCGCCGGCTACTTTGAAACTAAAGGTGTGGTTCTGTTTGGCGTCAACAACGTCTACACGTATTGGCGGATCTTGTCCTGGTAGATAATTCAGAGTAACTTCAACACCATCGCTATTCCTGTGGTCTAACTGCCTTACACTTTCTCCTGGCCCTGCCATATTTTTCTCCTTGGCTTAAAAAAGAACTCCTCGCTTTTTGCTTGGAGCCCTTTGTTTTTGCTTATTATTTTGCAAAAGCTCCAAACTAGGCAAACACAATGAGCATGTGCTTGCGGGCACACGTCTTGTACTGCGGCGTTTGGATCATTGCTTTCACGATGTGAACTATATTCTCAGAACATGTTCCTGTCAAGCTCGAGGTAAGATTTTTTACAAAAGGCTATTGCTTATTTTGTGCTAAAGCGCTTTTGCTCTTCGGTCAGGGTGGCGAGCAGTTCCTGAGCCTCTTTGAGCTGGTTCTTGGTCTGTTCAACGACCTGTTCAGGCGCGTTGTCGACATAACTCTTGTTGGCCAGCCGCGCTTCGAGCTGCTTGATGGACGCTTCCTGCTTGGCGATTTTGCCCTCCAGCTCGACCGCGTAGGCCTTGGCCGTGGCTTCGTCAATGTCGAGCCAGCAACTGTATTTAGTACTGGTCAGGAAAAGCCCACTGCCCCGCCCCGCCTCTGTTACAGCCTTCAGGCCGGTTAGCTTTTTAATAATCTCTGCGTTGTCGCCCAGGAATGGCGCGTCGCTGTAAAAAAGCGTGGCGCCGGAAACTTTGAGAGCGCGCGTCATGTAACGCGCTTCGGCAATGATGTTCTTGATTTCCTCGAAATCGGCAGCGGCCTGCTTGTCACTGCCGAGCGGCTTTTGCAGCTCTTTGCTTGCCAAAATGGAATCGTCTTCCCACGCCAGCGTCTGCCATATAGTCTCGGTCACGAACGGCGCGAACGGGTGCGTCAGGACCAACACCTGCTCGAGGATGTGCGCCAGCAGCGGCTTGTTCGGCTCGGCCTTGCTGGCCTCGATGTACCAGTCGGCCAGGTCGTCCCAGATGAAGTGGTAGAGCGTTTCGTACGCCTCGCTGAAGCGGAAATTGTCGAGCTCCTTGTCGATTTTTTGCTGAGATGTTCGCATTTTGTCTAGTATCCAGTGATCGGCAGCCGACTTCGGTTCGACCGCTTCCCTGCTCACTTGGTCGCCTAGCACACCCTCGATGTAGCGCGCGATGTTCCAGATTTTGTTGCAGAAATTGCGGTTGGCGACGATTTTGGTACGGCCGAAACGCTGGTCGTTCCCTGCTGACATGCCCTGAATCAACGCAAAACGCAGTGCGTCCGCCCCGAATTCGGGGATAACCTCGAGGGGATTAATCATGGTTTCGGGATAGCTCTTGCTCATCTTGCGGCCCTTCACATCTCTGACCATGCCGTGTAAATAGACTTCTTTAAAGGGGATTTGGCCGGTTACGTAGGTCGTGGCCAGAACCATGCGGGCCACCCAGAAAAACAATATGTCCCAGCCGGTCTCCATAACAGTGGTCGGGTGGTAGGTTTGGAAGTCGAGGCTTTGCTCAAGCAGGTCATTGAGTGAAAGGTCGTAATCCTGGGCGAGCGTTGGGTCGATGAGCGTACTCCAAGTCCAAAGCGCCGAGCTGAACCACGTGTCGAGCGTGTCTGGATCCTGTTCCCATTCGCGCCAGCCTTCGGATTGGTCGGTCGGCGGCTGAACGCCGACGTAGGTCTCTTCCCTGCCGTCGGTATCTTGCCGGTACCAGACCGGGATGCGGTGGCCCCACCAGATTTGGCGGCTGATGCACCAGTCGCGTAGGTTGTCGATCCAGTGGAAGTAGATTTTTTCGAAGCGCTGGGGGATGAGCTCGATGTCCCCTTCCCTGACGACGCTTTGCATGACCTCTTTCAGGCTGCGCTTTTGGCCTTTCCACTCGACGGCCGGCTTATTGACGTCAACGAACCATTGCAGGCGGATTTGCGGCTCGATGATGCCCTTGCCGCGGCTGTTAACAGAGATGTTGTGCATATACTTGTCGTCAACTTTCACCAGCAGACCCTTCCCTTCCAGCTTGTCGACGATTTTGGGGCGTGCCTCCTCAATCGGCATACCCTCGAACTCACCGGCGATCGGTAGCAGTTTCCCGTGAAAATCTATAATCTGTTCTTTATCTAGGCCGTGGCGCTCGGCGATTTCAAAGTCAGTTACGTCGTGCCAGGGTGTGATGGTCATGACGCCGGTACCGAAGTTAGGGTCGACCGCCTCATCCTTAATAACTGTCGCCATGACTTTACCGTTAATCCACTCGGCTTCGAAGGTGTCGCCGTGTTTGTACTGGGCGTAGCGCTTGTCATCAGGATGCATGACGACGTATTTGTCGCCGAATTTGGTCTCCGGGCGAGCGGTTCCAATCTCGAACGGCCCGTATTTGAAGGTATAAAATTTGCCTTGCGTCTCGACGTGCTCGACCTCGTCGTCGGAAACGTTGGTCTCCAGTTTCGGATCCCAGTTAACTATGCGGTGGCCCCTGTAAATCAGGCCGTCGTTGTACATTTTGACGAAGACCTCGTTGACGCAGCGGCTTAACGTGTCATCCAGTGTGTAGCGTAGCCGGCTCCAATCGCAGCTGGCGCCCATGGCCCGGAACTGCGTTAGGATGCCATCCCTGTTATTACCGACGAACTCCCGAACCCTTTCCAGAAAGGCTTCACGCCCAATGGCATGCTTGTCTGTTCCCTCCTCTGCCAGCATTTTTTCGACGAGATTGTCGGTGGCGATGGCGGCGTGGTCGGTGCCGGGCAGCCAAAGCGCGTCTTTCCCCTGTTGGCGGGCATGCCGAGCCATAATATCTTGCAAAGTCACAAATGTTGCGCTGCCCATGTGTAGGGTCGCCGTCTCGTTAGGCGGCGGCATGGCGATTGAGAAGTGTTCCTTGCTGCTTTTCGGGTCAGCCGTGAAAACGCCGCTCTTCTCCCAGAGGGCATAGATGTCACTCTCGTACTGGCTGGCCTCGTACACCTTCGGCAACTTCATGCCACTCATCATACCACCTCTGTAAATTTTAGAGAAATTGAACAAATTACGAATTCCCAGACAATCTCAAGAAAGGATTGACCAAAAACTAATTAAATGATATTACTTGAAACAATATGTCAGAGATCCTACACGGAACGACTCCTTCTATAGAAGAGCAGAAGCGCCTTTACCGGGCAACGAATTTGGGCCTAATGAATTGGCTGGAAGAGAAGGGCACTCTGACAGTGGCAAAAAAATTCTTTGCCAAATGGCTTTTCACGCCCGAGGGCGGAGACCTTGAGCTTTATGCAGATGAAATAACCCCCCAGCAACTAGCCGGCAGACTAAGCACGAATGGTAGTTATTCTTTGTTGATGAGCCGGGACGAAGAGAGGCTCTCCACCTCCTTAACTTGGTATGAAATTGTTTTTGATAGCGGTATTTTCGCTAAAGGCGTTGTGGTGGGCAAAGTCCGGCGCACGCCGAATACAACGACTGATGAACCTTTCTACTACAGGGGGTTTGACCAGCACGACCTTGATTACGTTAAGGAAGCTGCCACAAGACTAGATATGCTGAGGACTTCAGGGTTGCCGAATTTATCTGAAGATTTGTACGAAATCCAGGATCCCAGTTTACATGCTTAGGTTGGGCGTAATCTCCAGAGTATAGGGGTTGGCCTGGGGCTGGTCGAGTTTCATTTTGAAGCAGCCCAGGGTGGCGACCATGGCGCCGTTGTCGGTGCAGAGTTCGGGGTCAGGGAACTGCAAGGTCAGGGGAATCACCTCTGTTAATTGGCGGCGAAACTCGGCACTGGCGGCCACGCCACCGGCGATGACCACGCTTTTGGGCTCGAATTCCTCGTAAGCCAGTCTGGCCTTGTCGACGACGGTTTCGACCGCCACGCGCTGGAAGCTGGCGGCTATATCGACCTTCTGGGCGTCATTCAGGCGCTCTGGCAGCTTCGTGGAGGGAAAAGCGTAACCTTCGCCGATTTCGGCCTGCGCCAGCCTTAAAACGGCCGTTTTGGGGCCGCTGAAGCTGAAATCGTATTTACCCATCTTGGCCTTTGGAATCTGGAATTTGTGCGGGTCGCCATTTTTAGCGGCTTCGGCCACCGAAGGGCCGCCAGGGTAGGGCAGTCCGAGCATCTTGGCAACCTTGTCGAACGCCTCCCCGATGGCGTCGTCCTGCGTCTGGCCGAGAAGGGTGTAATCAAAGTGGTTGCGGAAAAGCACCAGCTGGCTGTGGCCACCGCTGACTATAATCGCTAACATCGGGAATTCGGGCTGCCGGGCAGGGAAGTGGTAGCCCGCCAGCGGCGACTCCGTCAGGAAGTTGGCGTAGACGTGCGCCTCGACGTGGTTGATGCCGTAGAGCGGCTTTTGGCGGGCGATGGCCAGGGTGCGGGCTGTCATAACTCCTATGAGGAGGCTGCCGCCAAGCCCGGCGCCGTGGGTTACAGCGATAGCGTCGATGTCATCCCAGCCGCAGGCCGCGTCGTCGAGCGCCTGCTGCATCACCGGTAAAATCGCCTCGATGTGGCTGCGGGCTGCAATCTCCGGAACGACGCCGCCGTACTGCTTGTGCAGGTCCATGCTCGAGGCGACAGCGTTACTCAGCAGCCGCCGGCCGTCTTTGACGACAGCGGCTGCCGTTTCATCACAACTGGTTTCGATTCCCAGAACTCTCAAGGCAACTCCACAATAATATTGACAAAAACAGATATTTTTGCTAATATATGCACAAGTCAAATAAAAAACAAAAACAGCCAACTACAGATTACAGCATCATGAGCGAACACGCACCACAAACCCCACCAGCCCCTGAAAAGCACTCGGCACCGATTCCGGAAAGCGCTGGCATTGCAGCCCGCGGCGTGCACCATATAAGGCAGATGGGTGTCAGGGCAGCTGCCTCCAAGACTGGCTTGCGCGTGCGCGCCAAGGCCAACGAGTTGGCTGAAAAGGCTGCAGAACGGTGGGATTCGGGCGAAACTGACGCTGTTGAGATACCGTCTCCTACTTCAGAGCCGGAAGTTTCCGACGGAGCTGTCCAGCCGGCCCGTGGCCGAGTTAGGGAGGTTATGGACAAGGCAGCTGAACAGGTTAAGCAACAAGCCGGCCCTCGCACAGCCAAACTAAGGGAACATGTCAGCCCGAAGTTGGCTGGCACCAAGGAACGCATACGCCCGTCAGTCAACAAAGCAAAAGGCCACGCCAAGTCAGGCATCACCAATGTCAGGAAAAGTGCGAAAAAGGCATCAGACAGCGCCGTTGAATACTTTAGCGATGAAGAATACGGCAAGCGCCGCAAAGCTACGGCAGCCGGTGTAGTAGCTGTGGCTGCCGTAGCCACAGCTTACGGCGCCTACAGGCTGCATTCAAAGCGGGAAGCTGCTCGCGGAAGGGCTGAAGAAGAGGCTCGCGGAAGGGCTGAAGAAGAGGCTCGCCGGGAAGCGAGTCGCCACGTCAAACCCGAAGAGCGCACCTATCGATTCGTAGAGAACGCGGCTACCAAGCAAAAAGAGGCTTTCAGCACCAAGGTTTACAACCATGACGGCCAGGAAATCTCGTTCGACACCCCGGAGGGCCGCCGTGCCGACCGACGCATCCGCATCGTAACCGACCAGGGCGAATTCCTGATTTATGACGACAAGGTCTTCAAAGTAGGCGAAGTTGATGGCGACGGCAAACCCAAAGGCCGTCCAATCAACCATAATACTAAAGAGAAGTTAAATAAGAAGTGGGCCAAGCGTCTAGAAATGAAAGACAAAGATGGCAACCCTATCCCAGTCGGCGCCTCTGAGAAGCTGGATTACAAGTTAGGCTTAGCTAACAGCCGCGTCTTGGATGCAGCAAGACTTGGCGATGACTATGCTATAGACGGTACAAGCATCGGTAAAGTTTCGGGCGTCGAGTTCCTCACCTCGAAATTGCCCGAGCACGACCCGATTTTCAGGAACAAGAATTATGAGCTAATTAACGGCGAAAAGGGCACCATACCTGCCCGTAAACCCAATGTGCCTGCCGGTGGCAAAGACCGTTTCCGCGAGCTAGAAGATGGCCCATTCAAAGGTTATGTACCCGAGTTCCTCAAGCGGTCGGAACCGCTTGAGCTGGAAGACCTGGAGACCAAAGACGGCGATGACGGTCATGCCAAACACACAAAGCGGGTCAAGCACGCCGGCAAGAAATAAGCGTTTAGTATACTTGAGGGATGAGTTTGCGTGAGCTGGTCAAGAAGCTGATTCCGCGCAGCCTGTTTGACGCCGTCGAGCCGTATGGCCACCTGGCGGAGGCGTTCGTGCGGCACGCGCTGGCCGGCTTTCCGGGCCGCGGCCTGAAAGTCATCGGCGTGACCGGCACCAACGGCAAGACGTCGACCACCTTCATGATCCATAAGATGCTGAGCGAGTCCGGCTTGAAGACCGGCATTATGACGACCGTCGCCTACGGCATCGACGACGACATCAAGAACCAAGTTCAGCACTACACCAACGTGCCTGTACCGGAGTTCATCCGCCGCCTGAAATGGATGCGTGCCCAGAAAATCGACTGGCTGGTGCTCGAAGTGACGAGCCAGGGCCTGGCGCAGCACCGCGTGTTCGGCGTGCCGTTTTCGGTCGGCGTGATGACCAATGTGACGCACGAGCACCTCGATTATCACAAGACTTTCGAGCGCTATGTCGAGGCCAAGCGGATGCTGTTCAAGCGCACGGCTAAGAACCGGAAGGGCCTGGGCGTCGGCATCGCCAACGCCGAAGACCCGAACGGCGAGTACTTCGCCAAGACGACTCCTCACCCCATGACTTACGGCATAAAGAAGGGCGACGTGCAGGCCGAAAACGTCAAACTGACACCGGCCGGCAGCGACTTCACGGCCGTGGCCGGCAACGAGAAATACCAGATTCACTGCAACATTCCTGGCGGATTTTATGTGCAGAATGCGCTGGCGACGGTTTGCGTGGGCCGGGCGCTCGGCCTTTCCGGCGAGCAGATAGAGAAGGGAATTGCCGCGCTTCAAGGTGTCGAAGGGCGCATGGCCACGATTGACGAAGGCCAGGATTTCGCCGTCATCGTCGACTACGCACACACGCCCGACAGTTTCGAGAAGCTATTCAAAGACATGCGCCCCGTCGTGAAAGGCAAGCTTATCGTGGTGTTCGGCAGCGCCGGCCGCCGCGACGAAGGCAAGCGCGCCGTTCAGGGCGAGCTGGCCGGCAAATATGCCGATGAGGTCGTGGTTACCGAAGAGGACGACCGCGACGTCGACGGCCACGAAATCATGGACCAGATCGCGGCCGGCGCCGAAAAAGCCGGCAAAGTGCAGGGCAAAGACCTCTTCCTAATCCTCGACCGGCCGGAAGCGATTAGCTTCGCCGTCAAACGCGCCCAAAAGGGCGACACCGTGCTGCTCCTGGGCAAAGGCCACGAAAAGACCATCGAGCGCGCCGACGGCGAGCACCCGTGGGACGAAATCGGCACCGCTCACGCCGCCCTCAAGAACCTTCATTGACCAAACCTACAAAGAAGTATATAATATCTTGGAAGATCGCTTATGGTTGACGCAGCAGAATACACGGAAAGATTGGTAACGCCCCATCCGAGGCTGAATAAGCCAGATTCGCCACAGCCTCTAGGGTTTGTGATTCGTGAAGCCCTGATTGCCGAAGACCTGGAAGGGTTAGAAGACCAGGGCAAGGAAAAGTTCAAAACCAGACTAGCCGCTGCCGATTACATAGCCCTGCAAGTAAGGAGCGCCCTATGGGTACCTCAAGCGACAAGGAAGCGTAACGATTTTGTAGAGGATGAAGTTTCGAATCCACCTACACTTGAAGACCTGAAGAGGAAGCAGGTAGCAGCCTGTACTGGCTTCACCCTCGTCACATCAGTCTATCTTGAAGATAACGGCATCGACCACTGGGTTGGTTTCGCTAATGGCCATTGGCTTGTAGCAATCGATTCAGAAGAAGACAGGAGCCTACAGCTAATAGATCCCATGACACCCGAAGTAGGCCAAAATGCCTGGACGGCTTTGATAAACAGCTCAGTAAAGCAAACCCAGCGCAACTTGGAAACGATTGGCCGTGCAGCTGTATTGCTTAATGGACATAGGCTTTGGAGAAACATGCGCCCAATGGCAGATGAAAAAGCAGTCTACCCATGGATGGAAGAGCAGGCAAGCGTCAATGTTTTAGGTCAGCAAAAAATCGCCGATAAAATCGCCATGAGTTTTTTCCAGCCAGAAGAAGGGCAAGATGTTATCCAGGCGTATAGCCGCTTCAGGCATGCCTCAATCAATAACGACCTGGAAGCAGCTACTCGGGCGTTGGACGAAATCGGGCCGCGGTTCCCCAACATGGACGCACGCAACCGCCACACCGAACTGCGCTGGGTAATTGCTGGCCTGGCCAACAGCGGACGGTTCGCTGAAGCCAAACGGATAATCAGATCTTACTTTGAAACGTTTACTTTCATAGACGATAGCCGTTTCCATGAAGCTGAAGGTGATGCCTTGAAGCTGCTGGCTCGAGCCAGCAGCGACCCAGATGTGGCGCAAGAAGCTATCGAAAGCTATGAAAGAGCCTTGAAGATGCCGAAGTCTTACCACAGGGCAGTTGAAGGCAAAATCACGAAACTTTCAAAACAGAAAGAAAAAATGTCGAGCACAAGAGAGGGTTGACCAGCTTTTGGCACTCTGGTACGATGAGTGCTAGAAGCAGGTGGCCAGTGCGAGAGGTCAGCTGCGAAAAATCCGGAATTCCATTCTAAAAGGAGGTTCTATGAGCGCACCGTTGCAGCCATTGGGTGACTACGTAGTCGCCGTGGCCGAAGAGGCCGAAACCAAAACCGCCAGCGGGTTGTATCTTCCCGACAAGGCACAGGAAAAGC
>DATIHM010000024.1:0-1908 GCA_035480695.1 Candidatus Saccharimonadia bacterium
GTGGCGACCAGCGTCTTGCCTTCACCGGTTTTCATCTCGGCGACGTTGCCTTCGTGCAGAACCATACCGCCGATCAGCTGCACGTCGAAGTGCCGCTGGCCGAGCGAGCGCGTGGCGGCCTCGCGCGTCAGCGGGAAAGAATCAGGCAGAATATCGTCAAGCGTCTCTTTTTTGAGCCGCTTCTTAAGCACATCAGTCTGCTCACGCAGCTGTTTGTCGGTCATTTTGGAATACTTATCGGCCAGGTCGTTGACCGATTTGGCACGCTTGCGCAGCCGCTTGACCGTCTTGGCCTGCGGATCACCTAGAATTTTCCTAAAAACAATATTCACAGTCGCTCCCTAGCCTCCCGGTTACTGAATAAGAGTCAGTTTCTTGGCTCATATTATACTGGTTTCAGCCGCCGAAAGCGACCGGGAATTTTCAGTGGTTTCGAAAGCGTCCGTCGACGAAGATGACGTTGCGGCGTAGAGCCGGTTGCTCGGTCGTCATCTGGGAATCGCTAAAATGTACCGGCGCGGAACGCACGGAACCGGCTTTAACCTGCCCGTCGTCGTCCGCCATGTTGTCGGTCATAAAGACGTCGAAGGCTCCGCCAGCGAATGCCAGGGCAGCTAGTGACAACGCCAACACCGGCATATCATGCTGGCGCGCGAAGTTCTCGACCGGCTTGAGGATATTCATCACAGAATCTCTAAATCAAGCTAACTATACTAAATTCTTAAGCTTTTGTCAATAAAGCTCAAGCTTCGGCGTTTTTGCGGCGGAAGCGTCCGAACAGGTGTCGTTGTAGCTTGCCGCTGCCATGCAAATCCTTGTATTTCTGCAGCCGGGTCTTGAGCTTGGCCTCGGCGATGTCGACGGCGGCATACATGTTCAGCCCGTTCTCTTTCACGACCAGAGTATCGTGCGGCAGGTACACCGTCACCTCACAGCGGCAGTGGTTGTTGTCTTTGACCTTTTTCTGCTCTTTGAGATGGACTTCGGCGTGCGCGCTCTTGCGGGCGTGGCGGGAAACGTAACGGTCGAGGCCGCCGATTTTCTTGGTCACATAGGCTCGAAGTTTCTTGTCTACGTTGGCGTGCGCTCCGTTCACTTCGAACTTCTGGAACATCGGACCTCCTCGGTTAGACTGGTATCAAAAGTGCTTTTCCACCTCTTATTATACGCTAAACGGCCAACCCGTCTGGCGGAAATCGCACAAATTTCAAGAGAGATCGGTCACGGGCATGAACGGCTTGAGCACTTCAGGAATGTTCACGTTGCCGTCGGCGGTCTGGTAATTTTCGAGGATGGCGATCATGATGCGGCCCAGCGCGAACGCTGTCGCGTCATTGGTGTGGACCAGTTCGATCTTGCCGTCGTTGCGCTTGACGCGGATTTTCAGGTCGCGCGCCTGGTAATCAGTCATGAAATCGGCGGTGTGCGTCTCGCGGTACTTACCTTGTCCTGGCAGCCAGACCTCAATGTCGACGCCGCGGGCATTCGGCTTGCCGATGTCAAAGGTGGATTTTTGCAGCACCTGGTACGGCAGGCCGAGCTGCTGCACGAGGTATTCTTGGATAGCGATGAGTAACAAGTGTTCCTGTGGGCCGGTTTCGGGCGTAGAAAAAACTTCCATCTCGAGTTTGTCAAATTGGTGCATCCTGAAGATGCCGTCGGTGTCTTTGCCGTACGTGCCGGCTTCACGCCTGAAGCTCGTGCTGTAGCCGATGTAACGGATGGGCAGTACGTTTTCGGGCAGCACTTCGTTCCAGTACATGGTGCAGAGCGTGTGCTCGGCGCTGGCGTTGAGCCAGAGGTCGTCTTGCGCCAGCTGGTAAGTCACTTCCTCGGCGTTGAGGCGCGCGCTGGCGGCGTAAGGTTCGGTGCGCAGCACGGCCGGCGGCAGGATGGGCGTGAACGGTT
>DATIHM010000025.1:0-9292 GCA_035480695.1 Candidatus Saccharimonadia bacterium
GGGATTATGCTGTTCATCGTGCCGAAGCTGGGGAGCATCTTGGTCCAATTGGGAGGCCCGCACGCCCAGCTGCCGATTTATACGCGCGTGCTGCTCAACATCAGCAATTTCTGCAAAAACGCCACCATAGTACCGCACATCCCGAACCTGATTTTCATAGCCCTGGTTCTGGGGGCAGCGGCCGCCTACGGCCTGAAATATATTAAGACAGAAGAGGGCAAGTACAAGTTCCATGCCCTGCTGCTAAGGGTACCGATTGTCAAGGTCGTGATACTCAAAATCGCCATCGCCCGCTTTTCACGGACTTTTGCTTCGCTGATGGGCGCCGGCGTCAGCGTGCTGGACGCGCTCGACGTGACAGGTGCTGCCTTAGGTAACAAAGTCATCGAAGCCGAGCTGAAAGAGGCCGCCCAGCAAGTCAAGAATGGCAAGCCGCTCAGCGAGCCCATCAGCAACAGCAAGCATTTCCCACCGATTGTCGCCCAGATGCTTATGGTCGGCGAAGAGACCGGTCAGATTGACACCGTACTGACTAAAATCGCCGACTTTTACGAAGAGGAGGTCACGGTGATGATTGACGGCCTGGCGGCCATCATCGAGCCGATTATGATTGTCTTTTTGGGTGCCGGCGTCGGCCTGATCGCCGCTTCAGTGATGGGCCCGATCGCCAACCTGAGCAAAAACGTCGGCAACAGCTAGCCCAAGTTTTCCACAGAAATCCTTGACCTGACAACGCTTATGTTTATAATCAAGAACAGATACTTGCTGTAAGTAGTCGTCTACCTGTGGCAAAGATCATTAATAAACATAATTCATTAAAATTTTTTAAGGAGGGTGGGTCCTAATGATCTCACTTAAAAAACGAAACCAAGGTTTCACGATCGTCGAACTTTTGATCGTCATCGTGGTCATCGGCATCTTGGCCCTGCTGGTCATTACGACCTACAGCGGTATTCAGGCCAAGGCACGTAACTCTAAGAGGCAAGCCGACCTCAATTCAATACAAACGCAGCTTGAAGCTTACTTCCAGCAGAACGGTAACTACCCGAGCTACGCTGACCTGAGCAGCGCCAGCTGGGTGAGCACGAACATGAAGAGCCTCGACATCAACGCTCTGATTGACCCGGGCAGCGGCTCGTCAACGGCAACGCTGGTTAACAGCAATACTGCCGGCGGCACAGCCAAGAAGTATGAGTACTACCCGCAAGACAGCGGTGGCAGCAGCGCTAACTGTGAAGCTACCGACACGACCTGTTCTCAGTACACGCTCATCGCGCAGTACGAAGGCACAGTCAACGGCCAATCGACCTTCTCCAAGAAGAATCTCGACTAGTCACGAAGCTTACGACTCGAAACGAGCCCCGGCTCAGCGCCGGGGCTTTTCTTTGGATGAGTAAGTAGTTAAATAACTCAATTCGGTACCGAGCTGCTCCCTCTCCCTTCGGTTTGGAGCTCTTTTGTTGTTAAGTCCACGGCGAAACCTCTAACAAAAGCATGACCTGTATGACAGGGAGGGCATGGGGTATAATAATAGATAGTTAAGCTTAAGCATGAAAAAGAAACAGATTGGTTCAAGAGGCTTCACCATTGTTGAGCTTTTGGTTTGCATTGCGGTTGCCGGCATATTGATTGGCGCCCTGAGTTCCGTGGTCAATAATTACCTGCATCTTGGTCAGCGTGGCCGGTACCTGAACCTGGCGAATTCCTATGTTGAAGCCAAGGTTGAAGCTCTGCGAAATGTAGGTTACAACGGCTTATCGATTGGCACGACGAGTGTTACTGGCGAACTCCCGACGCAGCTGCCGCCCAGCCGCAGCGGCTCGATGACTGTCAGCAGCCCCTCTGGCGGGATTAAGCAGGTTGATTTAACAGTCAGTTTTAAAGACCAGGGCCAGACTCAATCCTATAGCTACACAACGTATATTGGAGAACTCGGTGTCGGGCAATAAGCAAAGCGGTTTTACGTTAGTAGAGCTGACGATAGTGGTCAGCGTTATGGCTATTGTCGGCGTGGTTTTTATAGGTATAGTTTCTAACTTCTTTGTCATTATTAGCCGCAACAATGCCTTAACGGAAATGACCATTAATTCGCAGAATTTGCTGCGAACAACTGTTGAAAACATCCGCTACGGCGATGGAATTCGCCAAACCAATCAAATTTCTGATGCTAATGCGCCGGTCGGCGGCTGGAGTACCAGTGACACCAATTTTGTGATTATCATTGCGGTACCGGCATTAGATGGTTCGCGCAATTACATAATCGATTCCAGCACCGGCAGCCCTTATATGAACGAGCTGATTTATTACAAGAGCGGTACAACCTTGATGGAACGCCGCCTGGCTAATCCGAGTGCTTCAGGTAACAGGATGACAACTACCTGCCCGACTAACTTGGCATCGACTACCTGCCCAGCCGACCTTACGCTAGCGCCTTACGTCAATACGATGACATTCAGTATGTACGACCAGGATGCGGCAGCCACGACCGACCCCACCCTGGCGCGCTCCATTAAGATCACTCTAAATATGCAGCGCAACGCCCCGGGAAATCCGATCAACCTAACCACCTCGACTCAAGTAACATTAAGGAACAGGTTCTGACATGAAGCGCATAAAGCTTAACCAAAAGGGCACTATGTTACTGGTCTTTATTATGACCATGCCCTTCCTGATTTTATTGGCTACGTATTACATGAGTCTGTCGCTGACCAGTTTCCAGGTGGGACGGCTGGATCAATTGCATACCGAAGCCCAGCTGACGGCAGATGCCGGAGCGGATTACGCCGTCGAACAGCTCAGCCAGGACGATACCTGGACTGGCACAACCAGCCCCATAACCGTGCACAGCGACAGCAGCCTTCGCACAACCTTCACAGCGAGCGTTAGCGGCAATTCCAGCTCCAAAACTATAGCCGTTACCGGTAAAACATACTGGCCGGCCTCTACTACCACGCCGACACGCTCAGTATCGATTGATGTTAATCTCTACCCCGTTACCGTTGGCAATTACAGCATAGTGGCGGGGGCCGGTGGCTTGTTTATGAGCAACAGCTCCAAAATTGTCGGGGGCAGCGCTTTCATAAACGGCGAAATCCAAATGTCTAACTCGGCTCAGATCGGCTTGAGCACAGCCCCTGTCAACGTGAGCGTGGCCGATGATATATGCCCGACCACGGCCGATGCTACGTATCCCAGGGTTTGCACGGCGGCCGACCATGCCGGCCAGCCGATCACCATCAACAACCAGGCCCATATTTACGGAACCGTTACGGCGACCAACCAAACGACTGGCAGCGGTATGAGCAACTCCGGTCTGGTATCCAGCGGCACGGCGGCCCCGCAGGATTTGCCAACATACGATAGGGCCGCACAGAAAGCTGCCGTTGCCAACACCATGACCGGGGCCGCCGCCTCCTGCTCCGGCAGCTCAAACGTTAATTGGCCGGCCAACACCAAAATCACAGGTGACGTAACCTTATCCAACACCTGCACTGTTACCGTAAAGGGTGACGTTTGGATCACCGGCAATCTCAACCTAAGCAACAGCTCCAAAATGATAATCGACAATTCGTTAGGCACGACCAGGCCAGACATCATGGTCGACGGCCAAAGCGGTATCAACTTTTCAAATAATTCCCAGGTGGCCGCCAATTCCAGCGGCATGGGTGCTGAATTCTACACCTTCTATAGCAAGGCTGTCTGCTCGCCAGACTGTGCCAGCGTAACTGGCACATCCTTAGCCAGCTCCCGCTCCGTTCAGACCATAAATCTGGGTAACTCTTTCGCCGCGCCTAATAGTATCCTGTACGCCTATTGGACCCAGGTGAACCTGTCGAACAGTGGTCAGATCGGCGCCGTCATCGGTCAAACGATCCAGTTATCTAACACTGCGACCATAACTTTTGGGTCTTCCGTAGGGGTGGGTCAAACGACGTGGGTAGTTAAAGGCTACCATAGGCAGTAAGGATAAGCTTATCTGGTATACTAGAGTAGATTATGCAGGCCTCGGGTGGGCAAGTTCATGAAAACAACTAAAACTCCTGATTTTTTCCACGATAAACCTTTGTTCGGGCTGGACATCGGCCATGGCTCGCTTAAAGTGATGCAGCTCGAGGAGCAGCCGGCCGGCGCTGCCGCCAAAAACCATCCGCCGAAGGTCATCGGTTACGGCTTCACGACGTTTGATGGTGCCGCACTTGAGAACGGCGTCGTGGTCAAGCACGAAGTGATTGCCAAAGCGGCCCATGAACTGTTCAGCAAACACCTTATCGGGGACATCACGACCCGCCGCGTGGCAATTGCCATTCCGGCCTACCGTACCTTTACGCGCTCCATAAAGCTGCCCAAACTGAAAGCCAGCGAAATCGCCGAGGCCGTGCAGCTCGAGGCCGAGCAGTACATTTCAGCGCCGCTGGAAGAGCTTTACCTCGATTACGAAGTCATCCGCCAGGATGCCGACTCGATTGAGATGTTCGCCGTGGCTGTCCCTCAAGACATTGTCAATTCCTACCTTGAGCTGGCTGAGATTTTCGGTCTGGAAACGGTGCTGATTGAACCGACGTTGAGCTCGTCAGGGCGGCTTTTCTCGGTTGACGACCAAAGCGACATCCCGACAGTCATGATTGATTTCGGTTCGCTGTCGTGCGACATAAGCATTTACGACCAGAACCATGTGCTGGTGACTGGCACCGTGCAAGGCGGCGGCGAGAACTTCACTGAATCCATCACCCAAAAGTTGGGGGTCAGCCCGCAAGAAGCCGGACTTATCAAGACCCGCTACGGTCTGGGCGCCAGCAAACGCCAGAACGAAATCCGCGAGGCGCTGGAGCCGACCTTGCAACAAATCGTCAAAGAAATCCGGCGCATGATCCGTTATTACGAAGAACGCTACGGTTCGGATAGGCCTATCAAGCAGATTATCACCTGCGGTGGTGGCGCTAACATGCCCGGCCTCAGCGAATACTTCACCGAGTCCATCCGCCTGGCTGTACGCCATTCCGATCCGTGGCAATACCTGAACTACAAAGGTCTGGAAGCGCCCAACAATGCCGACAAGCCGATGTACGCCACCGTGGCCGGCCTCAGCCTGGCCCGACCTAAAGAGGTTTTCTCGCGATGATAAACCTTTTACCGCCGGAATTGCGCAACAGCTACCGCTTCGGCCGGCGCAACGTCGCTCTACGTCGCTGGGTCATTGCCGGCCTAATCGCACTGCTCGGTGTCGGCTTGCTCGGGACGTACGGGCTAGTCGCCTTCAAGCAATCAACCGACGATTACAACCACCAGATTTCGGCTGCCAAAAACCAGCTACAGGCCGATAACCTGACCCAGACAGAGAAACAGACGCAAAATATCAGCGACAGCCTCAAGCTTGCTGTCAAGGTCCTGGGCAATGAAGTGCTATTTTCTAAGATGATAAACCAGATCGGCTCGGTCATACCCGATGGCGCCGTGCTGGCTGAACTCAATCTCGACAAGTCCGAGAACGGGGTCAGCCTGACCGCCAACACCACTGACTACAATACCGCCACGCAGATTCAAGTCAACCTGACCGACCCGCGCAACAAAGTCTTCGCCAAAGTTGATATAGTCAGCATCGTCTGCAAAACCGATAACACCTCGGCCTACCCATGCGTTGCCACTTTGCGCGCCCAGTTCAACAAGGACAACCAGTTCCTGTTCATCAACCAGGGGGCGAAGTCATGACCACCAAGCAGCTGTACTACGCGCTTATGGGCGGCCTTTGCCTGATTGTCGTCGCCATGTTCGGCAGCGCCTATGGCATCAACAAGTTGCTCGAAGAGAAGTCAAGCAAGCTGGTGACACTCAAAACTAACCAAGCTGCCCTGACCCAACAACAGACCCAGCTCATCCAGATGAAAAAGGACATCGTCACCTACAACAGCCTGTACGATATCTCGCGCATCATCGTGCCGCAGAGCAAGGACCAGACCGAGACTGTCCGCCAGATCGTCGGCCTGGCTGCCAGGAACGGTGTGACCTTGCAGTCAATAACCTTCCCTGCTTCGAGCCTTGGGGCAGGCACGAGCTCGCTTGGCGTCAGCACGACCGGCTCAAGTGGAGCTGCTGCCGCGCCAGTCGTGGCAGGCGCCAGTTCGAACCCTGCCCTGTCCCAACTGCAGAAAATCGCCAACATACCCGGCGTTTACGACTTGCCGATTCAGGTTGTGAGTTCGAACGACCCGAATCACATGGCCGGCTATTCACAAGTCATCAAATTCCTGTCATCGCTCGAACAGAACCGGCTGACGGCACAGGTCAGCTCTATCGACCTCCAGCCCGATGCGCAGAACCCCAGCCGCCTGTCCTTCACGCTCAGCCTCGACATTTTCATTAATCCGGAGGTGACGAAGTAATGAAACTTGACCGTGAGAAAATCAAGTCCGGCCTGCTTGACGGCCTGCAGAAACTCAGCCGTTTCAGGGTAGTCATCGGCCTGCTGCTGGTGCTGGGGATTTACGGGTTCCTGATATGGCGGATTGAAAGCCTCAACAGCGTCCAGCCGTCGCCTGATGCCGTGCTCGCCAAAAATAACCCTCTGCGCTCGGCGCACATCGACACTAAGGTCGTGCAGCAGCTCGAATCACTACGTGACAACAGCGTGAATGTCAAAACGATTTTCGACCAAGAGCGCCAGAATCCCTTCCAATAGCCTATGCGTTAACGTTGACTCCTTGGTCGCTGGAGTCGCTCGGATAATCAATCTGTGAGGTCGGTGGTGGCTGTGGCGGTTCTTCAGCGGGCGGTTCAGGCATCGGCTGGAACGCACCGTAGCCAGGGTCACCGGCCTGCATCTGGGGCGCTGGTGACGTGGAGTCTGTGGGCTGGGCAGGTCCTGGCCCCGGACCCGGTTGGGCTGCCGGCGGCTGCGGATACGAACCTTCTCCCCGATAGTTACGCTGGTAGTCCTCGTTGGCTCGACGGTTCTGTTCGAAGTTTTCGCGCGCCGCCAAAACCTGCTGGGCGTAATAATTCGGGTTCGGGCAATAGGTGAAAACGAATTTGCTGCGTTCGCCGGCCGTTTCCACGCGCAGCAATCCGTAATTGAAGAGGTGTGTCAGGATTCCGTTCTGCTCGGCCGTGACATCTTCAAGGTTGCCGAGACTAAGCTGCGACGACTCACGATGGAACAGGCTGACTTGTGTAATCTGTGTGACGCTGTCGGTGGTCAATACCCAGGAATTTCCCCAGTAAACCTTGGTCGATATAAAGGTGAACGCCAGGCTGACTAAGGCGACCAGGATAAACAGGGCTGCTCCGACTTCGGTAGTCGCTGAACTGCTGCCGTCCGCACTATGGAACAGGTTGGGCGCCACCACAAAAGCCAGTACGGCTGCCACGACCAGCAACACTCCGGTGGCTGCGTAAATCCCGATGATGCCGATGGGATGGCGTTTGATTTCGCAAATCTGCCGCTCGCCCGGTTGGGTCACCGTTAATGCGTTACCGACCTTGGTGTGCGAGTCATACTGCTCGGGCTCGGCTGGGGCCGGCGCGCTCTCTTGCGGATCCATGGCTACATTATACCTTACAACAGCGACGCCTGCGGACTGTCTTTGCCGGGGCGCTTGCCGAGGTGGCGGTAGGATTTGGCGGTGGCTTTGCGGCCGCGCGGGGTGCGCTCCAGCAGGCCGATTTGCATTAAATATGGTTCGTAGAAGTCCTCAATGGTGCCGCGTTCTTCAGCCGTGATTGCACTGAGTGTCTCCACGCCGACCGGTCCGCCGTCATAATTCTCTATGATGGCCGATAGCAGCATGCGGTCGGCGGCGTCAAGGCCGAGGTCGTCTATCTCAAGCAGTTCCAACGCTTGATGACTGATTTTTGTATCGATTATGCCGTCGCCGTTGACATCAGCGTAATCGCGCACCCGTTTAAGCAACCGGTTGGAAATGCGTGGCGTCAGACGCGAGCGCTTGGCTAGCTCGGCCGCGGCCTGCTTATCAATCTTTACACCGAGGATTTTGGCTGCGCGCAGGATAATCTTTTCGATTTCATCTGTCGTATAGAAATTCAGGCGGTGGATCATGCCGAAGCGGTCGCGCAGCGGCGCTGCCAGCGATCCAGTCCGTGTCGTCGCCCCGATAATCGTAAACTGCGGCAGGTCGAGCCGCAGGCTGCGCGCCGACGGGCCCTTCCCCAACATGATGTCGAGCTTGAAATCTTCCATGGCGCTGTACAGCACTTCCTCAACCGTACGGTTCAGGCGGTGGATTTCATCGATGAACAGGATGTCGCCATCGCCCAGGTTGGTCAGCAAGCTGGCTAGGTCGCCGGCCCGTTCAATCGCCGGCCCGCTGGTTACGCGTATCTGCGCGCCCATCTCGTGCGCAATCACGTTCGCCATGGTCGTCTTGCCCAAGCCTGGCGGCCCGTGCAGCAGCACGTGGTCAAGCGGTTCACTACGCTTTTTGGCCGCGTCAATCGCTAACTTAATATTCTGTTTTAATTTCTCTTGGCCGACGTAGTTAGCAAAATCCTTCGGCCGCAGCGTGACTTCGATTTCTTCTTCCTGCTCACTCTCTTCGCCGTGCAGGCTGGTATCGATAATCCTATCAATCATATAAGACCATTATACTGGAAAACGGTCAGGGGACGTGGACGGGGCTCCAGCAGAAGCGGCGGTCGAGGTCTTCCTTGGCCAGGATCTCCATGTCGTCTCCATCGAGTTTGAAATCAAAAATCTCAAAATTCTCTTTGATTCTGTCTGGCGTGACTGATTTGGGAATCACTACCAGGCCTTGCTCGACCAAAAAGCGCAGCATGACCTGGGCGTATGTCTTGCCGTGTTTCTGGGCTATTTCGGAAACGACCTCATTATCCATGATATTGCCGCGCGCCAAGGGCGAGTAGGCCTCAACGGTTATTCCCTGTTCTTGGCAATACTTAACAAGTTCAGGCTGTTGCAAAAAGACATGCAGCTCAACCTGGTTCACGGCAGGCAGCACATTGGCGTAATGCTGCATCTCTTCGAGGTGCCGAATCATGTAGTTGCTGACCCCGATTGACTTGGCTTGGCCGGCTGCCTGGATTTCTTCAAGTGCGAGCCAGCTTTTTTTACGAAGCAACGAAACAGGAAAATGCAAAAGTAGCAAGTCGACATAGTCGGTCTGAAGATTCTTGAGCGATTCGGCAAAGGTGTCTTTTGCGCGGTGGTAGCCGAAATGTTCGACAGCGATTTTTGTGGTGATGAAAAGCTCCTCGCGCTTCAGGCCTGATTTGCGCCAGGCCTCGCCCAACATGCGCTCGTTGCCATACGCCTGAGCCGTAT
>DATIHM010000026.1:0-23935 GCA_035480695.1 Candidatus Saccharimonadia bacterium
GACCACTTGCGCGAGGTGCTGGCGTACCAGGTCAGCTCGCTGACCAACATCGCCACCTTGCTTGAGCCGTTCCTGCCGGAAACGGCCACCAAAATCAAAGCCATCTTCGCCGACGGCATAGTCAACCCTCTCGGCGGCACACTCTTCCCTAAACACGACACCGAAAAGCACTCCTGATGGACGAGCTGGTCGACACACATTGCCATATCCAGTCGATTGGTGCTGGTGAAGGTGAACGTACGACGCGCGAAATCTGGGCCAAAAACGAGGCGCTGACGGCCGACGGCGTCGTGGAGGCCGCTCGACAAGACGGCGTTTCCCGCCTGCTTTGCATCGGTTGCGACCTGGTCGACAGTCGCCTGGCCATAAAATTCGTACAAGGTAGGGAAGGCTGCTGGGCCAGTATCGGCCTGCACCCGCACGAGGCGCAGCACTTCGCCGGCCAAAAAGCCGAACTTGAAGAGTTCGCGTCACTGGTGGGCCAACCCAAAGTCGTGGCCGTTGGTGAGTGTGGCCTGGACTACTATTACGAGCATTCCCCCAAAGAGGCCCAGCTTGAGGTGCTGAAATTTCAGCTCGAGCTGGCCCAAAAGCACGATTTACCCCTGGTATTCCATGTGCGGGAAGCTTTTGACGACTTCTGGCCTATTTTTGACGGCTACCAGGGTCTGCGCGGTGTGCTGCACAGTTTCACCGATTCTGCCAATAACCTGGCCAAGGCGTTGGAGCGCGGCCTTTACCTCGGTGTCAACGGCATCGCTACCTTCGCCAAAGACCCCAAACAGCTCGATGTTTACAAAAATATCCCGCTTGAGCATTTATTGCTGGAGACAGATGCACCCTTCTTGACACCTACCCCTTATCGTGGTAGTATAAACGAGCCTAGGAGAGTTGGGACGATAGCCGACTTTTTGGCAGAGTTGCGCGGCGAAACCCGCGCCGACCTGGCGAAAACGACAACGGCCAACGCCCGCCGGCTCTTCGGCATCTGAAATCATGAGCAACTACACCCAATTCTCACCGGAAAAAAGCCCTGGCCAGACCGACAAGGTGCTGGAGCGCCGCGCTACGGTCGGAAGGGCATATCCTATGCTGGAAAATGCCCGCCGTTATTACACTTTGCCCACCAACCCGGCCGCTACTAATGCCGCTGGTGCAGAATCTGTCCGAATGGCTTTGAACAGCAGCGAAGCGAATGCCGTTTATGCCCCGAACATTCCGCCGACGAACCCAGTGATCGAGACGCCTGCCGTTTCAAACGAGACCGACCCGAACCTGGGTGTTGAGGCTATCGCCCCAGTCGATTCTACCTCCGACCTGGCGCAAATCAGGACGAGCGTGCTGAGGGCTTACGAATAATGATTAGCATACTGCCGAAAATCTTTCCAAAGAATGACGACGCCCGCAATAAGGAGTTCGAAGAAGCCCTTATACGCGGCGAGGCCAAGATCGGCGGCCGTTTATTCGGGCCTGTGCCTGCCGGCCATCGCCGGGAGTTTTTCTGCCTAGATGACCACACCTGGATTTGGCACGAAGAGTGGGTTGACCAGTCTGGCTATCGCCGTGTCGTAACCACCCGATACATCGTCCGCCCGAACGGCATCATCAAGACGACCGACGGTAACACTTACCAGAACCTCACCAGCCGCGAGGCCCACAACCTGGCCAATGCTGCCCGCATGTACTACCAGCGTGTCGATGCCGCTTACGAACAGATGTTGACCGCCTAGCGGCGTTATACTTAACTGATGGCGAAACCGATTTATTTGGATTTTGCGGCCGCCACGCCGCTGGATGGCCGTGTGCTCGAGTCGATGCAGTCTTTTTTAACCGAGAAGTTTTACAATCCGTCGGCGACTTACCTGGCAGCCAAAGAGGTCCAGCAGGCGCTGGCGGCCGCCCGTAGTAAGGTCGGCCATTGGCTGGGCGCGCGTCCCAGCGAGATTATCTTTACCGCCGGCGGCACAGAGGCCAATAACCTGGCAATCCACGGTATCATGAGGCAATTCCCAGAGGGTAACATCGTAATCAGCGGCATGGAGCACGAATCAGTACTGGCGCCGGCCCACGAATATGATTGCCGGGAGGTCAGGCTCCAACTGGACGGTAGGGTCGACCTGGAAGACCTGCGCCGTAAAATAGACGGCAACACCGTGTTGGTCAGCGTCATGTACGCCAACAATGAAATCGGCACCATCGAGCCTATCCGCGAAATCGCCAAGCTGGTTGAAGAAGTCCGCAAAAGCCGGAAGGGCAGACCGCTTTATTTCCATACCGATGCCGCACAGGCTGCCAATTATCTCGATTTGCATGTCGCTCGGCTAGGGGTGGACATAATGACACTTAACGGCGGGAAGCTGTATGGGCCGAAGCAATCCGGCGCGTTATATGTCAAAGCCGGCCTGCAGCTCAAGCCTTTGGTGCAGGGCGGTGGCCAGGAGCGAGGCCTGCGCTCAGGCACAGAGAACGTCGCTGGAGCCATTGGCCTGGCCGAAGCGCTCGACATAGCCCAGACGATGCGCGGCAACGAGACAGCCCGCCTACAGAGGCTACAGCGGCTGTTCCTGGAATTGGTTGGGGCGAAGCTGCCGGCGGCCAGGGTCAACGGTTCGCTCAAACACCGCTTGCCGAACAATGTGCATGTCACGCTGCCGGGTAAAGACAACGAGAGACTGCTGATACAGCTTGACGAGGCCGGTATCCAAGCAGCCGCCGGCTCGGCCTGCAGTGCCAGCGACGAGGAACCTTCGCACGTCTTGCGGGCCATCGGCCTCAGTGAAAGTGACGCCCGCGCGTCTTTGCGCTTCACAATGGGCCGCACCACGACCGAAGCAGACGTCAAGCGGACGGCCGAAGTCTTATCCGAACTGGCTTGAAAAAAGCTTTTACGGTATACTCACACTGAAGCTTAAGCACATTATCCGGATGTATATGGTGGGTAAACAAACATGACTATTTGGTGGTTGATTCTGATTCTTGGCGCCATCGGCAGCGTTGGCATCGGTTTTATCTGGTTGGCTATCCGTATCGGCTCGGCTGGCCCGTCCCAGCCGCAGAAGAGCGTCGACGAAACGCTTGAAGATGCCGCCATGCACGACGTCCAGCGCGTCTTCAACGACGATTTCCGCGAGGAACTGCGCAACCGCGGCCGCCTGCATTTCGAGAAAATCATCG
The DNA here is from genome assembly GCA_035480695.1 of Candidatus Saccharimonadia bacterium. Classification (GTDB taxonomy): domain Bacteria; phylum Patescibacteriota; class Saccharimonadia; order Saccharimonadales; family UBA4665; genus DATBED01. Next base: position 3,175 of record DATIHM010000026.1, read on the forward strand.
GTGAGAACGCCATGTTCCTGCAGCAGGACTTGCGCCTGACAACCTCTCAGCTCAACGAGTACATGAAGACCGAGATTACCCGCACGCTGAAAGAGGAGTTCGACAAGTACGAGCAGTCCATCATGGATGCCAAGCAGCTGGCCATTGAGTCCATCCAAAAGACCAATGTCGCGATTGACGAGCAGCGCCAGATCCTCGGCCAGCAACTCCAAAAAGAGATCGCTGATGAGAAGGTGCGCATCATCGCCAATTTCGAGAAAAACATGACGGACATCATCAACCACTACGTGCTGGAATCGATCGGTGAACAGATTGACCTGAATGACCAGTTGGAGTACATCCTGGGCAACATGGACGCTAACAAAGCTGCCATCATCGAGGACATAAAAAATGGAGCATAAAGAAGAGGCGCCGCCCAAAGCTGAACCGCGCACGCCGGTTTTGCCGGTACTTATCAGCAGCCCGGCCGAGATTACGCGTCTGGCCAGCGAGCTCGACCAGATTGACGAGGTGCTGATGCAGCTCAGCATGCGAACCGCTGGCACCGATGTTAAGATGCCTAAAACCAGCCGCTTGATGGACATGTTGGTCGAACACAACAAGCTCAACCTGCTTAAGCCCGAGGACCGTGTGGCGCTCAAGCAATTCCTCGTGCTGGTCAAAGACAAGGCGCCGCGCCTGCACGTCAGTTTCGGGGCCGACCCGGCGCCGGCCTTCATGGACAAGCTAATGACCTGGCTGCGCAAAGAGATCAGCCCCTACGTGCTGGTGACGGTTGGCCTCCAGCCGAACATCGGCGCCGGCTGCATCGTGCGCAGTACCAACAAGCAGTTCGACTTTTCGCTGGGCAAGACCTTCATTAACAAACGTGAACTGCTTATGCAGAAGCTTACAATCGCCCAAGCGGCCTGATTTGTTTGCTATAATTAATCAGATATGTCAAAGAAAGTTTACGTCGGCATGTCCGGCGGGGTGGACTCGTCGGTTACAGCGGCCCTGTTAAAGCAACAGGGCTATGACGTCACGGGTGTCTACATGAAGAACTGGAGCCGAGACCTGCCCGGCTTCACCTGCCCATGGAAAGAGGATTTCCAAGATGCCAAGCGCGTAGCTGTCCAGTTGGGAATCGACTTCAAGCTGTACGATTTCGAGACCGAGTACCGCCAAAAAGTCGTCGACTACATGGTGCGCGAGTACCAGGCCGGCCGTACGCCGAACCCCGACATTATGTGTAACCAAGAAGTGAAGTTCAAGTTATTCTTACAGACGGTGCTGGCCGATGGTGCCGATTTGATCGCCACCGGCCACTACGCCCGTATCAAAAACGGCCGACTTTTCGCTGGCCTTGACCCGGCCAAAGACCAATCCTACTTTCTTTATCGGGTCACGGAAGAGGCACTTCGAAAATCTCTGATGCCAATCGGGGAACTGCATAAGACGGAAGTGCGCCGGCTCGCCAAAAAGCTCGGCCTGGCCACAGCCGCCAAAAAAGACAGCCAGGGCATCTGTTTCGTGGGCAAAGTCGGCATCAAGGAATTCCTGCTCAACGAGCTCGGCCCGCAGCCGCAGGGCCCGATTATTGACCAGCACGGACAGCAAATCGGCGAGCACGACGGCGCCATCTTCTACACCATCGGCCAGCGCCACGGCCTGAGCGTTGGTGGCGGCCTGCCTTATTACGTTTCCCGTAAAGACATCGCAAAGAATACTGTTTACGTTACGACCGACCTCGACGATAAAAGCCTGTGGCACAAAACCATCAGCCTTGAGGATTTGCACTGGATAAACGGACCACCAGAGCTGAGCAAGCAGTACCAAGCCCGCTTGCGCTACCGCGGCCCGCTGGTCGAGTGTACGATTGAGGGCCGCAAACTGATGCTCCGACACGAGCAGCGCGGCCTGGCTGCCGGCCAGTCGGCAGTGCTTTACGACGGAGACCAGGTGCTGGGAGGTGGAATCATCGCTTATGAGCAGGATAGGCCAATGTCGAGGTCGGCGAATAGGTCCTCACCAGAAAATCTAGGTAAGGAATCGGTCGCTGCGGCTTGGCAGCGAGTGGCTGGTCGATAAAATCTAACTTTCCGCTGGGTTGTAGAACCGTAGTGATCGAAGCCGCCATTCGATGGCTGAAGCGATTGATGTACCACATAGTAATCGTCGAATCGCGTACCGGTGCCTGATAAATGGTCGGCCCGACAGCCACGCCCGTGGCGGTACCGACTGTGTGCTGGTACTCCTTGCGGCCGCCAGGACCAAGTATAAGATTTACTGGCCTATTGACATGAGTATGCGCGTTCAAAGCTAGAAAGGCACAGCCTCTTTTTAGTGTCTCCCAGCTGCCCTGCTCACTGTGGGTCATAACGATTGGCAAACGGCGTGTGGAGTGTTTCACTTCACAAGCGACAGTAGCGGTTTCGCTACCTTGTTCTGCCAAAGCGGCGTCAGTCGACACTTTGCCATGTGGGGTTGTTATGTCGGTGGTATGGCGTGGATCATCAGTGCCTACAATGGTTAGCCCGTCAATTGTAGTGCTGCCCTCAAGGGTAGTAAGGCTTGCCTGGTCACCCTTGGTGTCAACAACTCGATGAAAATTTATGGGGTCGTCACTGTCGTGATTACCTTTAGACTCAACGCCGACGACGGATTTATGATTAACGTAAGCTGTGTTGGCGATCGCCTGCTCGAGATCCGGGTAAGCCTCGCTTTCGTAAAACTCGGTGCCTGAATTGGTTTGCGTGTCACCGTTGACGGCAACTATGTCAGGCGCGAACTTTTGCATGACAGTAGAAATGTAGGCGAAAGCTGGTAGATTCGAGTGAATGTCACCAAACTGCATTAACCGAATCAGATTTCGATTTTCGTTCAGGTTCCAAAGCTCCTTCTGTACCTCGACGTCGTATTTCCTGGAAACAGTGCGTACTGCCCTGTCCCAGAACGGCTTGGCGTTAAGAATCAAGCTGACGTAATCGCTGGAAGTTGAACTGGAATTTTTACCGATACCAGTGGCATACGCGCCTTTCGTAAGAGGCGATTGTCTGGTGATAATAACCGGTAGCGGACGGTGTGGTGGTTCCGCGGAAGCTATTAAGTCGTTATTGAAGGCGGCCACGCTGCAGCCTCCCAAAGCTAACGACGAAAGCGCCAGGGCAGTGGCGTTCCGGCGCAGAAATCTAGGCGTTAATTTTTCAGCTAGACCGACTTTTTTGACGAGCCGAGCGAGCGCGTAAGCGGCTAATCCGCTGCCTACGCCGATTGCCGCGCCGGTTTCAAGATTGTCAATGATAGCTGATTTAATAGGCTCTACGACATCCGGGTTAATGTGGCTGGCCAATGTAGACAAGGCCTTAAAACTATTGTTCGGTCCATCTGTTATTAATGTAAGGTGAGGTGCATGTATATGAAGACCTAGATTAAGGAGGCTGGCATGAACTGGTGCGTGGGGAAGGTGCAGCTCGGTGTGCTGTTGCAGAGTCGCGGAAATGCCCGGCTCGGTGCTTAGCTGCGCCGTAAAATCAAAGCCAGGATAAGGCTTAAGCTTTATGTTTTGCGGTGAATATTGATTCGCTGCAATGGCGCCAGCAGTGGCACCGGTCGCGACTGTCGCCATCACGCCAGCCGCCTGCTTTTTTAGACGCGTCGGAACCAGCGGCGTTTCGTAAACACTCGTATCCAATAAACCGGCCTGGTCAAAAACTTCTTGGGGCGACGGCATGAGACCCGGGATATATTCTAAAGGGCTTTGGTTGTGAGGTCTCTTTAGCATGGCACTTAATGGCTTTCTTGGAGGGATTGTGGACCGCTTTTAGCCAAAACGGCTGGCGTTACCAATGAGCTTTTATTGGATGCCCTTCGCTTATTGGCTTTTGCGATGATCAAATCTTGGCGGAGATTATCAGCAGCCTTTCCCAGCCCAACAATTGCGAGAGGAGCGACACTTAGGGTAACTATGCCCTCAGGAGTATGGCAGAAGCCTCTAAAGCCTTCGCCCAGTACGGTCGCCAAGCCTCCCATCGCCACTCCTTTTATGAAAGAACCGATTGTTCCTTCAACAGTGGTAGCGTTTCGCAGACGATTCTGGTCATCTACTGATTGCCCCTTAAGGATGGAAGCTGCCGTATAGGCTGCCGTACTCGCTAGCTGGCCACTACCGATGCGCTTTCCATGCCGATAAGTTCGTGTGCCCCAGCGCCAGAGTGGATTGGGGACCGCATGTTTAGATACGGAAATCGAACCCGGATCTAGATACGGTAAACTCAGCATTTCAGCATGCAATAATCTGCCAACAGTTTTGGTGGCTGTTGGGAACTCCCTTCCGGCTTTAAGAAGCCGATCCGTATACCACCAGAACCAGCCCATATGAATAGCAGCCTCGGTTATACCACCCAAGGCCGGGTTAGTCGCCTGCGAAATGTCGATTACAAGTGGAGTGGCCAGACCACGGATTTGCAAGAGGTTGGCTGTAAATGCCGCCTTTGCAAGGCGTACGTTTAGTTTGGCCCCTTGACGCTCGTTTTTACCCTTTGTGTCCATATCATGTTTAGCGGCGGTGGCTAAGTCCTCAGAAGCTGCCGAGACGTCGTTAGATAGAACCTGAAGTCTTGTATATGTTGCTAGTAACGGATCGCCATCCGTTTTCTCCATAAGATTGCTGGTCCAAACCTGTGTTTTTACATATGGCTTTAGTAGTGTGTTACCAATTGCCCGCGCAGGGTGGAAACTCTTGAGTGCATCGAACCGGCCCACCTGTTTTTGTTCTGCGCTTGCTTCCAGCCTAAGTGGATTCGTAGGCAAGGCGGCGGCGTGCATCTCCATCAAGCCTAATTAAAACCAGTTGGTGAGCGACTGTCAAATAAAATACCAGGTAAAATCTGGTACAATTTAACAGATGACAGCTCAGGAGATTCGGCAGGCTTACTTGGATTTCTTCGTGGAACGTGGCCACAAGATGATTCCGCGCGCCCAGCTGGTGCCTTATAATGATCCGACCACGCTGTTCACCGGCAGCGGCATGCAGCCACTGATTCCGTATCTGTTAGGCGAGTCGCACACCGAGGGCACGCGCCTGGTCGATTCGCAGACCTGCCTGCGCGCCCAGGACATCGAAGAGGTCGGCGACAACCGCCACACGACCTTTTTCGAGATGCTCGGTAACTGGTCGCTGGGCGATTATTTCAAAAAAGAAGAAATCCCCTGGCTGTTCGAGTTCCTGGTCGATAAGGTCGGTCTCGACCCGAGCAAGTTATACGTGACCTGTTATTTGGGGAATCCGAAGTTTGATATTCCCAAAGACGACGAAGCCGCCGGACTTTGGACAGAGCTGTTTAAGGGCAAGGGCGTTTCGACCGATAAGGTCGACATCGGCTCCGAAGAGGACGGCTACCGAAAAGGCATGGGCAGCGGACGCATCTTTTTCTACGATGGCAGCAAGAACTGGTGGAGCCGTGCCGGCGCCGAGGCCACTACGCCAATCGGCGACCCCTGCGGCCCGGACACTGAAGTTTTTTATGATTTCGGCACGCCGCACGACACCAAATGGGGGCCTAACTGCCACCCGAATTGCGACTGCGGCCGATTTATTGAAATCGCCAACAGCGTGTTCATGGCCTACAAACGCACCGAAGCCGGTTTCGAACCGCTGGCCAAACCGAACGTCGACTTCGGCGGCGGCCTGGAGCGCATCGCGGCAGCCAAAATCAACAACCCTGACGTGTTCCATATCAGTCTGCTCAAGCCGATAATCACCAAACTTGAGGAAATTTCCGGCAAGAATTACGACTCGCACACCGAAAGCATGCGCGTCATCGCCGACCACTTGCGTGCCGCCACTTTTCTGGCCGTCGACGGTGTCACGCCCAGCAACAAAGAGCAGGGCTACGTCATGCGCCGGCTGGTCCGCCGCGCCATCCGCTTCGCTTTCGAGCTGGGCGTCGAGCAGAACTTTTTGGAACAGCTCGTGCCCGTCATCACTGATATGTACCAGGCCGATTTCCCGGAGGTGGCTGAGAACCGCGACAAAGTGATTCAAGTGCTGGTCAAGGAAGAAAAAGCCTTCCGCCAAACCCTCCGCAACGGCCTCAAAGAATTCAAAAAGGATCTTGGAGGAATGAGCACAACCGGGACTTTGCATCCAATGTCCGAATTGACTGGCGAGCAGCTATTTAAGCTTTATGACACTTATGGATTTCCAGTCGAACTGTCTAAAGAAGAGGCATTTAAACAAAATATCGATATAGCACAGAACGCTGATGAAATCTTCAACAAACTTATGCAGGAGCAGCGGCAGCGCTCACAGACGGCCAGCAAGGGCGTTTTCAAGGGTGGATTGGGTGGCCAATCCATGCAACACAAGAAGTACCACACGGCCACGCACCTGATGTACCAGGCGCTGCGCGACGTGCTCGGCGACCATGTGGTGCAGAACGGCTCCAACATCACCGAGGAGCGGCTGCGGTTCGACTTCAGCCATCCGCAAAAGATGACGCCCGAAGAAATCAAGCAGGTCGAGGACATTGTCAATGAGCAAATCCAAAAAGACCTCAAGGTGAGCTGCCAGGAATACCCAACGCGTGTGGCAATTGACGAGATGGGTGCGCTCGGCCAGTTCGGCGACCGCTACGGCGACAAGGTCAAGGTTTACAAGATGATTGCCGATGGCGCCGACAAGCCGTTCAGCTTCGAAATCTGCGGTGGCCCACACGTCGACCATACCGGCCAGCTGGCTGAAGGCGGCAAAAAATTCAAGATTATTAAAGAGGAATCGAGCTCGGCCGGCATCCGCCGCATCAAAGCCATACTGCTATAGCTAATACTTGTCAAATGTGGTAGAATAGCAGGTATGAGTGAGAGACAGTCCCATTTGGTTTTGGCAACTGTTAATGGCCATCAGACGCCGGAGTTTAAAGCCGGTTTGGAATCCGTAATGCCGCCAAGTGTTACTGATACGACTGAGGCTACGAGGCCCTATCCAGACATAACTATGATGACCCCAGCTGAGCTGGCGCTTCAGGGGTTGACTCGGCAAGACTTTAATCGAGGTAAGACTCCTCAGCAGAGAGCGTTATTTACTCAGGCTTACAATGCGATTTTACGTTACTTGGGGCATGATGCACCGATAGTCGGCGGTGAGCGCATCATACCAATGTCTGCCCTTGAGTATCAGGTCACTCCGCAAGAAGATGACGGGCGGATGCCGATAGAGAAAATCCAAGGGGGGCGGATTGGACCGGGCATTGTTGCTAAGCTACGTGAAGTTATCGAAAGCAAGAAAAACCGAAACAGGCAGACAGAAGCTTCCGGCTGGACCCCAGAATTTTAGGAGAATTTTAGGCGCTGCTAAGCGCTCTCTAAGGTATAATCTGTGATAAAATAGTGCATATGCTTGAAAAAGTTAAGAGCGTCAGCTCGGCTATGGCGCAGAAGGCCCTCCAAGGGGCTAGCAAAGCATCTTCAAAAGTCCGCGACCGCCCCGGTAAACCGCAGGAAGACCAGTACCTTGTGGCGCTCGATATCGGCACCGAATTCGTCAAAGCTTTGATTGGCAAGGTGAACGAGGCCGACGGCACGGCCGAAATCGTCGGTGTGGGCCGCTGCCACCAGGGACTGACCGACATGCAGGCCGGCGCCATCAGCGACATCGCCGCCGTGGTCGAGAATTGCGACAAAGCGCTCAACCAGGCCGAAGAACAGGCCGGCGTCAGCGTGCGTGCCGCCATCATTGGCATCGCTGGCGAGCTGGTGAAGGGCACTACTACCACTGTGCGAGTGGCGCGCCGCGAGGCAACAAAACCGCTCGACATTCCCGAAATGGAAAAAATCATCAACCTGGTTCAAGACAAGGCCCAGACCAAGGCCAAGCAGCAATTGGCCTGGGAGCTCGGTGGCAAAGAGGTAGAGGTGCGGCTGGTGAACAGCGCGCTGGTGAGTATCGAGATTGACGGCTACCCGGTGACGAATCCAATCGGTTTCCAGGGTAAGGACGTCGTCGTGCAGCTCTACACGGCGTTTGCGCCGATGATCCACATCGGGGCGCTCGAGAAAACCGCCCAAGAGCTTGATTTGGACCTGCTGGCCGTGGCAGCCGAGCCTTTCGCCGTGGCACGGGCCGTTATCGGCAACAACCCCAACCAGAACCTCAGCGCCATCCTGATGGACGTCGGTGGTGGTACGACTGACATCGCCGTCATCAACGACGGCGGTGTGCAGGGCACCAAGATGTTCGGCATCGGCGGCCGCGCTTACACCCATGCCATCGAGCGCGATTTGGGGGTGGATTTCGAAAAAGCGGAAGAGCTCAAGGTCGGCCTCAGTACCAACCAGGTGGCTGTCGCCCAGCGTCCGGCACTCGAAAAGGCTCTCGGCAAAACGGCCGACGTCTGGATCGGCGGCATCGAGCTGGCACTCAGCGAATTCACCAAACTCGACCACCTGCCGCACCGCATGTTCCTCTGTGGCGGCGGCGCCTCGCTCGACCTTTTGATGGACAGGCTCGAGCACACCGAGTGGTTCCGCAGCCTGCCGTTCACGCGCAAACCCAGCGTGCACCACATCCGTCCCGAGCAAGTGGCCGGCATCACCGACAAGACCGGTGACGTCAACGATCACACCTTCATCACCGCCATGGGCCTGCTGCGCGTCGGCATGGACACTCGCCAATTCGCCGGCGGTTCTGGCTCAATCCGCGATAAAATTGATAAAATGTTGAGCGTATAATGGCCAGCGACAAAGACACAATTTACGTAGACATCGACGACGAAATCACCGGCATCATCGATAGGCTGAAAGCCAGCGACGGCAAGGTCGTCGCGCTGGTGCTGCCTAAAAGGGCCAGTGTGTTCCAGAGCATCGTGAACATGAAGCTGCTGAAGCGGGCGGCCGACGATTCCAAGAAAAACCTAGTTCTGATTACCAGTGAAGCCGGGCTGCTGCCCCTGGCCGGAGCGGCTGACATCCACGTTGCAAAAACGCTGACCAGAAAGCCGGAAATTCCGGCCGGTCCGGGCAGCCTCGACGACACTGAAGAGGAAGTCGACGAAGATGCTACTGAGACCATCGAGCCGCCAATTGATAAGGATGCGCCTGTCGGTGAGTTGGCAGCGGCTGGCATGGCCGGCGCTGCTATTGGCAAGGCTGCCGAAGATGGCGGAGTCGAAACCATAGCTCTGGATGACGAAGATCTGCCGCCCGAAGACGCCCCCGACAAGGCGGCGCCCAAGACGTTCGAGCCGCCCAAGAAAAAGAAAGACAAGAAGCTCAAGATTCCGAACTTTGAGCGGTTCCGCCTGTTTCTGGCGCTCGGCATACTGGCGCTTATCCTGCTTATCTTCTTCTTCGTTTTCGCCAATTCGTCGCTGGCCAAGGCGACCATCAACATCAAGACGGATGCCACCAACGTCACCACCAACCAGGATATTACGCTGTCCACCGCCGCCCAAAGTCTCGACCCCGATAACGGCGTCGTGCCGGCCAAGCTCGAGCAACAGCAGAAAACCTACACTCAGCAGGTGCCGACCACCGGCCAGAAGAACAACGGACAGAAAGCCAGCGGCAATATAACGATGAGTGCCCAGGTCTGTGGCACGGTCCAGCAGCCCTTTGACGTGCCAGCAGGTACAGGGGTAAGCGCCAACGGTCAAACTTATATCACCCAGCAGGACACGACCTTTAACGGGAACCCGCACATAAATCACAACTGTCTTACTTTCCAAGCCGACAGCAGCACACCGATTGCTGCCCAAAGTGCCGGCTCCAGCTTTAACACTCCGAACGGCACCTCGTTCTCTGTGGCAGGGCGCTCTGATGTTTCGGCTTCCGGCTCAGCCAGTGGCGGAACAGATAACATCGTGCAGAGCGTCAACCAGAACGACATCAATAACGCTAAGTCAAAAATCAGCGCCGCAAATGATAGTACGATGAAGCAGGCGCTTGATGCCCAGGCCAAGGGCGAAGGTTTGTATCCGCTTGATGCTACGTTTAATGCTGGCACGCCGAATGTCACCAGTAGCGCCAACGTCGGCGAAGTCGCCTCCACTGTCACAGTCACCGAGACTATCAACTACACAGTGTTCGCCGTCCACAAAGATGACCTGACTTCGCTGGTTGACGGCAACATCAAGACGCAGATTGACTCCGCCAAACAAAGCATCCTTGACGATGGGCTGGGCAGCGCCGTCTACACCATCAATAATCAGACAGCGACCGGCGCCGCCCTTACCCTGAGCACCAAAGCCGTGGTCGGCCCAGCGCTAAACACCGACTCGATTAAGCAGGCTGCGGCTGGCAAGAAGGCCGGCGCTATCAAGAGCGACCTGTCCAGCAACCCCGACGTGACCAGCGTCGATGTCAAGTTCAGCCCGTTCTGGGTCAGCACTGCACCGAAGAAAACCGACCACATCAAGGTCGTGATTGCCAAGCCTACAACAACCCAATCCAGCAATGCCAACCACTAGTATTTTGGCTTTGGATGTCGGCGAGGCCAGGGTCGGCCTGGCGCTGGCTTCTATATCCGCCCGCCTGGTCCAACCCTTCACAACGCTTCAGCGCGAAGACGTATTCGATGAACTGGAAAAGATAATCAAAAACGAAGACGTTGGCGAAATCGTCGTCGGCTTGCCGCGCGGGCTCGATGGCCAGGAAACTGCCCAAACCGCTTCCGCCAGGGCCTTTGCCAAAGAGCTGGAAAAGCGCACTGACCTGCCGATTCACCTGCAAGACGAAGCCGTGACCTCAAAAAAAGCCGAAGAAGAGCTGCGCGCCCGGGGCAAACCGTACGCCAAAGGCGACATCGACGCCCTGGCCGCAACCTACATACTCGAAGACTACCTAGCGGTATAATAGACGGATGCCTTTGTATCGCCACAAAAGTTACAGGCGCCGCCGGCGTATTCCGAAATGGGGGTGGGGGGCGCTCGGGCTCGTCGTAGTTGTAGCTCTGTTGATTGGACTTGGAGCTTACAGCAAGCACATTTATGAGCAGAATCTGTTGGCTGTCAGCGACAGCCAGAAGTCGCAGGTCGTGGAGATCAAATCAGGTAGTTCTGTCAAAGAAATCGCTGCCCAGCTCGAAGACGACAAGCTAATTCGCAGCGCAGCCGCCTTCGAAGTTTACGTGCGCACCAAAAAAGTCAGTGCCCAATTGCAGGCTGGCAGTTTTGCCTTTTCCCCTAGCGAAGACGTTGCCACAATTGTGTCAGTCTTAACAAGTGGCCGCACTTCAAACGAGCTAGTCACCATTTATCCAGGCAAACGGATTGACCAAGTCAGGAATGAGCTGATTAACTTCGGGTTCCAGCCAAATGATGTCGACCAAGCCCTGAATAATCTGAGCCAATATTCGGATTTGCCAGTTATGTCCTATAAGCCGGTGGATATTAACAGCCTGGAGGGCTTACTGTGGCCCGACTCTTGGGACAAGGACGCTGGCTCATCGGCTTCAGACATTGTCCGGCAATCGCTCGATGAGATGGGCAAGCATCTGACTCCCGATGTGCAGGCGGCATTCGCTGCCGAAGGCTTAACGCCATACCAGGGCCTAACCTTGACGTCGGTAGTCAGCCAAGAGGTCAATAAGCCAACTGACCAGGCCCAGGCCGCCCAGGTATTTTTGAGCCGTCTTAAGAGTGGTGGCAAGTTGGGCTCCGATGTGACTGCCCTTTATGGCTCTATAACCGCTACTGGCGTGCCTAATTTGAATTATGATTCGCCATATAATACCTTGATTCACCCTGGTTTGCCGCCGACCCCCATCAGCACTATAACTGCTTCCGCCTTGACAGCAGTGGAGCATCCCGCCGGCACCAACTGGCTATATTTCGTGACCGGCGACGACGGCACTACCTATTTCTCGACGACCTATCAGGAACACCAGGCGCAGACCCAGAAGTATTGCCACAAGTTGTGTGGCCAATAGGAATTTGCTATACTTAAGCGGTAACTTTTACAGAGGTAGTTTATTAGTACGACTCCCTTAACGACCGTCAGTGAGCGCCTGAATGCTCCGACTAGCTCGCAAGGCCTGAGCAAAAGGTACCGACAGTGGCAGTTGAAGCTACGCCGCAAGGCTGTTCGTCGCCGCGTTATACGGTATGGCCTTTTGGCTTCGAATGTCATCGCCTTGGCGGTGATAATTTTTTTCGTCTTGCAGAACCAGCACGCCCAGAGCGTGACTACGACGGCTGTCTCTAGCGACGCTGCAGTCACGGCGGCCGCCAATCCGCTCGACCAGGTTTCGTCGGCTGATATCGCGCTTACCGTTGCCCGAATGTCGAGCTTGCCGGAAACGACAGCTATCTCTAACCAGGCGCAATCGGCCGCTGCCGACATCGCCATGACCGCCAGCACCAGCGGCGTGGTCAGCAAGCCAGAGGTTGTCGGCACAGTTCTGAAGTCGAACGCTGACATCCAGGATTACACCACCGTGGCCGGTGATAGCGTTTCAACCCTGGCGGCCAAGTTCGGGGTCACGTCAGACAGCATCCGCTGGTCGAACAACCTGAGCGGCGACGCGCTCAGCCCTGGCCGGAAATTGGCGATTCCGCCGGTCAACGGCATCGTCTATACCGTCAAGCCGGGTGACACAGCAGCCACTCTTGCTTCACGCTTCCGCAGTAACAGTGACAAAATCATCGCTTATAACGATGCCGAGCTCAAAGGCCTACAGGTCGGCGAACGCATTATCGTACCAGACGGCGTCAACGCCGGACCGACAACCGCCGCCAACATAGCCGGCGTATCCGCTAACAGCTTCCCATGGGGGAGCGCCCCGATTTACGGCTACAACGGCTATGACTACGGCTACTGCACCTGGTACGTCGCAACCCAAATCGCTGTCCCGGCCAACTGGGGCAACGCCAGCACCTGGGCTTACTACGCTTCGATGAGCGGCTGGCATGTCAGCAAGACGCCGACGCCAGGCGCCATCGCCCAAATCGGCAGCCGGGTTGCCGGTGGCGAAGGCCACGTGGCAGTCGTCGACTCCGTATTACCGGATGGTTCCATACAATATCGCGACATGAACGGCGTAGCCGGCTGGGGCAGGGTAGGTTACGGAACCGTCCCGGCCAGCCACTTCGACAACTTCATAACCCATTAATGAGCTTCGTAGATAAAGTCAGCGTCACTGTCGCAGCTGGCGCCGGCGGCGATGGCAAGTTGAGTTTTAGGCGGGAAAAGTTTATCACTAAGGGCGGACCGGATGGCGGCGACGGCGGAAACGGCGGCGACATCGTGCTGCTGGCCAGCAGCAACCAGAATACGCTGGCGGCTTTCCGTTACAAGAAGGAATTGAGGGCCGACTCAGGCCAGGCCGGCGGGCCGCGCCGCAAGCACGGCCGCAGCGCCAAGAACCTATTGGTGGCCGTTCCGGTCGGCACGATGGCGATTGAGTCAGATGGCACGGTGGTGGCCGATTTGGTGGAAGACGGCCAACAGGCTGTGGTGGCGAAGGGCGGCCACGGTGGATTCGGCAACGCGCACTTCGTATCTTCGCGCCGGCAAGCCCCGAACTTTGCCGAAAAGGGCGAACCCGGCGAAGAGCACGAGCTAAGCCTCGAGCTCAAGATGATTGCCGACGTCGGGCTTGTTGGATTGCCTAATGCTGGAAAATCCACCCTGCTCAGCAAACTGAGTAACGCCCGGCCCGAAATCGCCGACTACCCGTTTACGACGCTGACGCCGAACCTGGGCGTAGTCGACGTCGATAAAGACACAAGCATATTGTTTGCCGACATTCCTGGACTGATTGAAGGCGCCGCCGAGGGCAAAGGATTGGGTCACGATTTTTTGCGGCACATCGAGCGCACGGCCGTCATCCTGCACATGGTTGATGCTTACAACGAAGACGTCGCCCATGCCTATCAGACGGTGCGCGCCGAACTCGAGGCGTATCAGCCCGAACTTATCAAGCGGCCGGAAATCATAGCCTTGAATAAAGTAGAAGGCCTCGATAACGAGATTGTAGACGACCTGGTCGCCCAGCTAAAGCGGGTCTCGCATGACGATGCCGCAGTTTTCGCCATCTCAGCCCAGGCCGGTGATGGATTGCCGCAACTGAAATTCGCCGTCAAAGATGTCGTGCAAGCCGTCCGTGCCCAACCTGCCGATGAGGCAAAAGAAAATGAGATTCCCGTGCTCACCCTAACCGACAGCTCTGACCAATGGAACGTCAGCAAAGACGGCGATGTATTTGTCGTAACTGGCCAGAAGATTGAGAAATTCGCCCGCCGTACCGATTTCGGCAACGAGCAGGCCGTCCAACGCCTGCGCGACATCATGCGCCGCGCCGGCATCTTGCACGAATTACGCCGCCAGGGCATCGAGCCTGGCCAGGCCATCCGCATCGCCCAAAACGGGGGCCAGACTTTCAGCTACTGACACGATGTTGTAAAATACATATAGGATTAGCCAAGATGTCTATCACTGAAACTTTCCCAGCCGAGCCCCAAGCCGGCAAAAGTCACGAAGGATTGCCGGACCCTGTAGTTCTGGATGCCTACAACCGTATTCTTAGCACATATAATCAGGCCGGTATATTTAATGCTGAATGGCGCTCAGCTCGTCAGACTGACGGCACAGCAATTTTTAACACCGTAGAAATGATTGATGGTAAAGACCAAAGGGTCCTCCCTGTCGAAAGCGTATTGATTCAATCTCCGGATTACACAAACACAATTAGCTCGCTTATTAAAATCCGGGAGATTACCGAAAGTGGCCTCAAGGTTACGGAACATAAGTTGACTTTGGCCAGAAACCTGCCGCTCGACCACCAAAAGAAAGTTGTAAGCACGCAAGGTAAAGCAGTTGCTGAAACTACGCTTACGCTGGAGTTAATCAAAGATTTAGCCTTTCAAATTGAGGCGCCCACGAAGGCGCCTGTGTCACTCAAGCCCGAGACTAAGCCGCCGCAGAGGCCAAGCATTTGGCAGCGCTTGTCTGCTCTTGCTCTGCGGTATGCCCACAAATCCTGACCTGTTAAACTGGTAGTCTATGGCGGCCAGTTTTTTCTTTTATGATTTGGAGACGTCGGGTTTCAGCCCGCGCACGGCGCGTGTCGTGCAGTTCGCCGGCCAGCGCACCGACATGGACCTCAAGCCTATCGGCGAACCGGTCAATGTGCTAATCAAATTGACCCCGGACGTTCTGCCTGACCCCGACGCAGTGCTTGTTACCGGTATCACTCCGCAAAAGACGATTGCCGAAGGGCTCACCGAATCCGAGTTTCTTAAGCTTTTCTATAAGGAAGTCGTCAGGCCGGACACGATTTTCTTGGGTTATAACAGCGTGCGCTTCGATGACGAATTCATGCGGTTCCTGCTCTACCGCAACTTTTATGACGCTTATGAATGGCAGTGGAAAGACGGTTGTTCGCGCTGGGACCTGCTCGACGTGGTGCGCATGACGCGGGCGCTCAGGCCCGACGGCATCGAATGGCCGTTCTCTCCCGACGGCAAGCCGACCAACCGGCTGGAATTTCTGACGAGCATCAATAAGCTCGAGCATTCCAATGCCCATGATGCCTTGAGCGATGTGTTGGCGACTATCGACCTTGCCAGGCTTATCAAATCCGAACAGCCTGAGCTGTTCGACTACCAGCTGAAAAACAAGGGCAAAAAAGAAGTCAAAGCGCTGGTCGAAAAGGGCACGCCTTTCGTTTACACGACCGGGCGCTATTCCAGCCAATGGCTGCACACCAGTGTGGCCGTTCAGCTGGCCAAACACGCCGAGCAAGACGCCGCCTTGGTTTATGACTTGCGCTTCGACCCAGAGCCATTCCTCGAAATGTCGGTCGACCAACTGATTGAAGCCTGGCGCTACAATCCCGACCTGGAAGTCGTGCGCCTGCCGGTCAAGACGCTCAAGTACAACCGTTGCCCCGCCGTGGCGCCACTAGGTGTAATTAAAGGTGATGCCACACAGGAAAGGCTGCAGCTGAAGTTGGAGACAGTGACCGAAAACCTGGCGGTCCTCAAAAAACATCACGCCGTGTTCGCCGACAAAATAGCCGAAGCCGTGGCGCGCATGGACAAAGAACGCGAGCGCTCCCAGCTGGCCATAGTCGACAACGAGTTGACCGTTGACGAGCGGCTCTATGAGGGCTTCCTTAACAAATCAGATGAATCGACCATGGCTGCGGTGCGTGCTGCCGAACCTTCAGACCTGCCTGGTCTGGCCGCCAACCTGAAAGATGCACGGCTAAAAAGCCTGCTGCCACTTTATAAGGCACGCAATTATCCTCAAAGCTTAAGCTCGGAAGAGCGTGTGGTGTGGGATGAGTTTGTCGCCAAGAAACTGTTTGCCGGCGGCCAGGACAGCCGCCTGGCAAAGTACTTCAGTCGCTTGCAAGAGCTTACCGAGACTAAGCTGACTAGTAACCAGAAATACCTGCTGGAAGAGCTTCGACTCTATGGCGAATCTATTATGCCCGCCGATGCAGCTGGTTAGCGTGCAGCGGTACGCGGCTGGCGCCAACTGTCACTTCCGCTGGCGCCGCTCAATCCGGAAGATAGACACGCCTCCCATAAGCAACGTCATAATCGCCAGGTAAGCCTGGAAAGAGAGTTGGATATTCGTGCCCGGCAAAAATCCGCCGACCAATAAACTGTACATAGGTGCCCCGTTTTTTAGAACGATTTGACCAGAATTATACACCTAGTTGCTTACATGTCAACAAGATTGTATTTAATGCTTATGCTTCATGCTCCACATTGGCACCAGCTACGCCGTTTCTTTGACCGGGTAAATCCACACCTAAAGTAACTTTATCGACTGTCAGGTGCTGGCCAATCTTACGTTTCATTTCTTTTACGGTCGATTCCCTTGCTTGATTAATGACCGCGAGCCATACGAGCGGTTCAAAATTAGGTTTCAGTTCTAGAGAGTGTGCTGGAAAACGGCCAACTTTTGAGTAGCTGAAGCAGATGTTACCCCTTTGGCGATTTAGCTGGCGCTTTTGTTTCTGGTTGGTTGATAACGCAAAGGCTAGTGAGTTTTTGCGGCGGATTGCTACCAACCTTTCGAGCTCGATACCATTCACAGGCTCAGCTAGTTCGGGAAAATTTTCGGTTATGTATTCGCCGTATTCGGCCGGTGTTTTATGCTTAAGAAGGTACATATTGCGGCGTACTTCACCAGGAAAAAACAGAGCTAAGCGTGTCCTGTGTCGAAAAGCCTCTTCATCAGTCCTGGCTCCTTGCGGCTTATATAGCCAGATGTCCGAGTTGGGGGATTCCTTCACGATTTGGTATAAAGCACTGCAAAGACGAACGAGGCCACTGCCCTCGGCGCTGCGCTCAACGGCCATTTCGCGAAAAAAATTTTCACCTCCGTGGCGCGGATTGTGCCCTTCGTATGCCATGACGGATACTTTAATATAAAGTGCCAAAAATGCAAGTAAAGTTGCTTATAGGACTGGAAAAACAGGGAAAGTTTCTGTATAATTGAGTGCCTTACGAGAGGGAGATTGAGTGGCAGAACAGATTACAGTCAAGGGCGCGAGAGAACATAACCTCAAGAACATCGACGTGGCGATTCCACGCAACCAGCTGGTCGTGATAACCGGCTTGAGCGGTTCAGGCAAGTCGAGCCTGGCATTCGACACCATTTACGCCGAGGGCCAGCGCCGCTATGTGGAGTCACTCAGCTCTTATGCCCGGCAGTTCCTGGGCTTGATGGAAAAACCTGATGTCGACCAGATAGACGGCTTGTCGCCGGCTATTTCGATTGATCAGAAGTCAACCTCGCGCAACCCGCGCTCGACTGTTGCCACCGTCACCGAAATCTATGATTACCTGCGCCTGCTGTTCGCCCGCATCGGCGTTCCGCACTGCCCGATTGATGGCAACCCGGTGGTGCGCCAGACAACCAACGGCATCATTGACCAGATCGTGGCAAGCAGTACGGGCAAGCGCCTGATGGTTCTGGCGCCGGTCGTGATCGATAAAAAAGGCGCCTTCGAGCACATTCCGGAGCAGTACCAACGCGCCGGGTTCGCGCGCGCGCGCGTCGACAGCGTCGTTTACGCGCTGGATGAATTCCCGCAGCTCGATAAAGCGTACCGGCACCGTATCGAAATCGTCGTCGACCGGCTGGTGAACAACGAAGACAGCCGCTCGCGCCTGGTGCAGTCAGTCGAGCAGGCTTTGGATGTGGCCGAGGGCAAGGTCGTGGTACTTGACGCCGACTCCGATGAAACCTGGACTTACAGCCTGATGTACGCCTGCCCCGACCACCCTGAAGTCGCCATTCCCGAGCTGGAGCCGCGTACCTTCAGCTTCAACTCGCCCCACGGCGCCTGCCCGGTCTGCACCGGCCTGGGCGCGCGGTTAGAGGTCGACCCCGAGCTGGTAATCCCGAATGGCAACCTGACAATCGCCGAGGGCGCCATCCGACCTTACAACCGCATCAACGTCGATAACTGGTATATGAAAAAGCTGCAAGCTGTGGCCGACAAACACGGTTTCAGTCTACATGTTCCGACAGGCCAGCTCAGCAGGGAACAGCTTGACTTGATTATGTACGGCACCGGCAAGGAAACTTTCCGGGTCAGCTTGGGCATGGGCCGTTCGTTCGAGACGACTTATGAGGGTGTTGTACCCAATCTGGAGCGCCGCCACAAAGAAACCGATAGCGATTTCATCCGACGCGACATCGAGCGCTTCATGCAGGAAAAGCCCTGCCACGCCTGCCAGGGCAAACGGCTGAAGCCCGAAGTGCTGGCAATCACTGTCGGCGAATCGTCAATCATGGACGTCTGTTCGTTGTCGATTGACAAGGCGCTCGGCTGGTTCAACGGCCTCAAACTTAACGAAAAAGAGACCAAAATCGCCCAGATGATTTTGAAAGAGATCTGTGCCCGGCTCCAGTTTTTGCAAGATGTCGGCCTGAACTACCTTAACTTGTTAAGGAGTGCCAACACGCTGAGCGGCGGTGAAGCCCAGCGCATCCGGCTGGCGACTCAGATCGGTTCCGGCTTGATGGGCGTGCTATATGTGCTGGACGAGCCGAGTATCGGCCTGCACCAACGCGACAACGCCCGGCTGGTGCGCACCCTGCAGCATCTCAAAGGACTCGGCAACACTGTGCTGGTTGTTGAACATGACGAAGAGACAATCCGAACGGCCGACTATCTGCTGGATATTGGCCCAGGCGCCGGTATGCACGGTGGCAAAGTCGTGGCCGCCGGCTCGCCAAGCGAAGTCGCTAAAGTGCCAGGCAGCATCACGGCCGAATACCTGTCAGGCAAGAAACGTATAGCTACTCCAAAAAAGCGCCGGCCAGGCAACGGCAAGTCGCTGGTGGTCAAGGGTGCCAGCGAGAACAACCTGCAAAACGTCGATGTGGAGATTCCGCTTGGCAAGCTGGTGGTTGTCAGCGGTGTCAGCGGCTCGGGCAAATCCAGCCTGATCAACGACATTCTGGCTAAGGAACTTTTGGCTCGCCTGCACCGCGCCAGCACTGTGCCGGGCAAGCACGACGACATCGAAGGCATCAAACAACTCGATAAGGCCATCATCATCGACCAGTCACCGATCGGGCGCACGCCGCGCAGCAACCCGGCGACCTATACCGGCCTGTTCACGCCCATCCGCGAACTTTTTGCCCAGCTACCTGAGGCCAAGCTGCGCGGCTACACCGCCGGACGCTTCAGTTTCAATGTCAAAGGTGGCCGTTGCGAGAACTGCGCCGGCGACGGCATCATCAAGATTGAGATGCACTTTTTGCCCGATGTTTACGTGCCGTGCGAAGTCTGCCATGGCAAGCGCTACAACCGCGAAGCGCTGGAAATCCACTACAAGGGCAAGACCATCAGCGACGTGTTGGATATGACCTGTGAGCAGGCGCTGGAATTTTTCCAGAACATCCCGGCCATCGCCCGCAAGCTGCAGACTTTGGTCGACGTCGGCCTAGGCTACATCGCGCTTGGCCAGCCAGCCACGACGCTAAGCGGCGGTGAAGCCCAGCGCATCAAACTCAGCACCGAGCTCAGCCGGCGGCCGACCGGCCGCACGCTTTACATCCTTGATGAACCGACAACCGGCCTGCACATGGCCGACGTCGACAAGCTGTTGCACATGTTGCATGCCCTGGTCGAAGCCGGCAACAGCATGGTCGTCATCGAACACAACCTCGATGTCATCAAAAACGCCGACTGGATAATCGACATGGGCCCGGAAGGCGGCGATGCCGGCGGTAAAGTAGTCGCCGAAGGCACACCTGAGCAAGTCGCCAAAACCAAGGCCAGCTACACCGGCCAGTACCTCTCAAAAATGCTTCGGGGTTGATATGACAGCTCATCTTTTTGAAACAACCTCGGCCGACCCAAGCACGCAGGAAAAACTTGACGTCCTGATTCGACGCACTTATGTCGTTCGATTTGCACTCACGAATGCGGGTATGAAATTTGACGAGCCATATCCCGAAAACCTCGATGCTGGTCCCGGATATCCAGAGGGACTTGACGAGGTATCCTTGTTATTGAGCTTTTACAGCCAAGCCAGAGCAAGGGCAGACAATCCCGAAATGACCTGGCCGGAAATACCAAGCCAAGGGCTGAACCACACGATGTATGGTGCCCAAAAGGTTGCCCGCTATGTCAGGGGGGTAGGGCTACAGCCACTTTCAACCCTGCACAGCTTGGAGATGGCACTCGAAGATTACAACACCATCCAGACTTCCCAGGAAATGGCCGACGGTGACGACAAATCGCTTCCCAGCAGAATTGAAGATTATCCGGGCAAGGTGGCAGACAAGCAGATTATTCTGCCGCAAT
>DATIHM010000027.1:0-21026 GCA_035480695.1 Candidatus Saccharimonadia bacterium
CGATCTCGACTACGCGGCCGACCAATTCCGGCCCGACGGGCACTTCCAAAACCTGTCCGGAGAGGCGCACTTTGGCACCGGCTTTTACGTCGGTGTCTTTGCCCATCAACACGGCGCCGATTTCGTCTTCGCCGAGGTTGAAAGCGAAGGCCGTCACCTTGACGCCGCCGATGCCTTCGATTTCGAGCATTTCGTTGTAGCCGGCGGCGCTCAGGCCGTAAATCCAGGCGATGCCGTCGCCGATGCGCGTGACCACGCCGACGTTTTCGATTTCGGGGCGCTGTTTAAGCTCGGCGATTGCCGCCCGGATGTCCGATGATAATTCCGCAATCGATAAATCTGCCACTCGTTATTCCTTTCCGCTAAGGGTTAACTGCTTGAACTGGTTAAGTTTGGCCTCGACACTGAGGTCGAGTTGACGGTTGGCCAGGTTGAGGCGCACGCCGCCGATAACTTCCGGGTCGTATTCTTCGGTCACGTTGACGCGCTTAGCGTCGGGGTAGAGCTTTTTTATCTGCTTTTGGATGTCGGCTTTGACGCCAGCCGTCAGCGGATGCGCGCTGCTGGCGATGACTTCGACGTAACCGGCTTCTGCCCAATCGGCCTGCACGTCACGCAGAATGGAATCGAGCTCGCTGGTGCGCCGCTCCGCCAGCAGGTAGGCGGCCAGTTGGCGACTCAATTTGCGGGCCGAGGCGCCTTTCAAAGTTTGGTCGGCGACGAATCCGGAGATGCGGCTACGCGGCGTTTTCATGCGGCCTGTCTTTCTTTAAGGGCGCGTTCAATCAGCTGGGCGTCTTTCTTGGCGTCGACTTTCTCGTGGATGATAGCCTCGGTGGCCTCGGCAACCAGGCCGACGACATCTTTCTCGAGGGCGCGGCGGGCACGGGCGGTGTCCTGCTCGATACGGGCTTCGGCGGCATCGATGATGCCGGCAGCCTTCTGGCGGGCTGATTCTTCGGCTTCGCGGATGCTTTCTTTGGCGACGTCGTTGGCGTCGGCGATGATGCCATCCGCCTTGGCACGGGCCGCCTGCAGCTCATTCTCGACCTTCGCCTCGAGCTCGACCTTTTCTTTCTGCATCTCTTCGCCTAAGCGCACGCCGGCTTCGATGGTCTTGCGGCGCTCGTTCATAATCTTGGCGATCGGCGTGAAGGCATAGCGCTTCAGCACCCAAAAGGCCAGCAAAAACGTAATCAGCTGGATGATGAAGGCTTTGCCATCGATACCCAGCGCGCCGATTCCGGATGAGCTGTCAGCGAATTGTGAGATAGGTGCGATCAACGGAGCGACTCCTTATTTAACGAAGAATGTAGAGGCGAATGCCAGAAGGCCATAGACCTCAATCAGGCCGACGAACACCAACGCCTGGCCCAGGAACTTAGCAGCCTCAGGGTTGCGGCCGACGGCTTGTAAATAGTTGGCGCCTACCAGGCCGATGCCGATTGTCGGACCGATGAAGCCGCCGCCGATCATGATGCCGTGGCTGATTGCTTGCGCACTTGCTGTGTCTGCAAATACCATATTTATGATTCTCCTTTTACATTACTTAATAGAACACACCCTATCATGACGATGCCGTCCCTGAAGCTTTCTTTACGTCTATTGTTTCAGGAACGTCAACATCGGTCAAGTCGTGGTGCGCCTGGGCAGCATTGACGCTGATTGCCAGGTAATTCACGCCCAGAATGACGAAAATGTATGCTTGAAGCGCGCCGACGCCCAACTCGAGCAGGGTGAAGGGCAGGGCGACGACGGGTGACAACACGCTGCCTGGCAGCAAGGCGCCGCCCAGGAACGCGAACACCGCAATCACTATCTCGCCGATGGTGACGTTCAAAAAAAGTCGGAGGCTCAAGGACAGCACGCGCGTTAAATCGGTCAGCATCTCAATCAGGCCGATCACCAGGTAGAGCGGATTCGCCGGGCTGCCGATGAAGAAGTGCTTGATATACTTCCCGAAGCTGCCGACCTCTCTTATGGAAGCAGCGTAGACTACTATCATCGTCACCAGCCCCATGGCCAGCGTGGCATTCAAATCGCCAGTCATCGGCCGCAGCAGCGGGTGGCCGTGCACCGTGAAGCCTTCGCCGACCACCGGAATCAATCCGGCCCAGTTATTGATCAGGATAAAGAAAAACAGCGTTACGAAGAACGACACGTACTTGCGGCCGACCTCTTTGTCGTTGAACGAGTTCTCGACCAGGTTGGTGACAAAATCAACCCCGGCTTCGACGTATTGCACGACTCCGCCCTTCGGCTTAATCGTCACCTTGCGGGCCAAATAGGTGAAACCGATAATCATCAGCAGACAAACTATCCAGCCGTAGAGCATGGAGTTGGTGACGTGGATTCCACCGATGGTAAAGACTTCGCCCGGCGCCACGTGTATGGTCGGGCTGCTTTCGGCGAAACGGCTAAAAAGGCCTGTCATCAGTCATCATCCTCATCGTTCTGCTTTTTAATCGCGCGCTTCTGGGCGGCAGTCAGCTTAGGAACAGGTTGACGGCTGGCGGCCTGCAAAGCCTGCCACAAAACGATTCCCGTACCGGCCATGGCCAGGATAAAGCCGGCAATCACGAACGTCGGTGAGGTCTTCAATACCTTGTCGAGCTCAACCCCGACGAGTATCGGAGCCAGCACGACTAACGCCAGACGCCAGCTCATATCCAACGCCATTGTTACAAAGACGGCGTTGGGGCTCTTCGTCTGCTCCACCTTCGACTTCGCCTCTTTCATTCCCTTATATTGTAACAGATGTGACATATATCACGCAACGGTCTTTCACTTTACAAAGTATAGTGATACAATAGAAGTACGAATGGCAGACTCAAACATAATAGTTTACGGGGCAGAGTGGTGTGCTTTTTGCCACACGGCGATGAAGTACTTTGACCAGCTTGGCGTGAAGTATAAGTACATCGACGTCGACAAGGAGCCGGCCGCCGGTATGGAAGCTGTGCAGAAGTCAGGTCAGCGCGGCATTCCGGTGCTCGACATCAACGGCGACATCGTCGTCGGCTTCGACCGCCCACGCATAGACGCAGCCCTCACAGCCCACCAGCTAGCCTAAGCTGCGCGCCTAGCGATTCTTTTTTGTCGCATTTCTTGCAGGACAATTTCTAAGCCCGAGCAGGCTAGGTGAGAATCTTCTTTAGGCCAGGGTTTTTCTGGCGGCCAAGGAGTAGGTTCGGATGCGGCAGCAAAAGATACGCCACCATCACTATGCGTCCCAGGATCGTGGCCGATGCCGGACTCAACTATGAAATTCGGCCCACGTCTCCAAGAATCTTCTGGTGGCCATGGTTCAGGTTCCGTTGTTGCGCTTTCTACCCATTCAGCTGGTAGGCAACTGTCTTGTCGTGAATCAGGTGTCCTCACTTGCTACTCCTTTTTGTCATTAAAACGTAGAATAACATAAGGTAAACTGGTAGTAAATGGCGTTTGAGGACTACAAAAGCAAGCCGTCGGTGGTCGTGGTTTACACCGGCGAAGGGAAGGGCAAGACGTCGGCCGCGCTCGGCCTGATGACGCGCGCGCTCGGCAACCGCTGGCGGGTCGCCTTCATCCAGTTCATCAAGTTCTGGGGCGTCGGCGAGCATGTTTTCATCCGCGACATCCAGCCGATGTACAAAGACCAGTTGCACTTTTACAAGGGCGGCCGCGGCTTTTACAAGGCCGGCGAGCTGAGCGAGCAGCACATCAGCGACGAGCAGCACCAGAAAGCGGCGCGGGCGACCTACAAGGAGGCACTGAAATGTGCTGCGAGCGGCGACTTCGACCTGGTCATCTGCGATGAGATAAACAACGCTGTCAACGAAGGGCTGATTTCCAAAGAGGAGCTCCAAAAACTCATCACTGCGCGCAGTCCCAAAACCAACCTTTGCCTGACCGGGCGCGATTTCCCCGAGGAACTGCTCGACAAAGTCGACATCGCCACCAACATGACCAAAGTCAAGCACCACTTCGACGAAAAATTCCTGGCCAACAAAGGCATCGACTTCTGACCTGCTACAATTAAGCGGATGGGGAAGCGGACTTTGTATCTGTTCATAGGTGCACCGGGGGCCGGCAAGACGACCGCCGCCAAGCTGATTGCCGAGCGCAGCGGGGCAGTACATCTTTGGGCCGACGCTGAGCGGCACAAGCTTTTCCCGGAGCCGACCCATTCAGAAGACGAAAGCCTCCAGCTTTATGACCAGCTGAACGACCAGGCGGCGTCGCTGCTGAGAGCCGGCCAGAGCGTCGTATTCGACACCAATTTCAACTTCTACGCCGACCGCCAGAAACTGCGCCAAATCGCCGATGAAGCCGGTGCCGACACGCTGGTCATCTGGATGACGACGCCGCGCGAGGTCGCCCACGAGCGCTCGGTGCACACGCCCGTCATGCGCAACGGCTACATGTACGGCATGACCGACGAGCAGTTCGATGCCATAACTTCCAAGCTCGAAGAGCCACATGAAGATGAAAAAGTCATTAAAATAGACGGTACGAAACTTGACGGGGAGCGTATTTCGTCGTTACTTGGTCTGTAATGCGCGGACACCATTTCAAGTACTTATCGCTTCTGGTCTTCTTGATTATCCTGGCGCTGGCAGTTTTCGGCCCCAAAAAGACGATGCAGGCCGCACAGCAGGACCAGCCCGGGCTTTATAGCGTCAACCATTTCGTGGATGGCGACACTATCGCCGTGAACATGAACGGCAAGATCGAGAGTGTGCGCTTTATCGGCGTCGACACACCGGAAACGCATAAACCGAACACGCCAGTGGAGTGCTTCGGCCCCGAGGCGGCGGCTTTCACCAAGTCGACCATAGGCAATCAAAGGGTGCGCCTGGTGGCCGATTCGCTCGACACCGACCGCGACCGCTACAACCGGCTGCTGCGCTACATCTACTTGCCGGATGGCACGGACGTCAACGAAAAGCTGATCCAACAGGGCTACGGCTTTTACTACCCGTATTTCCCATTCAGCCACAAAGCGCAGTTCGCGGCTGATGAGCAAACAGCCATGGCGCAACACCTTGGCTTGTGGTCAGCCTGCCATCCGACACCGAGTGATGACGGTGGCTACAAGATGAACGAGTTGGAACCTAAAGCCTAAATGACATTGGCTGTCGGGTCGACGCGCGCGGTCGTGCCACTGACGAGCTGCGAAAACGAGAATGATTGGGTGGCCGGGTCGTAGCCGCGGTAAATCACCCGGCCGGGTAGGTAAGCCAGCCAGCAAACGGCGATGACCGGATACATGTGCCGGCGGCTGGCCAAGCTGTGGCGGGCGTAAGTCTGCGGGCTGCGCAGGGTGTAGCGCACATAATCGAGCCAGCCGGTGTCGATTCGGCGTGACGAGACGCCGGCGGTGAGGTCAGGCTCATAAGCGACCAAGTGGCCGTGTTCCTGCAGGTGGATGGCAAGGTCGAAATCCTCGTGGATTCGCCCTTCGGCACATAATTTGCCGCGCACTTCCTGCCAGGCCGAGCGCCGCACGCCCATGTTGGCTCCCCAGAGGAAGTTTTCGGTGCCCAGTTTGCGTGCCAGCCGGTCGCGGAAGTAACCGTCAAGGTTGTCGGCCAATCCATCGAGAGCGAAATCGTAATAATGGGCCGAACCGGAGACGGCACTGATTGAGCGGTTGGTGAAAATGTCCGCTAACTGATATGTCCAATGGGACGGCAAGATGGTGTCGGCGTCGATGCGGCCGATGATGTCGCCGGTGGCGGCGTCAAATCCTCGGTTGCGGGCGTGCACCACACCTTGGCGCGGTTCCTCAAGCAAGGTGACGAAAGGGAAGCGCCCGGCGACGCCAGCGGTATCATCGGTCGAATTATTGTCGACCACGATAACCTCGTGCGGCGCGACCGACAGGCTGCCTACTGCCTCCAGGCAGGCGCTCAAGCTGTCGCCCTCGTTGTATACTGGAATCACTATCGTTATTTTCATCGAGTTACCTACCATTATATGCTAAAACGCCTTAAAAATTGCTGGCAGAAGGGCTGGTGGCAGAAGCTGTCGGCCGTGGTTCTGGCGCTGGTCGTGCTGATGGTGGTCATGATGTACGGGATCGCCCAGTGGTACATCCACAGTGAGCGCAGCATTCCGTTGCAGCAGGGTGTCAGTTTCATTCCGGATTACGCCCAGAGCCTGGGCGTCAACCCGCAGAAGACAATGGACGCGCTCATAGGCATCGGCGTCAAGCAATTCCGGCTGGTCAGCTACTGGAGCGACGGCGAGCCGCAACCGGGCTACTACGATTTTTCGCAGCTCGATTGGGAATTCCAAAAGGCCGAGGCGACCCATGTCAAAGTGATTCTAACCGTCGGCCTACGCCAGCCACGCTGGCCGGAGTGTCATGCGCCTAACTGGGCGGATACTTCCAAACCGGCTAGCCAATGGCAACCGCTGCTCGAAAAGTACATGACTGCCGTCATCAACCGCTACAAGGGTTCACCGAGCCTGCAAAGCTACCAGCTCGAGAATGAGTATTTCCTGCAGGGCTTCGGCACCTGTACCAACTTCGACCGCCAGCGGCTAATCAGCGAAAACAAGCTGGTGAAGAGCCTCGACCCGCACCACCCGATTATCATCGGCCGCAGCAACAACTCACTCGGTTTCCCGACCGGCCAGCCGCAACCCGACGAGTTCAGCGTCTCGGTTTACAAGCGTGTCTGGGACGCCGGAGTGACGCACCGCTACCTCGAGTACCCGCAGCCGGCCTGGTTCTACGGCTTTTTGGCCGGCGTACAGAAAATCTTCCTGCATAAAGATATGATTGTCGGTGAGTTGCAGGCCGAGGCATGGCCACCGAACGGCCAGACCATCCAACAGACTTCTTTGGCCGAGCAGAACAAGTCGCTCGACGCCAAACGTTTGAAGGACCGCTTCCAGTATGGCCGCGCCACCGGCATGCGCCAGATTGAGCTGTGGGGCGCCGAATACTGGTATTACCGGCTCACCGTGCTGCACGACCCGTCGCTCTGGAACGTCGCCAAGCAGGAATTCGCCAACCAGTAGCATCTTCGGTCAAAATCCGGCATACTAACTCCTATGGCTAAGAAGAAGCAGAACCGGCCAAAGACCATCCAAAACCGCCGTGCCCGGCACGATTACGAGCTCGGTGATTCTTTGGTGGTGGGTTTGGAACTGACCGGCGCCGAGACCAAATCGCTGCGGATGGGCCACGGCCACCTACGCGGCGCCTACGTCACCGTCAACGGCGGCGAGCTGTATCTTATCAACGCGACCATCGCCGGCACGAGCGGCATTCCCATCGGTGAATCCGAACAGACACGCGCCCGCAAGTTGCTGGCCAAGCGCCGTGAAATCGAAGCGCTCATCGAAGCTAAGAAGCAAGGGCGCACCATCGTGCCGCTCGAAATCCTGACGCAGGGCCGCTTCATCAAGCTGCGCATCAGCGCCGGCAAAGGCAAAAAGCGCTACGACAAGCGCCAGACCCTCAAGGCCCGCGACGACGCCCGCCGCGCCGCAGCCGCCATGAAATCGGCCGGCTAGGCCATTTACAATCTGTTAAGAAGCCGCTATGATAGACTGGTTCTCAATATTCCGGGGTAGCTCAGCGGTAGAGCGGGTGGCTGTTAACCACTAGGTCGCTGGTTCGAATCCAGTCCCCGGAGCCACGTTTGCCAAATATCACATTTTGTGGTATTTTTGCTTTATGCCAATACCTAATCACAATGCTGTCGTTATTAACTCAAACCTAGCAACGCCCATTCCAAAGCGTGCCGGCGCACCCAATCCCGGCCACGATGTCTTTTCGCGCTTACATTATTACGGACGCGAGCGATACTTTCCGGAACCAGGCGAGGAGCTACAGGCGCAGTCACATGTAGTTGTTCCTGATTATAAACTTGAAAATCCAACTTACAGCGTGTATGCGTTTGCAGTCCCTGACCCAATAAAATTACGCGTAATTCACGGGGCTCGCAATATTGAATCGCTACCTCATACACGCAGAGCAATAGCGGAAAGACTAGCACATTATGGCCATGGCATAACACTTGTCGTACATGAACCTGAACTTGTGCGCATCGAGGAAACACTCAATGCGAATGGCTGGGGAGTTAAATGGCAAGTTAGCGGAGAAGCAACCTCCCCGCACCTAGATGGGCAACTGCACGTAAGCGCTTTCGACGTTCCCGGTCATAGAGTAGCACCTGGTACGCCACATGCCGGCAAAGCTCTAATAGAGCAGATTAGCTAAATAGATAAACTTGTTAGAAGTTTGCTGTCAAAGTTGCGAAGCACGTCCACTAGGGGGAACCAACATGCTGCAACTCTTTTTTATGATTTTCTGTGGAGCCGGTATATCATTAGTAGACATCTAAGAGTGGGGTACAAATGTCATTTTTCATTATTCTCGGAATAGTCCTGTGGGTCTTTATCGCTTTCTGGCCGGCTTTTATAGCTAAGAACAAGGGCTATAGCTTTATTTTATTCCTCGTGCTGTCGTGGTTCGTGTCGTTCATAATCACGCTTATCGTAGTCACGTTGCTAAAAGATAAAACGATGACCAAGTCAGATAGGGCGGCCGACAGGGCCGCTGAAGCCGCGCTCGAAAAAGAAGAAAACCGAGTCTAAAGTATAGCTGCGGGGTAAGTCCACTAGTGGAGCCACGTTTATCAAGCTTGCTAAGTAGTCTTATACAGCCAACTTTTCAAGACTTTTTGGGTCAGAAACGGCATAAACAGATAAGTTAAGATAACCGGGGCGAAAACCGGTAAAAATAGCGCCCTTATCGGAGTTGGTAGAGCAGTTATATTCGGTGCGATAAGATAGCCGTAAAGCAAACTGAGCGGATAGATCGCGACGAAGGTAGTCAATACCATCTTCCAGCGTGGCGGCGGGATGGTTTGGCCAGGGATTTCAAACCACGTTTCCAGGCCGGTCGTCTTCGGGGCGGCATCGACATGCGCCACTTTCTCGATTCGTTTTGCCAATTTTTTGCGAATGGGTGAATTTAGCCAGTCCTCCAAATGTTCTGTTGTGTCAAATCGCAGAATAGTCTGGAAATTGCCTTTTTGAGCCTGGGATTTTAAGGTTGTCACGCCCATGTGGCCCGGAAATGTCCGAGCCACTTTATGGATTTCGTGCATATATTGCTCAAACTGCTCCTCTTTACCTGGCCGCACAGTCCAGATAAAAACAATCGTGCCCGGCTCCATTTTCTGCTGTGACATGGCAATTCTCCCTTTAATGCTGATTTAATTGTATGCCTATTTCATAGACGCGGATATTGCCCAAGGTGCGTTGCGGTTTGAGGTTCGGAAAAGCGAAGCAATTACAGATTACCAGCGAACCGGGCTTGAGCTCGGCCGTTAGCTTGCGCTCCAGACGGCCCATGACATGGGGGATGGCGTAGAGCAACACCACGTCGTAGCCGCTCGTGTCGGTTTTCCATAAGTCCCCCAGCGACATGCTGGCGCGGCTGGGCAGGCCGGCTTTGGCGATATGCCGCCGGGCGCGCCTGACAAGCCACGGCTTGAGCTCCACACCGTGGACGCGGAAGCCAAGCTGGGCAAATTCAATCACCAGCTTGCCGTCGCCGGCGCCGAGGTCGATGAGGCGTTTGCTTTTCGGCAATTTGGCGACGGCTTTCAGCATGTCCGCCATATCGCCGTCGTTGGTCGGCACAAACGGCGCGCCTTGCATCAGGAATGACAACACTGCCACCAGAGCGGCCAGGCCGGCCACTACAACCGCTACCACTAAGCCTTTGGGCATTCAGGCCCGCTTGCCGTTGGCCAGTTGGCGAAGTTCCGATACGAAGCGGTTGATAATGACCTCATCTTCTATCAGCAGTGCCATCGTGAGGCTGATCCAATCTATAAGCGGCAACAGGTCTTTTCTGTTCAGCTTCTCGGGCTCTTTGCTGAGATGGCTACGGATTTGGCGGGATACGAAGCGGTCGGCCGCCGGGCCGAAGTAGCCTTGCGTCACTGTAACGACTTCCATGTAGAGGGAGCGCCTGGTACCGGTGTCCATTTTAGACTTCCTCTATCTTCTTCAGCTTTTTGGCGCCGAGAGCAATCAGAATGAAGCCGACGGACAGCACTGCTAACACGGAATAGACGATGGCCAAAACCCAGTAAATGGACAAGCTCGACAACCTGTTGACCAGCGTGGTCAGGTACTGGAACAATATGGTAGTGACTATCAGCCAGCCGAGGCCGAGCGCCAACATGTCCCAGCTTCGCCTGTAGACTACACCTGCCACCTTATGCTGGTAACGGTAAAGTTCGTAAGTGGCGACCAGCCCGGTGCTCCACATGAAGATGTATGGCGCGGCCAGGGTGAGCAGCATCATCCAGATGGACAGATGGTAAACCTGGGCGCGGCCGTGGGTCGTAACCATAAGCCGGTAATATATCAGTCCTACATAAATGATACCCAAATAGAGCAGGTTGGGCATCCAGAATGTCGGCTTGAAGCGGGTGAGGCGGGTGAGGCCGCGCGCGCCGATTCCAATCAGTACGAAGCCGACCAAGGGGAAAAGCAGGTTCAGGTAGTTATCGATAATCGTGGCTGCCGCCTGCGAGCCGGGGTGTTTCAAGGCATAATAATTCAAGATGGAAGAAGCCACTTCGGATACCGGCAACCAGAGTACCAGCAATAGCAGCCCTTTGGTCAGCCAGGCTATCTGTTTGCCGTCTTTATCGGCTTGTATGAGTTTGGAATACTCTTGTAGCTTGGTGTAGCCGTAAAAACCGGCGAACCAAATGCCGACGAGGAGTACGATTATACTGACGTCGAGCAGCCTTAAGCCTGTCGCGCTGATGTGGTAGCGCAGCAAGGTCAAAGGATCAGGAGCAGGGATCAGCGTGAAACAGCTGTAAATCACAAGGGCTGCGATGTAGACACCGAAAAGCCAGGACCTTACTTTCACCTCAGTCTTCCTCCAGTTATCGAAGCAAAAACCCTATAACTATCTCGTAACTCGTAATATGATAGGCCGCCGGCCAGGAATTATGAGTGAGATTGCTTACACTGCTTAGAAGGTCGGGGTCGCTACGTAGTCAGCTTGGGCCGTATATGAACCTGTTGGTGTGACGATGGTCGGGGTCGCGGCGAACTTGATAATCAGCGCCTCGTTGTCGACGACTGTGCTCGAGCTGGCTATGGTCTGGTTTGTGCCGCTTTCGTCCCACGCGTAGCCGCCGGAAGTCGTGCCACCAACTTGTCCAGCGTCGGATAAGTAAGTAGTTGCCACTCCGGTTCCGTCGTAGTTCGAGGCTTTACGCAGGTTATAGGTGTTGCCGGAATAGCTACAGGAGTAGCCTAGGGTGTTGGCGCAGTTGACGCCGGCGATTGTCATGCCGAACGCCTCGGTCGCTGCCGTCATCGTAGAGCGGGTCGTACCGATAGCATTGATGCACTGGTCGGTGTTGGAAACGCCGGGGTTGCTACAGGTGGCGCCGGCCACGCGCAACGTTCCTTGATGATGTGAGCCGGACTGCTGGATAGCGTCATACGATATGGCGGTGCCGTTCACGGCGTTTGTGCTGAGCTCGGCGACAGCGTTATTGCCGTCACCCTGGTTGGTGCTCGATACCGGCGAGACATTCGTGTGGGTCGAATCCAGCACGCCCAAAGACAGCGAAGTACCGCTGATGCTGCTGCATAGCGGCGGCGCGGTGGTCGCGTCGTCGATGTTGGTGGCGCCGATGCAGAAGCTCAGCACTTCCTGGATGGCCGCGTTGACGGTGAAAATCTGGGTCGTCGACGAAGCTACCGTGCCGGCATCAATCTTCGTAGTGTAAGCGGTGTCGCTGAAAGTCGTGATACGCACGAAGAAAGTGCAGTTGGCCGCAGCCGAGCAGTTCGTCGAGTCCTGGTTGACGGCGCCGGTGTCCGTAATGGTGTGTGCCGATACGCTTTCGGAGGAAACACTTGTACGGGTCAAGCAAATTACAGTCACTGCGGTGCATCCGGTGGTGGAAGTGTCTGGGGTAAAGCTGCCGCCAGCAAAGCCACCTTGCGTGATACTGCCACCAGCCATGTTCGCACCGCTCGGCGCCGTGCAGGTACCAAGTGGTGTGGTGCACATCTGGAACTTCAGGCTTTGTATCGGTGTGGTGTTCGGAGGTGTGAAGGTAAAAGTATAGATAGTCGTCGCGCCCGCCTGTCCTGATTTGATATTCAGCGACCGGTTGGAAATCTGGTCAGCCGTCGCCGTCATGCCCAAAAGCAATACTGGCGCCACACCGACCAAAACCGCGAGCACCAGCTTCAATACCCTGTCCAATCGGAGCAGGGCACGTCGAACATGCCTGACTACGGTTTTTGTGTAGGTTTTCACGTTTAAATCTCTTTTTCTGCCACCTCCCGCCATCTGCGGGCCTTTACAAATCCCATTTTAATACAAAGAAAGCGTAATAGGAATAGTCATGCTCACGGGAAGTGTCTTGATATTATCTATCTTTTATGTTATTATTTAACAGATAAGCAACGGTGGGGCTGCGGCCCCTTTTTTATTTAGATGAGAGCGAATCCAGAAGCATCAAGCAGTCCAAACGTCTTTGCGAGCGCCAGGCGTGTCGTGTTCCAGGCCGGCGCTTTGACGCTAGCTGCCTTAGCGACGTTGGCGTATAAGGCTGAATCGGCCAACCTCGACCGGGCGATGGCTGATGGCAACCAGGTTTACGTTTCCAACGACCATCCTGAAATGTGCGGTGACATCGACATCAGCCATCTCGACACCAGCCCACTGCACACCGAGGGCCGTTACATCAAGAATGAAAAGGACGAGACAGTACGCATCAACGGCATCTCGGTTTATGGCGGCCTGCAGCAACCGAATTACGACGAGGAGTTCGTCAAAGAGCGGGTCGACGCCCAGATTATCGCCGGCGCCAAGTATTGGAACGCCAAGTGGATACGCCTGCAGCTATCGCAAGACCTGTGGCGGCAAGACCCCGCCAGGTTCACGGCCGAGCTCGACCGCCAGGTCAAGCTGATTACCAGCCTCAACACCGGTGTAATCTTGAACAACCAGAACGAGTTCACGGATTTCAACACTTCCGCGCCGACCGACCTGTCGATCGACTTCATCAAGTTTTTGCAGAAACGTTATGGCTGTTTGGGCGGCAAAGAAATTGTGGACGTCTTTAACGAAACGCGCTTCCACATGCCGGGCAAGAATAACCTGACCTACAGCCAGGCCTATCTTGATTTATGGCTGAAGGGCGGCAATTACCATGGTAAGAGGTTTGTCGGCCAACAGGCGCTGGTCAATGCCGCTGAAAGCATCAGCGACAACCTGGTCGAAGTAGAAGGCTTGGGCGTAGCGACCACTTTCCAGGGAGTCAAGCCGAACACGGTGAGTGACCCGAAGCACAAGGTAGTCTTCGCCTTGCACCATCCTCACATATCTGACCAAGGCGTTCAAAATTGGGGCCCGGCCTTCTTAGACCTGGCCGAAAAGAAGCCGGTGGTACTCGGCGAATACCAGTATTATCCCGCCAACCGGCAGGAGTGTCTCAAGAACCCCGGCGGCTACAGGAACATCCCGAAACTTATCTGGCTGTGGAAACAGCTTGACGGCGTCGTTTTCTGGGGGCTCCAACCTAACGTGATGGTCAGGTGGCGTTACCCGACCGCCATAACGGACGAGGTTGTCGATTTCGGGCCGCAGAGGGCTGAAGGCCTGAACGCCCCGGGCACGATGCTACCGGCGAACCCAGGCCCTGACTTTTGCCAAAAAGACCGCGGCGGCATCGGCGCATATGAGAAGGAGTACTTGGCAGAGGAGGCAATCCACAACCCCTCTACCAGCACGACCCGTCAGTCGGTTTCTTTTACTCGGCCGTGACTTTTGCCGACTAGCATGCCTAAATAGGCCGCCAGCAAGGTAGCGATCGCCCCCGTGGCCAGGCCGATTCGTGGATTAGTATGGTCGGCGATGAGGCCTATGATGGGCCCGCCTACGGGCGTGGTTCCGGCGAAAGCGATGAACCAGAGCGACAAGACGCGGCCGCGCATTTCGGGCCGGCTGGTGAGCTGCAGGGTGGCGTTGCCGAGCGAGATGAACAGCACCGACAACGCGCCGACCAGCACCAGGATGATGTACGCCCCCAGCCGGCCCGGCGCCAGTGAGAGTAGCAATAATCCAAAACCGAACATGGCTGCCACCCGCACCAGCACGCCGATGCCGACAACTCCACGCCCCGCAGTGTAAAGACCGCCACAGACAGCCCCGATTCCCATGCAGGCCGTCATCGCCGAGTAGGTCGTGGCCGAGCCGTGCAGGGTAATCGTTGCGAACAGCGGCAGAATCACCGGGAATTCGTAGGCGAAAGTGCCGATTATGAACATCATAAGCAGCGTGGCGCGCAGCACCGGCTCGCCCATCACGTAACGGAAGCCGGCCTTGATTTGCCCGGGCTGGCGCGGTTGCGTCCGGGCCGGCCTCAGTTCCGATTGTCGCATGGCCTTCAAGGCGATCAGTACCGCCACGTACGAAGCCGCATTGAAAAGGAAACACTCGCCGACGCCTGTGGTCGCAATCAGCACGCCACCGATCGACGGGCCGACGATGCGCGCCACGTTGACCAACGTCGAGTTCAGCGTCACGGCATTACGAAGATATTCCGGCCCGACCATTTCAATCACGAAAGTCTGGCGCGTCGGGTTATCGATGGCCGTGGCCGTGCCCAGGCAAGCCGCCAGCACGTAGACTTCCCAAAGCTGGATATGATGGCCGACGACCAGCAGCCCGAGCGCCAAAGCGAACAGGCCGGCGGCAGTCTGTGTGCAGTAAAGGATGTGCCGTTTGTCGAAACGGTCAGCAATCACGCCGCCCCAAACGCCGAACAGCAGGATCGGCAGGAATTGCGCGGCGAGTACCAGGCCGAGCTGCGTGCCGGAATGCGTCATCTGTAAGACGAGCCACGACAAAGCCACAGTCTGCATCCATGTGCCGCAGAGCGAAATGCTCTGGCCCAAATAAAATAACCGGAAATTGCGGACTTTGAACGAAGCGAACGTCCGCGTGAACGCTGTATCCATAAACACCTTTGTGTTAACGCTTAATATCCATTATACGCCGCCCGCCAAGCCAACTAAAAACGGCCCGCTGTCGCAGGCCGCCTTTCGAGAATCGTTTTAATTTTTAGCGGGCGGGTTTGCGGCCCTTGGCCAGGTTGTTCATCTCGACCGCACCGGCGATGAACAGCGGGCCGGTTATCAGGCTGTAGATTCCAAGCACCCAGACGAAAGCTACGCCACTGGCGACAGGCTGGAACAGCACGACGATTCCGGCCAGTACGGCCAATAGGCCGACACAGACCATCAGGAATTTGTACATGGCCGGGCCTTCCTCGAACAAGCCCTCGACGACTTCAAGCACGCCACGCACGATCAGCGTGAAGCCGATAATCAGAATCAGCGTAGCGAAAGCGACATGCACGTGCCTGAGCAGGTAAACGCCGACGCCGATTTCCAAGGCGCCAAAAAGCAGACGCAGGACCCGTGTCATCACGGAGTTCTTAGCGCTGGCAACACCCCCGATTCCGTTAATCAGCTCGGCAAGTCCACCAACAAGCACGAAAGCACTGAACAAGTAAACCAATGTGACCAGTGTTATGCCCGGCCAGAATACGGCCGCGACTCCAAACAAGATTCCCAGTATGCCTCGAATAATGAGGCTGTTCGTCAACCTTCCCACTTCTGTTTCCATGGTTACCCTCTTATTTCATTATATTAATGAACTTGCAAGCCCAAATATCGGCTACAGCGTCTAGGCATGTCTGTAAGATTTTTTACAGTCTATCTTGAAAATGGCTTAAGATTATTTCGCGCCGCGTGGGCGGTTAACCATTTCGTTGTACTCGGCAAACATCTGGAAGGTCGTCAGCAGCACGATGGCCAACACAGGACCGTAGATGATTCCCGGGAAACCGAAAATGGCAATGCCCGAAAAGACCGCCAACAAGGTGACGGCCGAGTTCAGTTTGGCATCTTTCGGCACCAGGTGAGGCCGCAGCAGGTTGTCGATGTTGGTCACCACTATCAGATGGAAAAGTATCAGGAAAATACCTTGCCAGACGTGGCCGGTCAGGGCAAGGACAATACCGATCGGAATCGTGATGATGCCGGCGCCCAACGGAATGAAACTAAGAAAAATCAATATGATTACGAAGAAGCCGAGGTAGTTCAATCCTGCGGCCCAAAGACTGAAGGTGCTGGCCAGGCCCTGACAGACCGCGATGATGAACTGACCCTTGACCATGGCTTTGGTCATGGAGCCGGCCCTCTGTATGTACAGGTTATTGATGTCGTCATGGAAAGGGCTGAGCTTCTTCAAAAAACCCATGAACTCAGCCTGGTGGCTCAACAGGTTGGTTATGAGCATCAGTGCCAGCACACCCGTCGTAAACAAGCCGATGAAAGCGCCGCCGGCGTTTTTGACGACGTTGATTAAGCCGTTAACGGCCGACTGCGCCAGCTTCTTGAGCTGCTCGTTGACTTTTTGCTTATCCAGCTTGAAGTTTTCGCCACCGGGCAGGGACTGCACAAGTTTGGTAACGCGTTCCGAGCCCTCGTCGGTAGCCTTTTGGATCTGCGCCGAGCCGATGCTGACATTCTTCTCTTTGAATTGGTCGGCCAGGCTGCTGGCCTGGTCGACCGACACGCCGATCACCAGCAAAAGCGGCAGCAAAAAACTCAGCAGGGCCACCAGCAGCGTCGACCAGATGGCGAGCCCGTTGCGCCCGGTCTTTTTCAGTACTGCTTTGTAGACAGGGTTAAAAATAAAGGCGATCAGGATGGAAAAGATTACAGCGCCGAAATACGGCCTGACTAACCAGATGGCAGCCAGGAACGCTATCGCCATGGCGATCTGCACGCTGCGCGGAACAGGCCTCTGGACCTGGCGCGTTTCAGATTTGGCAGGCTTTGCCGGCATAATCCCTCCGAATTTCACCTTTAAGCTTACTACCGCCAGTGCCAAACTCCTAGGTCCCGACATGATATATATCACAAGCTCTGGCTTTACTTTTGACGAGCGCCAGCCGACAATTAATTAGTCGGAGGGGCATTGAAACAACCATCGGGGGCCGAGTCAGAGTACAAGAAAGTGCAGCGGTTATTCAGGTATGCCGCGGCAATTTCGCTAGCCGTAATTACATTCGGCGCCATTTTTTATCACTTCACAGAGAAGTTCACGTGGGTTAACTCCTTCTATTTCTGCGTCGTTACGCTAGCGACGGTCGGCTACGGCGATATAACCCCCAAAACCGATGCTGGCAAAATCTTTACGATTTTTTACATCTTAATCGGAGTAGGAATCATCGCGACGTTCTTCAATTTGACGGTCCGGCGCGCTGTAGCTAAAAGGAGTCTTAACGAGAAATGAGCCGTCTACTCGGCCTGGCATTTTGGATCGGCGTCATCGACGCCATAATCTTCAAGCTTTTCGAAGCCCTCGTCAATAACGGCTCGAATTGGATTTGGAACGACGTTTTCCACTCTGACACGACGCGCTGGCTGGTCGTGCCATTGGCCGTCGTTTTGAGCATTGCCTTATCAAGGCTGATGCAAACGTCCAAGACTCCACGCTGGGTCAAACCGGAGACCGACCTGTTCGCCCAGCAACCCGAAAAGAAGCGGACGACGCTCGGCGGCATCGGTTTGATCCTGCTGAACGGCGGCGCCAGCCTGCTGGCCGGCGCCTCGCTCGGCCCTGAGATGGCGCTGACCGACAGCTCCAAAGCCATCGGCAAATTCGCCGCCGAGCAGGGCAAGGCCGGGCAGGCTGGCGCCGTGCTGGTGGCTGCCAGCATCGGCGCATTAATGGTTGCCTTCCTAGGCTCGCTGCTCATGGTGACGCTGCCGCTCTTGCTGGTCTACAAGCAGGCCAAAAAGTTGACACTGGAAAGTGTGCTGCCGATTGTGCTGGCCGCCGTCAGCGCTTATGCCACACTTTGGGTGATGGACCCGCAGACCAAGGGCTACGGTTCGATTCCGGCGGCACCCCACGTCGATTTGCAGGACTACATCGCGGCCGCAGTCGTCGCCCTTTGCGCCAGCATCTTCGCCTTCTGCTTAGTGCAGCTCATCAAGCATCTTTCGGATTGGACTCAGCATATCAACCAAAAGTGGCCATGGTATGCCTCGGCCGGCTTGTTCGGTCTCGTTTTGGGAATCATTTATCTTGTTGGCGGGCAAAGCGTCCAGTTCAGCGGGTCTGCGGGTTCATCCATGCTGCTGCACAATGCGCACGACTATGGCACCTGGGCGTTCCTGGGATTGGCCGTTGTCAAGCTGTTGGCCACCGGCTGGTCGAAAACCACCGGCTACCGCGGCGGCCTGTTTTTTCCGTCAATCTATGCCGGGTTGGCGCTCAGCCTGTTCGTCGGCTCGCTCGACAGTCCGCTGGCCGGAGCCGGTGCATTGGTCGGAGCGATCGCCGGTATCTTCGCGGCCGTCAGCGATTCCGGCATCGTCGCTTTTTTGATGATCGTAGCCATCTTGCCATACAAACTTATAGGCGTCGCAGTCGTGGCTATCGCCGCCGCGCTGGCCGGCAACAAGCTTCTCAATAAATTACCCACAGTTATGCACAGAAATAAATCTGTTAATGCTTAGTCAAGCATACCTTTTTATTGACAAACATGCGAGTTGGGTGGACGATTAGGGTATAAAAGAGGAGGGTGCTATGCCACGTAACGACGAACCAAGTGGGTGGGTAGGATGGGTATACTTCGCAGGAATACTCCTGATAGTGCGCGCTATATTCCAGGCTTTCATGGGAGCCGTGGCGTTAGGCAAACACTCTTTCTATGTGGTGACTGCGCACCAGCTGGCCGTATTCAACTACACAGCTTGGGGCTGGGGTGACATCATCTTGGCAATCGTGCTATTCACGGCCGGATTTTCGCTGCT
The DNA here is from genome assembly GCA_035480695.1 of Candidatus Saccharimonadia bacterium. GTDB lineage: Bacteria > Patescibacteriota > Saccharimonadia > Saccharimonadales > UBA4665 > DATBED01. Next base: position 18,901 of record DATIHM010000027.1, read on the forward strand.
GCACGGCGGCCTTTGGGGACGGGTCGTGGGCGTTTTGGCAGCTGCCATCGGCCTACTAGCTAACTTGGTGTTCCTGCCGGCTTACCCGATCTGGTGCATCGTTGCCATCATCATCGACTCGTTTATCCTGTACGCCCTGATTGTCCACGGCGACGAAGCCAAGGCATAAAATAGCTTACAATCAGGCAACGGTCAGTTTAATCGAAAGGGTCGGTTATGGCTCGACAGCAGAGTCAGCTCAGTCAGCTTAAGGCCGAAAATGCCCGGCTCAGGGCAGAGAATGAGAAGCTTAAGCAGCAGGCCGGCCCTTCGCGAGGCAGTAAATGGAGGTCTTTCGGGGCCGCCTTTTTCATTGGACTGGCCGTCTTGCTGCTGATTGTCGGCAACCTCTTATTCTGGACAGGCAACTCCCTCGTAAAAAGCGACCGTTTCAGCGAAGCGGTCTCGCCGATAATTAAGAACAGTACTGTACAAAAGGCGGTGGCTGGCTACACGACGACCCAGCTTTATAGCCAGGTTGACGTGGCCAGCTACATAGGCCAGGCGTTGCCGCCGCGTGCCGAGTTTCTGGCGCCGACCATCGCCAACCAACTTAAGTCGACGACCCAGTCGGCCCTCAACAAGATACTGGCCAGTCCTGATTTCCAAGCCAAGTGGAACAAGTTGCTGACAAACGCCCAATCGAAATTTATCACCACCGTAAAGCAAGGTGGAAGTGACGGCATGATCAGCCTTAACGAGCTGTACCAGCAGGTCAGCGACTCGCTCGAGAACACCAGCCTAAGCTTATTGGCCAATAAAAAATTGCCAGACAAGGTCGGCTCCATACAGGTGCTTAGTGCCGGCTGGATCGCGCCGGCGCACCGGGTCGTGACACACATCGACCTTTGGCGGACGCTGGCGATATTGCTGTTCCTGGCCAGTTCGGCGCTGGGGATTTATCTGAGCCGACGACGCAGGCGAGCCGTGATAACCCTGGGCTTGACCGCGGCCGGCGGCCTATTCGTAAGCTTGGTTGTACTTCGCATCGTGCGTGAAACCGTTACCGACAAAGTAGCGCCGGTCTACGCCGATGCCGTCCGCCAAACCGTGCAGACCGTTTTCCATCCGCTGGTTGTGCAAACCTTCACGCTGCTGGCGGCTTTCCTGGCAGTCGCCCTGATTGCCTGGATAACCGGCAGCGGCAAAAGCGCCGTTTTCGTACGCGATCGCACTTCCACACTGGCGGCCGGCAAACTGCATCCGGCCATCTTCGGCGACAAAGAGAACGCCGTCACGCTTTGGGTGGGCAAGTACAAGCGCTGGCTGGAATGGGGCTTCGTCGGCTTAATCGCCGTCTTATCGCTGTTCACGCGCCTGTCGCCGTCGACGTTAATCATTTATCTCGTCTTGATCCTGCTGTTCGCTCTGGTCGTCGAAATCGTCGGCGCGTGAGTTAGTATAGGAGTATGGATGAGGTTTTTCGGCAACTTTTGCAGCGCGACCCGGCCAGCCACAAATATGATTTCGGGCACGTCCTGGTCATCGGCGGCTCGCCGGGAATGGTCGGCGCGCCGTTTTTGGCAGCCCGGGCAGCTTTGCGCATCGGCGGCGGCCTGGTGACCATCGCTTCTTCATCTGATGTTATCAATAAATTGGAGAAGCGAGTCGAGGAACTGATGACTCTGAGGCTTTCAAAGGATGCCCATGAGCTCATTCCGTTCATTGAAGAGCGCCAGGTTTCGGTCGTGGTTGTCGGACCTGGCATGCAGCCCGGCTTCGCCGCCACCGTCCTAAGCAAACTGGAAGAGCAGAATATGACTTCAGTCGTCGACGGTGGCGGCCTGTCAGCCCTCCAGCAAAACCCTGGCTTGATTAAAGCCGGCATGGTTTTGACTCCGCACTTGGGAGAATTCAAACGCTTCTTCAATGAAAATGAAGAGGTTAGCAAGCCGTCAAAGCAAGCGGCGGAACTTGCCAAGAAACATCAGGTCATCTTGGTTCTCAAAGGCCACCCGACCTATGTTTGCGCGCCAGACGGCCAGGTTTTCGAAGATTCGACCGGCGGCCCCGAGCTGGCCAGCGCCGGCGCCGGCGACGTGCTGTCGGGTATGGTCGGAGGTATCGTCGCCCAGAAAATCCAACCT
>DATIHM010000028.1:0-23928 GCA_035480695.1 Candidatus Saccharimonadia bacterium
TAATGCAGACGGGCGATGGCGTTCGGCCGGTTGACCTTTCCGGCAATCAAAACGACTCCGACAATCCGTTTTTTGCGAGCCGCGAAGGCGTTGATGGCCACCGACGCCCCGGCGCTGGCCCCGACCAGCCCAACGTCCTTGCCCTCGGCCAAAACCTCGTCAATCCGCTTCAGCACAGCCTTGAATTTCGGCTCCCACGGCTTGCGGTCGCCCCAACGCATTCGGAGCACTTCAGCCTCGACTCCGTATCTTGGCCAACGTGCCACGGCCCGCAGCTGCCCTTTCGGTTCGACCTCATCCCCCAATCCCGGGATATAAATCACGTGCAACCTCTTAGCCATTCCACCATTATGCGCTATGGTTATGGTATGGCGAAAACCGAAATGCCGCCGCGCAACGACAAGCTTTTTGACCGTTGGAGCGCGCTTCACTTCACTACTGGCATCATCCTGGGATGGCTAATAAATCCCTGGATTGCGCTGTTGATTATGGCGGCCTACGAACCGATTGAAAATTTCGTGCTTTGCCCGCTGTTTTGGCGCTTCGGAATCGTTTTCGGCCACGAAAGCTGGCGCAACTCCTTCAGCGACATCTTCTTCGACGCCCTCGGAATCTCATTAGGGGCGTTGCTTCTTTCCGCCATCAATACGCCCTCCCACCTTCTTTAAATCAGCATCCACTCGTCGGATTGGTGATGGAAACTTCGGCGGAGCCACCTAGATAGCTGTTAGCAGAAACATTAACGTTGCAAGATGAGTCGACAGCCGCCATTGTGCCATTGGTCATAGGTACAGTGTTGCCAGTAACAGTGAGGTTGTCGATGTCGTCAAGATTAAAAGCGGCCGGGGTTTGTGAGGTGTCAGAACTGTTGGAGTGAATCAGTACCATGTTCGGCCGGGACACAACCGTACTTACCGGCCCTATGGAGATTCTAAGGCCGGTGCCGACGGCCCTGTTGTTAGTAAATGTCTGGTTGCTAATCGGTCCATTTTCCACGATAGAATAAGCATAAAGATAGTAGGAGCCGATGGTGTTGCTATCGATGGTGACGTTGTTTGACCCCCAGTTGCCGGCAGCTATGTTGGGCTCAACATCAAACGTCTCGTAGCCAATAGTATTAAAGCTGCTCCGTTGGACGGTAATATTGTCACCTGCCGTAACTGAAACACCATTACGGCCGATTGAATTGCAGACTGAGTCATGGAAGCTGCCTGACGAACGGGTTGTAGAATCCGAACCCAGACCAAAGTAGACGCAGTCACCTGCCACTTTACGAATGTTTACCTTCGATATCTCAGCCGTGGTACCCCTGAGGTCAAAGCCGTGAGCATGCTGCAGTGACGGGTCATGTGTACCACCGTTAGCGTAGGAGCCTGTCACTGTCATGTTATTAAACTTCATATTCGAGGATTGCCAGACCCGCCAAACGGCATCCTGGTCAGTAGGGGCGTTGAAAACGCGGAAGGAGGAGCCATTCCCTTCAAAATCCAGGCCGGTTCGGCCGGAAAAGTCTATTGGGCTTTCTACCCTGTAGCATTTGTCTGTGCCAAAAGACAGAATTGAGTTATCCGGTACCGATGCTATCCAGTTGGTGATGGCGGCACTAACGTCAACCGAGCAGTCGCTAGCTATTGAGGAAGGGATCGTAACTATGTTCTGTCCGGATAGTGTCGTGCCGTAGTGAGATAAGAAAATACTAAGGTCAAAAATATTGACTGCCCCGTCATTGTTGAAGTCCTCCTGAATAGCGTTCCCGCTTTGTTGCCAGTGCGATAGGAAGATAGACAGGTCAAACACATTAACAGTGCCATCGGTATTAAGGTCTCCTACCAAGGTCGACGCGCGCACTGGGCTGGCTAAATGTACGCCGACGAAGGCAAATAAAGCAGTAATTAGAACTACTGCAGCCCACGCGTATTTTTTTTGGCCAACAGGTACTTTGCTTTTTCTCATAATATATATTTTTATTTTGGTTATTTATCCTTATATTATGCCTTAATAGGTAAAAAAACAACTGATGGGTTGGTGCGGATGAGAGGACTTGAACCTCCACGCCTTGCGGCACTAGCTCCTAAGGCTAGCGTGTCTACCAATTCCACCACATCCGCGTGCCGGTATTTTACCTTAAATCGCCGCCAGTGTGCCAGATTGTATTGACAGCTATGCTTCGGCGGCAGATAGTTATGCTTAAGGTTAATTTAAGGAGGCGCTATGGGACCGAACGACGCAGCACAAACTAATCCACAGCCGCAGGCGGCGGCTCCGGCGGCGTGGTTGCCATTTCCGAGCAGCTGGCCGGGCGCTTTCGGGCTTTATAAATATTCGAAGCAGGCCGTCAAGGTGAACCTGGAGGGAATCGTTCTTTTCTGGCTCGGCGCTGCGATCTTGAGCGGCATTTTAGATGCGGCGCTGAAAAGGCCTGGTCAGGGTATAGGCTTTTTCATCGGAACGCTGTTCCAGGGCATTCTGGTCTACTTGCAGGTGAACGGCGTCCGCCAAAAAAAGGTCGAGACCGGCGAGGCTTTCAACAAAGGGCTCAACGTATGGCTGAAGATGATCGGGCTTTACATAGTCGTGACCTTAACCCTTGTCGTGAGCTTTCTGCTGTTGGTTGTACCGTTTTTCTTCGTGGCACCGAGGCTGGTGCTAGCCAGCTACTTCTTAGTCGACAAGGACATGGGCGTTATGGACGCTTTCAAGGCCAGCTGGGACGCGACCAAAGGCCACATGGGCAAAGTTTACGGAATAGTCGGGGCATCGATTTTGATGGCGCTGCTGATGGTCACAATAATCGGCATCCCGTTCGCGATTTACTTCTTGATTATGTACAGCGCGGCCTTCGCCTGGCTATATGAGTACGTCGGCAAGCAAGCGCCTCAGACGGCTTCGGCCCCTAAAACCGCTCCAGCTCAGGCTTGACGGCGGTAAAACGCCAGGCCGGCGTCGCCGTAGTTTTTGCTGACGAGCAGTTCGAAGTTTCCGGGCAGTTTGAAGCCGGCTTGGGGCGGCAGCGAGAGTACGACGATTCCGCCTGGTTTTGTGCGCTCGACTAACTTCAGCAACAGATTAGGCTGGATATCGTCGTAAGGCGGGTCGAGCAGCACGATATCGAAGGATTCGTCGGTGGTGGAAAGCCAGGCGTTGGCCGTGGCCTTGATTAGCTTGGTTCGGCTGGCCAGGTTAAGCGACCTGATGCTCTGGCTGATTGCCTGCTGGGCGGCTTTTTCGGAATCGATGGCGGTAGCGTGGCTGGCGCCACGGCTGAGCGCTTCAATGCTCAGGGCGCCGCTGCCGGCAAAGGCGTCGAGCACGGTCAGGCCGGCAATATCGCCCAAGGCATTGAAAAGGGCGCCGCGCACCTTATCGCTCATGGGATGCGTGTGGTGGCCTCTGGGCGCATTGAACTGGCGGCCGCCGAGTGTGCCGGCAATCACCCTCACGCCGTAACCTTGGCGGCTTCGCTGGCAGCGGCGCACCAGGCCAACGTCACGATGTTGACCATGCGCGGCGCCAATTCGTCGCGCACGTCTTTGATGACCGGCCGGATCCAACCGTCGGCGCAGAAGCGGGCATAAAGGTCGAGCTGGGCCACTTCTTTGGCCGCTTCCCTGAAGACGCTGACTATCCCGTCGGTCATGATGCGTTCCACATCGTCGAGGCTCGGCCGCGCTTTGCTCAGCTTGAGTGGCGCTATAATGGCATAGGCGCCGGCCTCGAACATGGCATGCGATGTCAGCAGGCCGCGCGGACCGATAATCTTGAGGCTGCGCTGCAGCGTTTCCATCAAGGTGTCGCCTTTAGCATAAGCGCGGCCGGCGATGCCCTTGCGCATCTGGGGCGATTCGCCACCGAGCAGGTCTGTCAACTCTTCTTCATAAGGATAATGGTGCGCCGGCGTCAGGCCATCGACCAGGGCATGCGCCAACCATGCGGCTTCAAATGCCGCTCTTACACTATCGCGCTTCGACAACTCCTCGACCAGCCGCCTGTAATGCTCCGCGATCTGTCGGTGGAGGTCGGTGTCGCTTTCATTGAACGGGTCTACGAAATGCCATGGCTGGATGCCCTCGGGGTGACGCTTAAGCTTGGCGCCGTCCGGCCCGTGCCCGGCTTCAAAACGCAGCACCTGCCTAATGTTTGGGAAAAAGCTGCCTTCAGGCAGAAGCCCGCGCAAATGCCGATGGGCGATGCGGTCTAGTTTCTGGTGGGTATGGAAAACTATGGCGTACATGCTAATTCAGGTTGGTGACCGTGCGCAACCGGTTGACGGTCGCGGCTAACTCTTTATATTTTAGCAAATTTTCGCCCTTATCTATGAAGTTCTGGGCGGATTGGCGGGCCGCGGCGATGAGATGCGTGTCGGTCAGCTTGGCGATGCGCAGGTCGAGCGCGCCGTGCTGGGCCGTACCATAGATGGCGCCCGGGCCGCGCAGCTCGAGGTCGAGCTCGGCCAGCCGGAAGCCGTCATCGGTGCTTTCCATGGCCCGCAGGCGCTTCGTAGGTGGGCTGGAATCGCTCAACACCAGGTAGCAACAGGCCTGGTGGCCGCCGCGCCCGACCCTTCCACGCAATTGGTGCAGCTGGGCCAAGCCGAAGCGCTCAGCGCTTTCGACCAGCATGACGGAAGCGTTCGGCACGTCGACGCCGACTTCGATAACTGTGGTCGAAACCAGTATGTCGAGCCGGCCTGCCACGAACTCTTCCATGATCGCCTGCTTGTCTTCGGCTTTGAGCTGGCCGTGCAGCAGGCCGACGCGCCGGTGTTTGAAGTCGCGCTTGGCCATGCGCTCGTAAACCTTTTCGACGGAGTTGGCATCGACGACCGACGATTCCGAAATCAGCGGGCAGACCACGAAAACCTGCCTGCCTTGCTCGATTTCTTTATCAAGCTTCTCATTAAGTTGCACTCGCGAGTTAGGCGAAATTATTTCAGTAACGATGGTTTGGCGGCCGGCCGGCTTCTGGGCCAGTACGGAAATGTCCAGCTCGCCGTAAAGCGTCAGCGCCAACGAGCGTGGAATCGGCGTGGCCGTCAGGCTCAGCACGTGCGGCATGTGCCCGGCCTTGCCCATCAAGGACTTGCGCTGCTCGACGCCGAAACGGTGCTGCTCGTCGATGATGACCAGCGCCAACTTGTGCATGTCGACCTTCTCTTGGATGAGGGCGTGCGTGCCGACCAGGAAGCCGGCCTGGCCGGCGGCGATGGCCTGGCGCGCCTTGGCCTTCTGTGCCGGCTTCATACCGCCGACCAACAGTGCCACCAGGCCGCTCAAACCGAGTGGCTCCAGCAGCTTGTAAATCGTATCGGCATGTTGGCGCGCCAGCAGCTCCGTCGGCGCCATAAAGGCCGCCTGCCATCCCTGTTCCAGCGCCATGAGCGCCGCCATGGTCGCCACGACCGTCTTGCCGGAGCCGACATCGCCTTCCACCAGTCGGTTCATCGGCTCAGCCTTCTCCAAATCTTTGTAGATGCGCATTACAGTCGCCCGCTGAGCGTCTGTCAGCTTGAACGGCAAAGAGCGCGAGAACGAAACGGCCAGCCCTTCTTTATAGGGAACTTTTAAGGCGTGCTCGGAACTGTTTTCCTGCTTATTGAGCAGGCTGGCCAGGGTGAGGCTGAAAACCTCTTCGAAGCCGAGGCGGCGGCGGGCTTCTTCAAGCTGTTCCGTGGATTCTGGCGCGTGCAGAGCAGCGATGGCCTCGCCGCGCGACATCAGCTTGTGTTCTTTGATAATCCATGCCGGCAGTGTTTCTGAAAATCCGGCAGCCAGTTCCAAAACCTGGCGCATGGCCTGGCGGATCTGGCGTGAGGTCAGGCCTTTCGTTTCCCTGTAAACTGCCAAGATGCGTCCGGCGTTCAGTGGCAGGTCGCTGGCCAGTTCAACGCTCGGATTAGTGATGGTGAAGCGCTGGCGCCGCAGCTCGTAAACACCAGAGACAAAGTAATCGTGGCCTGGCTTGAGCGCGTCCGCCCGGTATGACTGGTTGAACCACACCAACCGCACGCTTCCGCCGTCGTCGCTGGCGACCGCCTCGGTAACATGCATGCCGCGGCGCACGTAGCGGCCCTTCGCCTGTTTGATTTCGGCCTTGATGCTGACGTTGCCCGGCTTCAGCTGTTTGATGGGCGTCACCACCGAGAAATCCTCGTAGCGGCGCGGGTAATAATCGAGCAGGTCGCCGGTTGTCTTGAGGCCGAGAACGGCGAACTTCTTGGCCAAAGCTTCGCCCACCCCAGTCAACTCCGTCAGCGGGCTGTCTAAAGTCATAACTTAGTATAAATCAGGCTAGCCGGCCTTGCGGACCAGGAAGAAGATGCTAGGCCCGAAGTAAATGGTGGCCAGCGGTCGCTGCAAAGCCTTCTCGGCGCCGAGCATGACTTCGCGCGGCAGCATCTTCTTGAGGCGCACGCTGCGCAGGTTGGAAACGGACAGAGTGGCCACCACCTCAAGGCCAGCGTGTTCCAGCTGCCGGATGACGGTGTGCGGGTTATGGTTGACGAACGGGATTTCGTCGGCTTTCTTGTTGGCCTCCGAACGGATATCGACCGGTTTCACGGGCAACTTCTGGCGTTTCATGGCGTGCCGCAGGCGGTTGCGCATGTGAGCGTAATTGGCGACTTCTATGATGGCCCGGCCGCCGGCCGACAGCACGCGCGCGATTTCTTTGAACTCGGTGCTCGGGTCCGGCAGGTGGTGCATGACACGTATCATCGTCAGCAGGTCAATCGAGCTGTCTTTGAACTGCAGGTCGTCGGCTTGCATCAGCTTGCGGTCGACCTCGGGGTGATCTTTCAAAAAATCCTTGGCGATGTCGAGCTGCTGCTGGCTGGGTTCGGCCAGGGTGACGTGGTCGCAGTAATCCTCGAGCAGCACGCACAAGCGGCCGTAGCCGCCGCCGACATCTACTGCCCGCCCAAAATGCTTGCCCCTTAGCAACCGACGAATCGCCACTTCTTCAGCCTGGTGCTCATACTCGCGCCCATCCCAATATTGCAGATAATTATGAGAGGGGTCGTTGTACTGGTCAGCGCGACGCTTCGCCTTCGGTTTGTTCTGAGAGCTGGTCGTTGTTTTGGGCATGGGCATTCCTGTGTCCTAATAGTATATCAAATCAATGTTACAGCTCGACGAGGGCGGAGTCTTTGAAGGCCTTGCCGCGGCGCAGGAGCAGGCGGCCGTTCTGGAAATGGCTTTCGTCTAGGGTTTCCGAGGTTACGCCTTCACCATTTATATAAACACCCCCGGCAGCCCTAATGCGTCGTCCTTCGGTTTTGGAATCAACTAAACCGGTACGCTCGAGAATATCTGCTATCTCGTCACCAGGTCGGCCTTCTGTGTGGGCAACCTCATTCCTAATAACTTCTATCTCTTGCCGACTGGCTTCGCCGATTGGCGAGCGGCCGGTCAAAAAATCGGTCACGCTTTCGGCCAGTTTCACCGTATCGTGGCCATGCACCAACGCAGTAACTTCTTCGGCCAAGCGAACTTGGGCGACGCGCTGGCCCGGATCCTTAGTGTGCTCGACCATAATATGTTCCACTTCTTCTTTGGAAAGCAAAGTGAAAACCTTTAGGTATTCTTCGACATCTATGTCGTCGGTGTTAATCCAAAACTGGTAAAACTGTGTCGGGGTAGTTTGAGCAGGGTCCAGCCAGACCGCCCCACCCTCGCTTTTTCCGAACTTGATGCCCGTGGCCTTATTGATAATCAATGGCATACACAGGGCATGGACTTCGGCGCTTTCTTTTTTACGGATTAAGGCTACGCCTGACAGTATATTGCCCCATTGGTCTGAGCCCCCAATCTGCAAGACAGCTTGGTTATGCTTAAAGAGGTGCCAATAGTCGTAGCCCTGGACGATTGAGTAGCTGAACTCGGCGTAACTGATGCCGGAGCCACCTTCACCCATGCGCTCAGTGACGAACTCACGCTGCATCAGCTCTGTCATACTGAAATGCTTGCCAACTTCACGCAATAAACCCAGATATTTAAGGTCGTTCAGCCAGTCATAATTATCAACCATGAGGTAATTTTCGCCGCTGAACAGCTTAGTAACCTGGGCACGTACGCCGGCGATGTTGCGCTCTACATCAGCCCGACTCATTAACTGGCGCTCTTCCGTCTTGCCGCCAGGGTCGCCAACTAGTGAAGTGCCACCGCCCATAACTAGTACCGCCTTCCAGCCGGCATCGGCAAGTCGGCGAGCCAGCAAGATTATGGCCAGATTGCCTACCTGTAAACTGTTGGCTGAAGCATCTATTCCCAGGTAAAAAGTCTTGGGCTGATCAAGCCACTGAACGTCGGCGAAAGTTTTATCTTTGATTAGCCCGCGCCACGCCAGCTCTTCAGATAAGGTCATGAGAAATCCTTATGCATTGCCACCAGTATAACAAAGCTGCAATACGAGAGGCACTCAGCAATCGTTAAGCTTCCGGGCGGAATATAAAACATAGGCTTTTTATGCGCACATTTTGCTATAATAGAGACAAGCTTCAATGAGGGAACAGATAAGCATCTATGGCTAGTTCTAACGGCCGAAACCGTCGGTCGAGGAATTCCGTTACTACCAAAAGCGGTAACACCATCAAACTGAATCGCTCGATGGGCGACCGGTTCAAGGCGCGCCGCGCTGCTCGGGCTGACACCAAGGCCGCCTACTTGGCCACGCTACCGAAAGAGCGCTGGAAACGCTGGCTGCACCGTATGAACCCGAAGCACCTGGCCGAGTACTGGTTCAGCCGCGAGGGCGGCATCATGGCCCTCAAGATCGTCGGCGTCTGTATCGTCGTCGGTTTCTTTTTGACGATCGGGCTGTTCGCCTACTTCCGCAAGGATTTGCCCCAGATCAAGAACCTGTCGGGCGATTCGCTCGGCGGCAACATCACTTATTACGACCGCACCGGCCAGGTGGTCTTATTCAATGACTACAATTCCGTCAAACGCATCCCGGTCGACGGCAGCAACATCTCGCCGTATATGAAGCAAGCGACCGTCGCAATCGAGGATAAGGACTTTTACAAGCACGGCGCATTCGATGTCCGCGGCATCATGCGCGCCGCTTATCACGACTTTACCGGATCGAGCGGCTCGGTGCAGGGCGGTTCGACCATCACCCAGCAGTTGGTCAAGCTGAACGAGAACTGGACTACCAACCGCACCATAACGCGCAAGGTGAAGGAGTTGATCCTGGCTGTCGAGCTTGAGCGGGAATATTCCAAAGATGATATCTTGACGGGTTACCTAAACATCGCACCTTACGGCGGCACCGACTATGGAGTCGAGAGCGCCGCACGTGATTACTTCCAAAAGAGCGCCAAAGACCTGACGCTGGCCGAGGCCACCATGCTGGCCGCCATTCCGCAGTCGCCGAGCTACTACTCGCCTTATGCGAGCAGCCAGTTCAACCCGGCGGTGACCGGCGCCGGCACCTTCAACCAGCAGGCGCTGGCCGGACGCCAGGAATACATCCTTAACCAGATGGTGCAGCAGCACTACATCACGCAGGACCAGGCCGACGCTGCCAAAAAGGTGAACGTCTTGGCTGAGGTGCACCAGCAGTCGCCGAAATTCCAGGACATCAAGGCGCCGTACTTCGTGCTGGCCGCCAAGCAGGCCTTGCAGCAGCAGTTCGGCGCAAACGTCGTGGCGCGCGGCGGCTGGAAAGTCGTCACGACGGTTGACATGAATCTTCAGAGCAAGGCAGAGGCAATCGTTGCCAGCAACCTGCCCAACGTGACAAGGAGGACGGCCGGCCTGGCTGACGAAGAGGCCACGGTCGCCGAAGACGTGCAGACGGGCCAGATAATGGCCCTTGTCGGAGGGGTCAACTTCAACGACCCCGACCATGGCGCAATCAACTACGCTTCCGGCTCACTGATTCCGCCTGGCTCGAGCTTCAAGCCTTACGATTACACCACGCTCATCAACGATAATAATAACGTCGGTGCCGGTTCGGTGTTGTATGACAGCCAAAGTCCGCTGCCCGGCTATCCGTGTACCAACAAGAAGTTCGTTTCCTCGACTAACCCTGGTAACTGTCTGCGCGATTACGATGGCTTGCAGCCCGGGCCGATAACCCTGCGATATGCTTTAGGCGGTTCGCGCAACATTCCGGCCGTCAAAGCGATGCTGTCGGCAAACCCGAACGACAAGACCTCAAGCAAGAGTGATTCGGTCAACAAGGTCATTTCCACCGCTTCGGCCATGATGGACAACCCATATCTTCAGAGCAAGAACCAGAACGCTTACAACTGCTACCAGCAAGGCATCGACATCAACAATGCCACTTCGAATGACACCGCGCAGTGCGGCGGCGCAGCGGCCATCGGCGACGGTGCGTTCCTGCACCTCGACGACCACGTCAACGGCTTGGCCACGCTGGCCCGCGAAGGTAAGGCTATCCCGCACACGTACATCCTGAAAGTGACTGACGGCTCGGGCAAGACGCTTTACCAGTGGAAGCAGCCGGTTGCCAAACAGGTCGTCAAGGCGGACTCGGCGTACATCGTCGACAACATGGCCAGCGACCCGAACGCCAGCTACTTGCCTGGCAGTTGCTCGGCTACGAATTGCACGACTCTAGGCGCCGGCGGCTACAAGTTCCAACGCGACCAGGGTTGGACATTCGCAGTCAAGACCGGCACGACCAACAACGGCTTCGATGGCCTGATGACCAGTTGGTCGGCCAAGTACGCCGTCGTATCGTGGGTCGGCAACCACACCCGCAACGTCGACATCACCTCGCGCACCGGAATCGCCATGGAATACCTGACGGAACCGCTCACCCGCGGCATGATGGAAGCGGCCCACGCCGGCCAGACGCCCATCAACTGGACAAAGCCGAGCGACATCAAGACCGCGCCGGCCTTCGTGGTACGTAACCACATCCACTACGGCGACATCGAGCCCAGCCCAAGCACCGACCTGTACCCATCATGGTATGTCGGTGGCGGTAGCACTAGCAAGAACACCTCGGCCACAATTGACCGCGTTTCCGGCAAGCTGGCCACCAGCTGCACGCCATCAGCCGCCAAGGAATTCGTCGGCAACGGCAACGTCGCTTCCTGGAATGTCGACATCTTCAATGGCGGCCGTACGAACATCAGCGGTTCCAACTCGTCCAGCCCTAAAACGACCGCGGCGACCGACGACGTGCACAACTGTAACGATAGTCCGCCCACTGTGACCCTTACCGCCCCGTCAACCTGCAATAACAGCTGTACGATTACAGCCACGGCCACGCAAGGTACCCATCCGTTCAGTGACCCGCAATACCCACAATTCGACGGCGGCATTACCTTCTCGCTGAACGGCCATATCATTCACACTGCGAGCGTCAGCACATCGCCGAGCACCGTCTCATTCACCTATACACCGTCATCGTCGGGCAGTGGCACATTGACGGCAAGTGTAAGCGACAGTGTCTTGTACACGGGATCGGCCAGTCAGGCGCTGGCATACTCGGCAGCCAGCCCTTTATCCCTCACCGTGACCAGCAGCAACGGCCTGGCCGAGGTGTCTTGGACGGGCGGCAGCGGCACGGTCACGGCTAATGCCACAGGTACTTTCACAGGCCAATGCAACGGCGCACCTAACTCCAGCTGCTCAATTGCGCTGCCTCCGGGCAACTATGCTATAACTGTTCAGGACTCAGTCGGGGACGAGGCCGGACCTTCCAACGTCCACGTCGGCCCTTAAGTCAGTCTTTTTCGAGGAATTGGTTGAGGGCGGAGCGGACATCGCTGACGCCGTGCAGGCCGACCAGCTTCTTGCCTGCCCTGGTCTGCGGACCGATAGCACCATCAAAGCCGAGTTTCTTGGCTTCGGCCAGGCGCTTCTCGGCAAATGGAACATGCCTTACCTCGCCACTGAGACCGACCTCGCCGAAAACGGCGGCGTTCTTTTTGAGTTGCAGGCCTTTGGCCGCCGACCCAATAGCTACGCAGACAGCAAGATCGGCCGCCGGCTCATGGATCTGGATTCCACCCACGATGTTGATATAAATGTCATGCTCGCCGAGGCTCAACTTGGTGCGCCTTTCGAGCATGGCGACAAGCAGGTTCAGGCGGTTCAAATCGAAGCCGCTGGCGGCACGTTTGGGATAGCCATAGCTGGTCCGGTTCACCAGGGCCTGCACTTCCACCAAGATCGGCCGGGTGCCTTCCATTGTGGCCAGAACTACCGAGCCATCACTCACCTGCCGCTCGGCCAGCAAGGCCGCCGACGGGTTCTCGACCGGCTTGAGCCCTTGTTCAATCATCTCGAAGATGCCTGCCTCATTCGTGGACCCGAAACGGTTCTTGACGGCTCGAAGCAGCTTGAAACCACCGTACCTATCCCCCTCTAATTGCAGGACGACATCGACGGCGTGCTCCAGCACTTTCGGCCCGGCAATCGAGCCTTCTTTGGTGACGTGGCCAACCAGGATGACGGCCGTGTCGCTCTGCTTGGCCGCTAGCGTAATAAGCTGGGTGCTGTTGGTGATTTGTGATACGGTGCCGGCTGCCGAGCTGATGGCGCTGGCAACGACCGACTGGATGGAATCGACCAAGACAAGCTTATACTTGCCCGTCGCTATGGTCGCAGCGATGTCGTCAGCCGAAGTGCTGGTGGCTAGCTGCAGCTCTGGCCTGAGCGTGCCAAGCCGCTCGGCGCGCAGGCCGACCTGGTGGGCCGACTCTTCACCGCTGATGTAAAGCACCGGCACTTTGGCGGACACATCGTAGGCTAGCTGCAGCAGCAGCGTGCTTTTGCCGATGCCGGGTTGCCCGGCGATCAAGTTGATGCTGCCGGCCACGATTCCGCCACCGAACACGTCGTCGACTTCGGCCAGACCGCTAACCAACCGCTGCTGGTCTTTAGCGACCGACTTGTCGACGGGCTGCGGTTTGAGCACGCCACCACTGGCCACGCTGCCGGCGATGCTAACCGAAGTCAGTTGTTCCTGGAGCGTGTTCCACTCACCGCAGTTCTGGCACTTGCCGCTCCAGCTGCTGAACGCCGCCCCGCAATTACTGCAGACATACTGTTTCGCCGCTTTCTTGGCCAAATCAAACTCCTTTGTTACCAGTTTAGCATCCTGAAATTAACTGGTTATTAATTTATTGCGCGATGGGCGCCACGTTGTTGCTGAGGGCGTTGACCAGCTGGTCTTCTTCGAATGCCACGGCGTTGCGCGCTGCCACCAACTGGTTGAACTGGCTGATTAGCGCTTGCACCTGTCCGACCTCTGCATTGTAGGCATCGACCTGGGCGTTGAAACCAGGAACGGCTGCGTTATAGGCCGAAGTGTTGCCGTCACGCTCAGCCAGTAATTGCGATTGGGCGGAATCGATCTGCGACTGGCGGCTTTTGAGGTCGGCTTCTTGGCTGTCAATCTGTGATTTCAGCGCCGTCAACTGCCTATCGTCTTGCTGCACAGCCGTCTGGCGCGAAGTGAATTCTGCCTGATATTGCGCCGCGAAGGCCGCCACCTGCGCCCGGTCGGTAAAATAGCGCTTGTAATATTGTTCGAGCCCGGATGGCAGGCTGGCCACCTCAGTGCCGAACACGGAGTGCATCTCGTTTACCACGTCGTTCGGCTCGGTTTTCTTGTAGGCGGCGATGGTGTCGCGAATGCGCTGGTTGTGCAAGTCATTGTCGTAGTAATCCAGCAACATGGCGTCGACTTTTTGTTTGTCGGAACTGCTCAACCTGTCGTAAGCAGCGTGCAGCATCTCGTGGGCCGCCGTCACCTGCTCAACGCCATCGAGCCGCGGATCGCTGACCTGGAGCAGATAGATTCCGCCCTGCCCACCGTGGTAACAGCCTAGCACGATGGTCTGTTCGCGTGTCCCGCTCGGGCAAACATCGGCAAAAGTAGTCTTGTTATCTATGGCAGGGTGGTTGACGTAGAAGATCTTGCGGGCCGAAGCGGTCATCGTGTCTTGGGCGGCTAGTCCGGCGACATAGCCCGGCACCTGGTAGTTGCGCAGCGCCATCCAATCATAGATATTTTGACGGTTGGCGGCAGCCGTTCCGAGCGCTGCCAGCCACACGACAATCAACAAGATGAGCAGCCATCGGCCGAGGCCTCGGCTGTCTAGTCTCCTAAACCGGTGGGATAGTTTTTTATTCCGCGCTTGTCGCATAGGCCAGCTCACCGTTTTTGGAAGCTACCTGAATGATATCACCTTTGTTGTACTTTTCGTCCAGCATGTCGAGCGCCAGGTGGTCTTCAATCGTGTCCTGGATGAGCCGGCGTAGAGGCCGTACGCCGTTGTGGGCGTCATAGCCGTTCTCGAGCAGATATTGCTTGGCACCGACACTGAGCTGGACACTCAAACCCTTGCGCTGTAAGCGCGATTTCAGCTCGTCGATCTGCAGGTCGATAATACGGTAAATATCCTTCTTGGTCAGGGCACGGAAGACGATGACCTTGTCGATGCGGTTCAGCAGTTCCGGCCGCAGCAGCTTCTTGAGCTCATCACTGACGTGAGACTTGTTGCTTTCGTGCAACTCGTCGAGGTCTTTCAGTTCGCTGGATTTGCTGGCGCGGAAGCCCAAGGACGCCTCTTTCTGCAGTTTTTCGGCGCCGACGTTACTGGTCATGATGACGATGGTGTTCGTGAAGTCGATTTTGCGGCCTTTGGCATCGGTGAGGTAGCCGTCTTCGAGCATCTGGAGCAGCATGTTGAAGACATCGGGGTGGGCTTTTTCGATTTCGTCGAACAGCACCAGGCTGTAAGGCTGGCGGCGGATTTTGTCGGTCAGTTGGCCGCCGTCGTCGTAGCCGACGTAGCCAGCCGGAGCGCCGACCAAGCGGGAAACGTTGTGATGCTCGCCGAACTCGGACATGTCGATTTTAACCAACGCTTCTTCGCTGCCGAAGAATTCGCGCGCCAACACTCGTGCCAACTCAGTCTTGCCCACGCCAGTCGGGCCCAAGAAGATGAACGAACCGATGGGGCGCTTGTCGCTGCCGATGCCGCTGCGGTTGCGACGCACGGCGCGCGCCACGGCTTCGACGGCTTCAGATTGGCCGATGATGTATTTGCCTAGCGTCTTCTCTAGAGTCAACAAGTACTTGGCTTCAGAACGGATGACCTTTTTGACGGGCACACCGGTCATTCGCGCGACCACGTCGGCCAGGTCTTCGCTGGAAACTGTCAGCTGCTTGGCTTGTTTGCCGGCAGCCTGCTCTTTCTTAAGCTCTTCGTGGATTTGCGAAGCGCGCGTCTTGGAGCGGGCGGCGCGCTCGTAATCTTCGGCCTCGACGGCCTCTTCGATGCGGGAATTGACCAGCTTAAGCTCTTTCTGTAGCTCGCGCACCTTCGGGCTGGTCTTGCCTTTATCGACTCGCAAGTGGGCGGCTGTCTCGTCGATGAGGTCGATTGCTTTGTCGGGCATGTAGCGGTCGTTGACGTAGCGCTTGCTCAAATTAACGGCGTCTTCGAGCACTTCGTCGCTCATTTTGACACCGTGGAAATCTTCGTAATGGCGGCGCAAGCCTTTCAGGATGGCTAGTGTCTCACTCGGGGTCGTTTCCGGCACTTGGATGGGCTGGAAGCGTCGCTCCAGCGCAGCGTCTTTCTCGATGTACTTGGTGTATTCAGCGGTGGTCGTTGCGCCGATAAGCTGGATTTTGCCGCGGGCCAGGGCCGGCTTCAGGATGTTTCCGGCATCCATGGCACCCTCGGCGGCGCCGGCACCGACAATCAGGTGAAGCTCGTCGATGAACACGATGGTGCGGTTGTCTTTTTCGAGCTCGCCCATCACCTTTTTAAGGCGCTCTTCGAACTCGCCGCGGTACTTGGTGCCGGCAATCATGCCGGCCAGGTCCAATATAACGATGCGTTTATCGATCAGGCTGTCGGGCACGTCTTCGGCGACGATGCGCTGGGCCAGCCCCTCGACGATAGCCGTCTTGCCGACGCCCGGCTCACCGATGAGCACCGGGTTGTTCTTGTTGCGGCGGTTGAGGATTGTAATCATACGCCGTATCTGGTTTTCGCGGCCGACCACCGGGTCGAGCTTGCCCTGGCGGGCCTGCATGGTCATGTCGGTTCCGAAGAAGTCAAGCGCCGTCTTCTTAGCACTGCGCTTGCTGCGCCGTTTGCCGCCCTCACCCAACTCCTGCTCTTCGTACTGCTGGCGGTTGAGGAATTGCTCGAGCTCGGACATCAGCGCGTCAACGTTGACGTTCATGTCGCGCAGCAGAATCGTCGCCCGGGCGTTCTTCTGGCTCAGAATGCTATATAAGATGTGCTCGGTGCCGCAGTAGTCCTGGCCGTAATCCTGGGCGACGTCGTAAGCCATTTTCAGGGTCAACTTGGCGGTTTCGCTGAGGCCTTTGGCGCCGACATTGATAACCAGTGTCTTCGGTGTCAAATTCAAAGCCAGGCGGGCGCGCTCCAGTGTCACGCCGACGCCCTCAAGGATCTTGTTGCCCATGCTGCCGTCCTGGGCCAGCAAGCCTAGCAAAAGATGTTCAGTGCCGACGTAGGCGCTGCCGAAGCTGCGCGCAATCGCGTCGGCGTGTTTCAGGCTTTGCAACCCGTTATTCGTTAGATGGTTCAAAAATTCCTGGAAACTGGAATCGTTCGGCATCATAAGCTTAGTTTCTCCTTTTCTACTTAAGCGGCGCTGAGGGTCGTTTTAGGATTTGCCTGTATTCAATTATAGCACTTGGCACTCTCGGGTCAAGAGTGCCAAAATTGGTTTTTGTTTTTTATCAAATCTGATGTAAATAAGGCTTTATGAGTCAAACCTTGGTGGTTGATAAATGCTTAGATCAGTGCCAAAAACGTTTAAATATACACTAGCCCGCTCATCCCATATCTGCACTTCTTGAACGACCATACCCCATCGCCAGTCAAAGTCATTTTGCGGTTCATCTGGTGTGTAGGCAATTGGACGACCCAGATGAATCTGACCGATACGAGTTGAGCCATTGTAGTGAGATCCATGAATAATGACACCGCTGTCTTCAGGGACCCTCCAATTATGGTCATCGTAATCGGGATGCATATTATTGTATGTGTCGTGCATGACCTTAGCCCTTAGTCCATCTTCTTGCATTTCCTCTGGGCGAACAATCATGACTCTGTCTCTACCGTCCTTCTCATTAAAACCTTTCCCCACTTTTGATGCCATAATGGAGATGAACTTGAAGTCTTTTAAAAAGTCTAATTCGATCATGCCGCTTCTAGCTATCTCGCCTATCGCCGAGAACTTCTCCCAAGCATTAATCTGGGTCAACAATTGACCGCGAAAATTTATGCAACGAGGGCTGGGGCTACCACAAATTGCAAGCTCTCCGCCGTTCTTTATGCCTACGTCGAGTGGGCATGTTGGGCAGTTCCTTGAACTCATATGCCCACTCTAGCATGAGGTAAGTTTATTGTCTATTTAGCCATTTGATGTTACGACTACTCGCCGTGTTCTTCGATGGCTTCGAGCAAGGAGCTTTCCAGCTCGTTCTTCTTCTTGAGCTTGGGCTGCTTAGGTAGCTCTTTGGTCTCGACTTTGCCGTTTTCGGCGGGTGCAGCCTCTGGCGACTGCGGCGCTTCGGTCGGCGCGCCAGCCTTTTCGGCCTCGATATCGAGTTCGTATCCTGTGAGCTTGCTGGCTAAACGGACATTTTGACCGGATTTGCCGATAGCGATGCTGAGCTGGTCTTCGGGCACAATGACACGCGCCTTCTTGTTCTTCTCGTCAACCACGACTTGGGCGACTTTGGTCGGGCTCAGAGCCTGGGTGATGTAAGTGACGGGGTCTTCTGCCCAGACGATGATGTCGATTTTCTCTTGCTCGCCAACTTCGCTGACGACGGCGTTGACGCGTGTTCCGTGGCCGCCGACGAAGGTTCCGACAGGATCGACGCCTGGCACGTTGCTGGCGACAGCGATCTTGCTGCGCACGCCGGCTTCACGGGCGATCCCTTTGATTTCGACAGCGCCGCTCTCCATTTCGGGCACTTCGCCGCGGAACAGCCATTCGATGAATTCCTTGTTGCCACGGGAAACGACAAGCTGAGGGCCGCGGAAGCCGCGTTCGACGTCTTTCAGGTAGACTTTGAGGCGCTGGCCCGGGTAGTAACGTTCTCCCTGGATCTGCTCGCTGCGCGGCATGATGCCCTGGGCCCGGCCCAGGTCGATGCGACAGATGTTGCCTTCGACGCGGGCGACGGTGGCGTTGATGACGGTGCCTATCTTGTCTTCGTATTCGGCCATGACGATTTCGCGCTCGGCTTCGCGCAGGCGTTGCAGAATGACCTGCTTGGCGGTCTGGGCGGCGACGCGACCGAAGGTCTCGGCTTTCTCGTGCACTTCGATCTGCTCGCCGAGCTTGGCGCTCTTTTTGCGCACCTGGGCCTCTTTAAGGCTGATTTCGTAGGCTGGGTGCTCCACGGTTTCGACGATATCCTTCATGGCATAAACGTCAACGTCGCCGGTGTTGAGGTTCATGTTGACGCGGATTTCCTGCTCGCGGTCGCCGTAGTCACGACGATAGGCGGCAGCCAGCGCCTGCTCGACCACCTCTTGCACGGTGTCTTCCGGCAGGTTTTTCTCTTCGGCGATGGCACGGATGGCCACCACCAGCTGTTTCATATCTAAGTCCATTAGATATCCTTTCTTATTAATTCCAAATTGTGAAGTCTATGAATGAAAAAATCCGACCACTTCGGCCGGACGATGTCCTGATTATAAGCGATCACGCAGCCAAAGTCAATCGAGCCATGCTAAACTTATTCGATATGGGTAGCAAAGTCGCGCGGCTGTTCGAACAGTTCCAGCCGGAGCATTACGAGTTGGATTTGGTGCCGGACCGCGAGGCCATGACCTTCCGCGGCACGGTGACTGTGCGTGGCAAAAAAGCCGGCCGGCCGTCACAGCGCCTCACTTTCCACCAGAAAGAACTGAAGATCATCTCGGCCGAAATCACCAAACACGACAAAAAAGGCGATCAGCCTATCAAGATTTCGCGTATCAACAGCCAGGACAGCCTTGACGAAGTGCGGCTGCACTCCAAGGAGATGATTTATCCAGGAGAGTACACGGTGACCATGGAGTTCGAGGGCCAGATTACGCGGCCGATGAACGGCATTTACCCCTGTTTTTTCAAGCACGATGGCCAGGACAAGCAGCTGATTGCCACGCAGTTCGAGAGCCACCACGCCCGCGAGGCCTTCCCGTGCATCGACGAGCCCGAGGCCAAAGCGACTTTCGACCTGACTCTGACCACGCCGGCCGGTGAGACCGTCGTCGCCAACACGCCAGTCAAATCCCAAAAGAAATCCGGCAAGAGCTTGGTCACCACTTTCGCGACGACGCCACGTATGAGCTGCTATCTGTTGGCTTTCGTCTACGGCGAAATGGGCTTCAAGGAATCGAAAACTCAAGACGGCAAGCTGGTGCGGGCCTATGCCACTCCCGACAACGTCCGCCTGCTCGAGCACGGCCTCGACGTCGCCGTCACCGGCCTCGAATTCTTCGAAGAATACTTCGGAGTGCCGTATCCACTGCCGAAGCTCGATATCGTCGCCCTGCCTGACTTCAGCGTCGGTGCCATGGAAAACTGGGGACTCATCACGTTCCGCGAAACCGCCATGCTGGCCGACCCCAAGCACAGCAGCATCGAAAGCAAACAGATCGTGGCGCTCGTTGTAGCCCACGAGCTCAGCCACCAATGGTTCGGCAATCTTGTCACGATGAAGTGGTGGAACGACCTGTGGCTGAACGAAAGCTTTGCCAACCTGATGGAATACCGCGCCGTAGACGCACTTTACCCCGAATGGCGCATCTGGGAAACTTTCGTGGCCAATGAAACCGGCTCTGCCAAGCGCCGCGACAGTCTGGCCGACGTGCAATCCATCAAGACCGAGGTCAACCACCCTGACGAAATCGGCAGCCTGTTTGACCCGTCCATCGTCTACGCCAAGGGTGGCACGGTACTGCATATGCTGATGCGCTACACCGGTGAGGAGGCATTCCGCAGAGGCCTGAAGGTTTATTTCGATAAGCACCGCTACGGCAATACCGAGGCAGCCGACCTTTGGGAAGCGCTCGGCCAGGCCAGTGGCGAAGACATTTCCGGCTTCATGGCCGACTGGGTGGAGCGGCCCGGTTATCCGCTGGTCGACATCGATTGGCAGCCGGGCAAACCGGAGCTCAAGCTCAGCCAGAAGCGTTTTTTGAACGACCCGTCCGCTAAAGCCAGCAGTGACAAGCCTTGGCAGGTGCCGCTGGCGGCCACGCTTCCGCTCGAGCCGCACGTGTTGGTCAAATCAGCGGCCACTGCCAAAGTCGCCAAAGGATCATCCGACGGCCCGCTACTGTTCAACCACGACGGCGCCAGCTACTTTTTGCCGCGCTACGCCCAAGCCGGCCACCTCGACCAGATTGTAAAAGGTATCGCCACGGGCAAGGTCAGCAACATAGACCGTTTGTTGCTGCTCGACAACTACACCATGCTGCAACGTGGCGGCATCGCTTCCACGACAGAGCTGCTCGACCTGCTCAAAGGTTATAAGAAAGAGACGAGCGAAAGTGTCTGGGGCTCGATTGCCGTGGCTATAGCCGAGGCCCGCAAGCTGCTCGAAAGGGACGAATCCACAGAAGAGATATTGAACCAGATGGTGCGTGAATTGGTCGAGGGCATGGTCGACGAGCTAGGCTGGGACGACAAGCCGGACGATTCCGCCCAGACCCTGCACCTGCGCGGCCTTGTCATGGCAATGGCGGCCAGCGCTAAATCGCAAAAGGTAATCGACGAAGGCCTGAAGCGCTTCGCGGCCTTCAAAAAGCCATCGGACTTGTCGCCGAGCACGCGTACAACGGTTTACTTCATGGGCGTGCGGCATGGCAGCGACACCGACTTCAAGAAAATCCTCGACATGCACAACACCATCCAGAACGCCGACGAGAAGGACGAGCTGGCCAGTAGCCTGACAAGCGCCAAAGACGAAAAGCGCAACCAGCAGCTGATTGAGCTGCTCAAGACCGACCACATCCGCCGGCAGGATTTGATCCACTGGTTCGTCTGGCTGCTACGCAACCGCTACTGTCGCCAGGCCGCCTGGCAGTGGCTGCTCGACAACTGGGGCTGGATTGAGCAGGAGTTCGGTAGCGACAAACGCTACAGCGATTTCGCGCGCTACCCAGGCAGCATCTTCAGCTGGCCGGATGAATTCAAACAGTACGAAAAGCTTCTCAAGCCTAAGAAATCGGTCGTGGCCATGACGCGCGACATTACGCTCGCCGAGCAGGAAATGTCCGCCCGCTTGGCCTGGCGGGAACGCAACGAAGCCGCCGTCACAGATTGGTTTAAAAAACGTCCTCAATAAAGCCGATCACGGTGTAGTCGGGGCCAGCTAACTCGACGGCTGACAGCGTGTATTCGCCTCTCCACTTGTTTTCATCGACCCACAGCCAGGCCGCCCGCTGCATCTGTTTCAGTTTGGTCGGCGTAATCGCCTCCAGCCCGCCGCCCTGCTCATTGGTAGCCCGGTATTTGACCTCAACGAAGTGAATGACGCCGTCTTTCTCAGCCAGGATATCTATTTCGGCCCGCGGCCGGTGCCAGTTGCGCTCGATGACTTTGTAGCCACGCATTTCGAGGTAATTGCTGGCTGCCAGCTCGGCTTTCTTGCCGATTTCGGTGGGGTTCATGCCGCTAACTCCCTTATCGGTTTGAAGCTTTTGCGGTGCAATTCGCTGACGCCGTGCAGTTTAAGCATTTCCAGATGAAGAGCCGTGCCGTAGCCGACGTGCTTGTCGAAGCCATAGCCCGGATATTTGACGCAGGCTTCGGCCATATACTTGTCGCGCGCTACTTTGGCCACGATGCTGGCCGCGCTGACGGCCGGAACCGTTTGGTCGGCTTTGACGATGGCCACTGCCGTAGGATTTTCGGCCAGAAAATTCAGCGACCCGTCGATAATGATTTGGCCATAAGGAATAATGATGAGCTCGAGCGCGCGCTGCATCGCCAGCCGCACGGCTTCTGTCATGCCAAGCTCGTCGACCTCGACCGCCTGCGCCCAGCCGATTCCGACAGCCAGTGCTTCGACCTCGACCTGGGCAGCCAGCCTTTCGCGCTGCTTCTTGCTTAATAACTTAGAATCTTTTAGCCCAGGGATGGCATCAGCCAGCACCACCGCGCCGGCCACGACCGGCCCCGCCCAACAGCCGCGCCCAACTTCATCAATCCCCGCGATTACCATGTTGCTATTCTATCAGCCGTAGCATTAACATTTCATTAAATTTAGAACAGTATTTTCGTCTCTCCATTGTGGCGATGTACAAGTTATGTACATAATCGGTACATAATAAAAGTGAATAAGAGATTCGCCCGATGGCCATTTGGAAACTACTCAGGCATGTGCATTTGATAATTCCAGAGGAATTGTTAGCCGAAGTCGATTATGCAGCAGCGCAACATTATATGTCTCGCTCAGAATACGTGCGTCGTGTTTTAGCTAAGGAAGTAGGTGGTCGGTTTCCAGGTAGGGTTGAAAGGGTTAGAAAAGAAAACTTTGTGCGCTTTCTGGATGCCGGTGACAGCTGACAGAATTACTCGGATTCGTCGGCTTGTTGGTGGGCGGCCTCTACGGCTGCCTGCTTGGCTTCGAGCGCGGCGTCTTCTTTGGCCTTTTCTTCGGCTTTGGCGGCCGCTTCGGCGGCTTTCTCTTCTTTGAGCTTAGCTTCTTCGGCTTCGAGGGCGGCGTCGTGGACGGAATTGACGGCGTCGCGGTCGAATTCCACACCGGTCATACGGGCTGACTTGCCGGTGCGCTCACGCATATAACTCAGGTAGTTGCGGCGCACTTTAGAGCGCTTGGTGACTTCAATCTTAACGACCAGCGGGCTGTGCAGCAAAAAACTCTTTTCGACGCCGATGCCGGAGGCGATGCGGCGGACTGTGATACGACTGGTGTGGCCACCTTTTTTGGAGGTGCGGATAACCAATCCCTGGAAAATCTGGATGCGCTCTTTGTTGCCTTCGCGGATTTTCTGGTGCACTTTGACAGTGTCGCCACTGCGCACGTCGACCACGGCGGACTTCTTATACTTGTCGTTGATTTGCTGAATCACACTTGGCATAGGCGTAAATTGTACACCAATCTGTCATCTGTTGCAACCCTAGCCGAGCACGCGGACGAGTTCTTCGAGCGTCGTCTGGCCGGCGATGACTTTCAGCATGGCGTCCTGCACCATGGTGCGCATGCCCGAACGGATGGCGGCTTCTTCGAGCATCTGCGTCGTGACGGTCGTCTTGGGATTTTCGAGTGTGCTGCGCAGGTCGTCGCTCATCGTGAACTGCTCACGTACTTCGAGCTGGCCGACGAAGCCGAAGGGGTTTTCGGCTGATTTGCCAGGGTGGTAAAGTTGCAGGCCCTCGAGGTTCGGCTTAGGAGTGCTTTCCGGCAGCGTTGACAGGATGTCGTTGATCTTCTGCCAATCGCTTTCCGACGGCGTGTAGGGTTGCTTGGTCTTATCGTCGAGCCGACGCACCAGGCGTTGTGCCATCACAAGTCGTATAGCTGAGATGAACAGCGGGTTCTGGCCGATGATGTCAGCGATGCGGGTCAAGGCGGCGGCGGCCGAGCTGGCGTGGAAAGTAGCGAGCACTAAGTGGCCGGTCAGCGCTGCCTGCAGCGCCGTTTTGGCGGTATCCATGTCGCGGATCTCACCGACCATGACGATGTCGGGGTCGAGACGCAGCACGGCGCGCAGCTTGTCGGCGAAGCTATCGTCATTGCCGCCCTCGCTGGAATGCACCGAAATCTGGGTGATGCCCGGGAACTGGTATTCGACCGGGTCTTCGATGGTGATGATTTTGCGCTCTTCGCTGTTCAGCGTGTTAAGCATCGAATAGAGCGTGGTCGTCTTGCCAGAGCCGGTCGGGCCGACACCATGACCAATCCTGACGGCTTAGCGATGAT
>DATIHM010000029.1:0-10988 GCA_035480695.1 Candidatus Saccharimonadia bacterium
CCGCAAGCTGCAAGACAACTTCTTGGGCCTGATGCTGATGCGCAAAACCCTGCGCGGCGAGTTTCTGGCGCTCGTCACCACCGAGATGTTCTACACAGAAGAAGGCAAAGAGCTGCTGGAATTCCTCAGAACGCATCCCGATTTCGACGGAAAAGACACTTCGGGCGTGCAAAAGCTTGCCGATTATGTTAAAATAGAAGCATTACTCTATGAGGAACTCTACAACGGTCTCGAGCTGAACGAACTTCATTACGAAGCAGCCCGGTTGCAGGCGCGATTAGTAGAACAATTTGTAAAAACCGAAAAGGAAAAGCTGGCCGACTCCCTTGAAACTGCCGACGACGCGTCGACCCGGCAGCTGCTGAAGAAGGCCAAAGAATACGACGCGCTACTCAACAAAGTGAAAGGAGCTGCCAATGCCTAAGAAAAACGCCAAAGCCGACAAGCCGGAAGAAGTAAACCAAGACGAGCTGAAGAAGCAACTTGTCGAGCAAGCCAAAAAAGACAAACACATCGACCAGCGTGACATTTTCGCCAAGATTCCCGAAACGCCTGAGAACGCCGAAATGCTGGACTCGCTTTACACCGAGCTGGCCGATTTGAACATTGAAATCACCAGCACCGAGCCCGATGCTGCAACCTTCACCGATGAATGGGCCGCCGAAGAAGAGCCTGAAGAAGAGGACACCACCGCGGCCGTTTACCTCGATGACGATGTGGCCGACGACTCAGTGCGCCTCTACCTGCGCGAAATCGGCAAGATTCCACTGCTGAGCGCCGAAGAAGAGCTGGCGCTGGCCAAGCGCGTGGTCGCCGGCGACAAGAAGGCCAAAGACCAGATGGCCGAAGCCAACATGCGTCTCGTGGTCTCGATTGCCAAGCGCTACGTCGGCCGCGGCCTGGACTTGCTGGACTTGATTCAGGAAGGCAACACCGGCCTGCTGCGCGCCGTCGAAAAATTCGACCCCGACAAGGGCTTCAAATTCTCGACTTACGCCACCTGGTGGATCCGCCAGGCCATCACCCGCGCCATCGCCGATCAGGCCCGCACCATCCGCATCCCCGTGCACATGGTCGAGACCATCAACAAATTGCTGCGCACACAACGTCGCCTAACCCAAGAGCTGAACCGCGAACCGACCAACGACGAAATCGCCAAAGAGATGGAAATCGACGTCGACAAGGTCGAGCACATCATGAAAATCAAGCAGGATATCTCCAGCCTCGACGCCTCCATCCGTGACGACGAAGAGGATTCGGTGCTGGCTGACTTCATCGAAGACGAAGACACCGCCAGCCCAGAGGAATCGGCCACCGGCCAGCTGCTGAAAGAGCAGGTGAAGGACATGCTTTCGGCCCTCACCGAGCGCGAGCAGAAAATCCTCAAGCTGCGTTTCGGCCTCGAAGACGGCAAGAGCCACACTCTCGAAGAAGTCGGCCAGGAATTCAGCGTTACCCGCGAGCGCATCCGCCAGATTGAAGCCAAAGCGCTGGCCAAACTGCGCAAGCACCGCGATGCCAAAAAACTCCACGACTACATCAAGTAACTAGAGTTCGATTTTGAGCTTGGCCAACAGCTGCGTCAGTGCGTCTTTGGTTTCGGCGACGGTGCCGTCGTTCAGGATAGAATAGTCGGCGTTGGCAATCGGGCCGCCTTTTTCGATGTGCTCGATTTCGGCGTAGTCGCGGGCGTCGGATTCCTCTGGCGACAGGGGTCGGCGCGGCCGCATGGCCAGCCGGGCATGCCTTTCCAATCTAGGCGCCACCACGGCGATGATAATAGCATTCTGGCCTAGACTGTCCTTGAAAATCTTGTACTCAGTCCAGCTGTAGAGGCCGTCCACGACGACCAGGCCGTGTCCGTGCTCGAACAAATCCTGCACCTGGTTCAGGATGCGTGTGGCGTAGGCGCCTTTGCCTTCTTTGGCGCGGATGTCTTCACGCACGATGCGCTCGTTGGCCTCGTTGACCTCGAGGCCGCGCCGCCCGAGCTCTTCAATCGTTATGCCGCCGAAGTAGGTGAGCGGCAGGCCCTTTTCTTTTAACAGTTCCACGCAGATACTTTTGCCGGCGCCGGGCATCCCGACGAACACCAGAGCTTTGTTTACGTCTTGCATGCCCCTATTGTACAAGACCCGCCAGATTGTAACATCTTTTGTTGAGAAAAACTGCTTTAAGTGGTAAAGTAGCCGCAAGAATCAAGGGTGGCTGGGAGGAATAATGACAGATTATGAAATCAGGTCCAAGTTACCATCAGAAGGCACGGTGGATGCCGATGCATGGCAAACGCAATCTAAGCCGTGGGGTGTTTTTGAAAATGTATTTGGCATAAAGTCAGACCACACAAGAACGCTTGTAGACGTTGCAGCTACAGAGGGTGGTGCCCAAAGAACAGCCGACGGCCTCAACGAAAGCGCGGTTGTGGAATACGAAGTTGACGGCGATTCAGCGTCAGGGATTTACCATCAGGTGTACCACGATATCGCACAGGTGGCCTACAAGGGCAGAAGGGTTGAAGTTATCGCTATCGACACCTACGAAGAAGTAAAGGAGTAGCCATGTCTGAGTTACTTGGCAACGGCAACCAAGATCCTCAGATAAGGGTGCGAACGGCTATCGCAGAGCGTGCCCAGCTACAAATGCAGTGGATAGAAGCTACAGCCAGGGGAATCGGCGGTGAAAAGGCGACAATCGAGGAGGTTTTCCCTTTGCCACCGGATGTGCGTGATGAGGCACCGGACCCTGACTGGAATGAGGAGCAAGAAGCAACTGCACGTGCACTTGGCGAGAGGCTTGGTTATGCGGCAGAGCAGAACGTTCCTTCAGGCACTGTAGGTGGGGTGGCTCTGGTTGAGGGCGGAAAAGACTGGAAAATCCGGGCTGAAGTCGAAGCGCTTGTCGATGAAGATGTCTGGGCAGTGGTAATCTCAGGTTCGCCTCACAGGAAAATCGGTAACGACGAGAAAGAATTCAGAATTGCTGAATGCAAACAGCGTCTGGATAAGGATCCGGATATTACCACTGAAAAGAAGCAGGAATTACTTGATTTATTTACTCAAGCCCAGGACGACGTCACGGAATACGATTTGGCGGTTGAGAACGCTCTGGATTTAGTCAGGGATGGCTCAGGCAGCCCCACAGTTTTACCCTACGGCTATAGTCTCGCCGAAGGAAACCCGTTAGTTTATGAGAAAACAGGGCAATTTGTACTTTATGGGAAAGACGAAAAGGGTCGGGACGTTATAGTAATGCGTGTCGACAGGGAAGATTACGAAGATGAAGAGTCGAGCAAGTGGAAATATCGACACCAGCCAGACCCGATGCGGCGCATGGGAATAATCGCTGATATTTTGGCTGCGAATGACGAAACGGATACGCCGGTCGTTTTCATGACCAGTAACGCTTATGCCGAACGACAGGTTGATGCTGTTCGTGCCGGTTTGAAATACGGCCGCCAGTTTGCGGCGGCTATGTACGGCCGGGCGACCTTGGCCTTTGTTAAGGGGGAGGAAATGTTACCAGATGCCCGTCTGAACCAGTTACCGGGTGCCATTCGCATCATGTACGAAAACAACAAGAAACTTCTAGCCGAGCTTGCAGCGGCTTAGCCGCTTAGTTCCTGGTGGAGTTTGAGGACGGCTTCGCGCGTGTGCAGGCGCGTGTGACGCTGCAGCAGGCGTAGGCTCAGGTAGAACGCTGCGCATACTATCGCGCTGAACCAGTCCGCAACCGTCAGCGGGCCGGCATGGAAGTACGGCTGGATCCACGGGTTGTACATGATGTTGGCGATGCAGAAGAACGAGATGCCGAACGCGGCCAGCAGCTTGCGGTTGCTCCAGAGGTAATTCGTGAAGAAACTTTCGCGCTCGTCGCCGCGTACCAAGAGAAGGTTCATGAACTGGCAGAGCACGATTGTCAGGTAGGTGAGGATGGTCGCCTGCCAGTAAAAGTGGCTGTTCACGTCGATGTTGACCGGGCTCATGTTGCGCCGCACGAAGAAGAACAGGTAGTTTGTGTAAGCCAGGCAAGCGCTGAGCAGGCCGAAGCCGAGGAATTCGGAGGCCGATTTGGTGTTGACGATGTGGTCGTTGAGTTTGCGCGGCTGGTCGTGCATCAGGCCGCGCTGGGCTCTGTCCCAGCCGAGCGAGGTTATCGGGGCCATCTGGGCGACGATGTCGATGGCCAGGATTTGGATGGCTGTGATGGCGGCCGGAATGTGAAAGAAAATCTGGCCGGCCAGGCTGATGAGGATGGCGATGAGCTCACCGCAGTTGTCGGTCAGGGCGCAGCGGGCAGCTTTTTTGATGTTGCGGAAGGTGAGGCGGCCTTCTTCGATGGCGCTGACCAGCGTGTCGAAGCTGTCGTCGAGCAGCACGATTTCGGCGGCGTCTTTGGCGACGTCGGTGCCGGTGCGGCCCATGGCGACGCCGATGTCGGCCCGCTTGAGCGCCGGAGCGTCGTTGATGCCGTCGCCGGTGACCGCCACGACATGCCCGCTGCGCTTGGCGATTTCGACGATGCGCAGCTTATCTTCGGGCGCCACGCGCGAAAAGACGGCGCCGCCGTGGCTGACAAGCTCCAGGATCTGGCTGTCGGCCAGCTTGGGCAGATTTTCGCCTAAAACTATGGTGATGTTGTCGGCCAGGCCGGCCTGGCGGGCGATAGCCCGCGCCGTAGTGGGGAAGTCGCCAGTCACGATTGAGACTTTGACGTGCGCCTCGTACGCTGCCTCCATGGCGGCCGGCACGGCCTCGCGCAACGGATCCATCATGCTGACCATACCGAGAAAGGTGAAATCCTGCTCGACGTCGTCCATGACGAATTTTTTGCGCGCCTCTTTGGCCGGCAGGATGCGGTAGCCGAACGCCAGGTTGCGCATGGCGCCCTTGGCCTGCTTCTCTTCCCAATCAGATAGGAATTGCCGGTCTTTGGCCGTCAGTTTGCGGACGTGGCCGTGGTCCCAGATGTCGGTCGAGCGGGTCAGCACGCTCTCGGGCGCGCCTTTGGTGAACACCACGACCTGATCGCCGCGCCGCCGCGCCGAGCTGAGCAGCTTGCGCGCCGAGTCGAACTGGAATTCCTTCAGTTCGGGAATCTGCTTGTCGAGTTCGTCGGGGTCCAGGCCAGCCTTTCGGGTCAGCGTAATGAGCGCACCCTCGGTCGGGTCGCCCAAGACGTACCAATCGGGGTGATTGTTGTCGGGCGGATTGACCTTGGCGTTGCTGGCCAGCGCGCCGGTCATGAAGAACAATTCCAAATCGTTCAGTTCGGAGTCGCCCAGCTGCTTGCCGCGCGCCGTCGTAATGTGTCCGTCGGCCTCGTAGCCAGTGCCCGTCACGTCATATAAAGTCTTGCCGACCAGCAATTTCGTCACCGTCATCTCGTTCTTGGTGAGCGTGCCAGTCTTGTCGGTTAGGATGAAGTTAGTGGCGCCGAGTGTCTCAACGGCCGACAGCTTTTTGACGAGTGCCTTGGCTTTGGCCAGGCGTTGGGCGGCTTGGGCCAGCGTGATGTTGACCTCTGCCACCAATCCGTTCGGAATCATAGCCGCGCCAATTCCAATTCCGAACAGGATGGCGTCATGCAGGCCGAGGTTGGATTTCAGCGCAATGGCCGTCAGGATTATAGCCAGCACGACTGTGGCCTGGGCGATGCGCGTTGCCAGGTGGTTCATCTCCTTCTGGAGCGGCGAAGGCTCGGTGCGCGTCGTCTGGCTTAGGCTGGCGATGCGGCCGAGTTCACTGTTCATACCGGTGCCCACGACCACACCGTGGCTGCTGCCGGTCGCCACTGTCGTGCCCATGAAAAGCAGGTTATGGCGCGAGCCCAGCGGCACCTCGCCCTCGATGGCGTGTACGAATTTGCGCGACGGGCTGCTCTCGCCGGTCAGGGCGAAGTCGTTGGTCGATAGCTCGTCTTCTTCCAGGATGCGCAGGTCGGCCGGCACGCTGTCGCCGCCTTCCACGTAAACCACGTCGCCGGGCACCAGCGCGGTGGAATCGATATCTTGCAGGCGGCCGCCGCGCAACACCTTGGCGCGCGGCACCAGCAGGTTTTCGAGGCTCTTCATCAGCGTTTCTGCCTTGTGCTCCTGAAAATAACCGACACCGGCATTCATGCAGGCGATGAGTAGCAGAATCGTCGCCGTGCGGCTGTCGCGTAGGTAAATCGAAAAACCGGCGCTAAGCAGCAGCATGATGACCAGCAGGTTCTTGAACTGGCGCAGAAAAGTAACGATGGCCGGCTCGTGCTTGGTCTTGTGTAGCAGGTTGCCGCCGGAGCGCTCCAGCCGCTCGGCCGCCTCTTTGGCACTCAGCCCATCCTTATGCGAGCCGAGGCGCTTGAGCACCTCATCCGCGCCCAAACGGTAATAATTAAGCTGCTCGCCAGACGTTTCCATACATAAGCATTATACTGAAGTAACTGCTTATTGGAGCGGCCGGTGGTCTAAGAGCGGGAAGTCGAGCGGCCGCGCCCTGGCGTCTAGTGTCAAGGAATCTTCATAAGCCTGGTTCATCCTGGCAGCGGAGCGGTTATTGGCCCACTTGGCAAACTGATTAAACGAATGAGTTAACACAGGGTCATTTTGTGACTTTCCGATAATACCTTTTATTCTTTTAGATAGGGCGGGGTCGGTTATGTCGTCTGCATAGCCCTGCGCGGCAATCGTGTCGCCCTGGACGGCGTTAAAGACCGACAGGTCGGCAAACTGTACGGCCACGTCTGCTTCCAGTTGGCGTTTTAGGTCTGGTATGGTGACATAAGCTTCTAGCGGCGACGTCTCACCCAGGAAAGCCTTAAACACTACACCATCCTGAAACTCTCTTTGTACGGCGAACTCACCAACAGCTTTTATGGCCGGGTTTTTGATTTTACCCAGGTAGGCTTCAGCCTTATCAAGGGCGCTCCCCAAATCTTTTACGCCTATAGCATTAAAATCAGCCTCTGAGGCGTTCTTGTAATCCAGGCGGTCTTGGGCATTACGGGGTTGAGGAAGCGGTGGTGGCGTGACAGGCGGGTCATTAACTTCTGCAGGGTTGAACGGTTTGGCTGCAACTGGCGCACGTTTGGTCGATTGATTTGAGCTTGAACCACCTATGCCCAAGCAACCTGTTAGCATCAAAGTAGCTGAGGCAAGAGCCGGCGCCAACAAAAAGCGTCGCTTATCCCGTAAAAATTTACCGACCTCTGACATGTTATTAAAGTACAATATTCAGCTCATACTGGCAAGTGGCAACAGATTGTATAATTAGGGTATGGTTTATACAAAAGCGGAACTACGGAGTCGTCTTAAGCAGGCGCGGCTGGAGCTGACCGACGCCGAGCACACCGTCAAAAGCCGCCAAATCGTGGAGCGGCTTAAGCAAGCGGCCGACTGGTCGCAGGTCAAGACGCTGCATTATTTTGAACCGATTAGCGAACTGCTCGAGCCCGACATCAGCGGTTTTTTAACGTTTATCGAAGACAATTTCGCCGACATAAAGTTGTTCACGCCTCGCAAAATCGGCGGCGAATGGGATTTGGTGGCTGCCAAGGGCGGAGAAGTTCCCAAAGAATTTGACGCGGTCATTGTGCCGATGCTGGGATTCGATCCGCAAACCCTGCATAGAATAGGCTATGGCGGCGGCTATTATGATGAATTCCTATCCACCCAACCGCACGCCCAAAAAATCGGCGTCTGCTTCGAGCTCGGCGAAACCGCCAACCTACCGACCGAGCCCCACGACATCCCCCTCGACAAAATTATTACGGAATCGGATCCTTCATAAGCAAATCCTGACCCCTTGTCGTATACTGGAGGCATGGCAGAGGTTAAGGAGTCGGTCAAGGGGAAGAAGCTGGCCGTGATCGACGGCAAGTCGGTGTTTTACCGCGGTTATTACGCCATGCCGAACCTGAGCACAAAGGATGGGCAGCCGACCGGCGGCGTATTCGGCTTTTCCACCATGGCACTCGAGGTGTTAAAGCGCCTCAAGCCGGATTACGTGGCCGTGGCGTGGGACAAGCCGAAGACCAACATCCGCAAGCGGCTCCAGATGTATCCCGAATACAAAGCTGGGCGCAAGCCGGCTCCGCCCGATTTTTACGAGCAGGTCGAGGTGCTGCGCGACGTGCTCAAGGCTTTCGGCTGGCCGCTCTACGAACTCGATGATTACGAGGCCGACGACATAATGGGCACGCTGGCGGTGCAGGCCAGCGCCAAGGGGCTGGAAACGCTGCTCATCACCTCTGATTTGGACATGTTGCAGCTAGTGAATGACCAGGTACACGTTTATGCGCTTAAGACTGGATTAAGCAATATTGAGCTGTATTCGCCGAAAAGTTTCGAGGCCAAGTACGGCATCGGCGTCGGCCAGTTCCTGGACCTGAAAGCTATAAAGGGTGATTCCAGCGACAACATCCCGGGCGTGCCGGGCATCGGCGAAAAGGGTGCGCTGGATTTGCTGAAAGAGTTCAAAACGCTCGACGGCGTCTACAACAACCTGGCGCTTATCAAGGAATCGACCCGCAAGAAGCTCGAGGACGGCAAGGAGCTGGCTTACCTGAGTAAGGATTTGGCACGTATCTGGACTGATGCGCCGCTCAAGTTGGACCTCGAGGAGTGCGACGGGCACAACATCCAGCCCGAAAAGGTGCTCGAGCTGCTGCAAAAGCTGGAATTCAAGAGCCTGGCGCGGCAGCTGCCTGAAATCATGCAGGTGGCGATTGCCGATCACCATGAAAAGAACGGCACCGCGCCGGCCAAGGCCGGCAAGAACGTCGTCGTCGACAGCGCCGCTGTGCTAAAAGACATCAAAATCGGCGATTCCAAGGTGATGTACGTGCACAGCCGGGCTGCCGGCCGGGCCGGCCGCGATCCGCAAGTGCTTATCATCAGCCCCGATGGCGACCCGGTTTACACCTTTGATTTGAGCAAAATCGACACCGCTGAAATCGTCAGGAACTTCAAAGACGTGCGGCCGTTGGTCGGCCATGACATCAAGTCATCGCTCAAAGTCCTGTTCGAGCTGGGAGTGACGGAGTTGCCCGAAATCGGCCACGACGTGCAGGTCGGCAACTTCCTCATCAACCCGCTGGAACGCGACCAATCACTGACCGCTATAGCGGCCGCGCATCTCGACTACGAAGGTACGCCGTTCGAGGATTGGCCGACCGACGAAGTCATCGAGCGGGCGCCGGAAATCATCGCCACCATCAAGGCCCTGTACACGCAGCAGGCAACCGAACTCAAGAAGTTCCAGAAAATGTCGGCATTGGCGCACGACGTGGAGTTCCCGATCATCCCCGTTCTGGCCCGCATGGAATACCTCGGCATAGGGCTCGACACTAAATATTTGCACAAGTTCGCCGACCAGATTAACGACCTCATCAGCGACTACGAGCAGCAGATTTACGGTCATGCCGACCAGGAGTTCAACATAGGTTCGCCGAGCCAGCTGGCTGACATCCTCTTCAACAAGCTGAAGCTGCCGACGCAAGGAATCAAGAAGGGCAAGAACGGCTACAGCACGGCCGCGACCGAGCTCGACAAGTTGCGCGGACAGCATCCCATAATCGACCTGATAACGCAGTACCGCGAAGTGACCAAACTCAAAAACACCTACGTGGACACGCTGCCGACGCAGGTCGACGACAATTCGCGCGTGCACACGACCTACAACATGGTCGTCGCCCAGACCGGCCGGCTCAGTAGTGAAGGCCCCAATCTTCAAAACATCCCGACGCGCACCGACCTCGGCCGGCACATCCGCACGGCGTTCGTGGCGGGCAAGGGCAACAAGCTCATCAGCGCCGATTATTCGCAGTTCGAGTTGCGCATCGCTGCAGTTTTAGCCGACGACAAGGAATTGATTGAGCTGTTCAACAGCGGCGCCGACATCCACACCTCGACCGCCGCGCAAGTCTATGACCGCGAGCCCGAAGACGTCACCAAACAGATGCGCCGTGCCGCCAAAGTCATCAATTTCGGCATTCTTTATGGCATGAGCCCGCACGGCCTGAGCGTGGCCACCGGCATGACGCACGAGCAGGCCGTCATCTTCATCGACAAATACAAGGCGGTGCGCAAACCGTTGTTCGACTACATCGACCGGGTGCGTGAGCAGGCGCGCAAAGACGGTTATGTAGAATCGCTGCTCGGCCGCCGGCGCCCGTCGCCCGACATCCATTCCAGTAATTTCGCCGTGCGCCAGGCGGCCGAGCGCGCCGCCATCAACATGCCCATCCAGGGCACCGAAGCCGACTTAATGAAATTCGCCATGATCAAAGTGGCGGAACTCCTCAAAAGCCAGCACAACCACTGTGACATGTTGCTGCAGATTCACGACTCCATTCTGGTGGAATGCCCGGCCGACGTGGCCAACCACATCGGCGAAGAAATCCGCAAAGAGATGGAAGGCGTTTACAAGCTGCCGGTGCGGCTCGACGTCGACATTACTGTCGGCGACAACTGGGGCCAACTCTAGGTTAGCTGCTAGGAGTTGGGCGCCGGCGGCGGCGTTGGCGCTGGTGAGTTACGACGCGGCCGCCACCGGCCTTCATAAGGCGGAAAGCCAGCAGAATTATCCAGGCGGCCATGGCAGCTAAGGCGATGCTGGCAATAAGGCCCAAAATGTTCCTCGAACTCAGGTTCAACTTGATGCTGAACAGCGCCAGCAGGCCAATGAAACCCTCAGCACAGATCAGCAGTTGCGACAGCCGCTTGCTACGGCGCTCCTGTGCCATGTAGCCGATCATCCAGATAGAGCCGAAAACAACCGCTATCAAGATGAAGAAGATGATTGACGTTATGAGGTTGATGACGCAGTTGCTGCCATCCTTGAAGCATCCCACCGTCGTCGAGGCCAGCTGGCTGACCAAAGTGAACAGGCTGGCAATGATGAACTGTATGAAAGTAGCGATGGCCGTTTCGTATGTCAGCTTCACGCCTCCCATTATGCCACGTGCCGGCAAAACGCTTAAGTCTTGCAAAAAGCGCCCAACAGTGG
>DATIHM010000030.1:0-8327 GCA_035480695.1 Candidatus Saccharimonadia bacterium
TTTGGCTTCATCTTTGGATTGCCAGGTGCCGAGCCCGACCTGCGGAATCTCGTGCCCATCGCGCATCTTCAAAACCGGCACTGACATTACTTTGCTTCTTTCAGGGCTTGTTTGATGCGCTCTGGTGTCGGCAGATCTTCATCGACTTTCTTAAGGGCTTTGGCCGCGTCAGCGGTGGAATAGCCGAGCGCCACCAGCGCCTCCACGGCCTCATCTTTCATAAGGGCGTCTTCGCCCTGCAGTAGGCCGGTCGATTCAAGGTCGACACCAATCAGGCCGACTTTGTCTTTGAGTTCTACCACGACTCGCTCAGCCACCCGCTTGCCAACTCCTGAAGCACCTTGCAGGAATTTTACGTTTCCAGATGCGATTGCCAGCCTGACTTCACTGACAGGCCCAGCACTTAACAAGCTAAGTGCCATTTTCGGCCCGACTCCTTTAACTTCGAGCAACTGCTCGAAAAGCGCCTGGGTATCGCGGCTTAAAAAGCCGAAAAGGTCATGCGCCTGTTCACGGACATGTTCGGACACGTAAACTTTAACATCTTCGGTGAGCGCCAGGCGGTTGAAGTCTTCGGCCGAAACATACACACCATAACCGACGCCCATCACATCAATAACAATCTGACTATCGCCAAGCTTCTCGCTCACCACCCCTGCAAGTGTCGCAATCATGCGACCATTATCGCATAGTCATGCTATGCGTGATAGCCGCCGCTAGCGCGTCGGCGCAATCATCCGGCTTGGGGATTTCCTTAAGTTTCAAGACCACACGCACCATTTCCTGAATCTGTTTTTTTTCGGCCCTGCCATAGCCTGTCAGCGCCTGCTTTATCTGGAGCGGCGTGTACTCGTGAATCGTCAAGCCGGCCTGCTGG
Organism: Candidatus Saccharimonadia bacterium; assembly: GCA_035480695.1. GTDB lineage: Bacteria > Patescibacteriota > Saccharimonadia > Saccharimonadales > UBA4665 > DATBED01. The sequence goes on from DATIHM010000030.1 coordinate 878, forward strand.
CCGGCCAGCAACACTACGCCGCGCGCCTGCGATACAGTCATGGCAGTGGTCACATTCTGGGCAAAGAAGAGTTTTTCGACAGCCATGGCCTGCGGCTTGGATTGGGCAATTATGTCGGTAATCTCCTCAAAAATGGTTTGCAGACGAACAGCGTCATCTTCTTTGACCGGCGTGCGGATAACGCCGCCATCGACCAGTTGTGCATTGCCCTTCTCGACATCGATGACACCGAAGCCCAAGATGCCGGTTCCAGGGTCGATGCCGATAATCCTCATGGTTTTGCTCGGCGCACAGTAGCCATAAGCTCGGCGTGGATTTCGGGCGTTTCGGCGGCGATAAAACCTTCGGAAGGGCCATCGTAACGCTGCGATTTGCCGTGCAAATCCGTAACCTTGCCGCCGGCTTCGGTCACAATCAGGTCGACTGTGGCCAAATCCCACGGTGTGCCCAAGCCGATTATGGCGCCCGACAGTTCGCCGCTCGCGATTTTGCATCCGAAATAAATGAATGATGCGACCTGTATAATCTTGCCGCCTCTTGAAAGCAGGTCGTCTGTGCACTGGCCGACTTTGTAGGTCGGTGCCCTTTCTTTAAATCCGCCGCCTAAGAAAAAGTAATTGTTGCGCAGGGTTTTGGATTTGCCGGCCTTGAGGCGATCACCATTCAAAAAAGCACCTTCACCTTTGACCGCGGTGTAGAGGTGGTCAAGTTGTGGCTCATAAACCACGGCCAGAACAGGCTGGCCGTCTTTGCGGTCGACCAAGGCGATTGAAAAAGTGCTGACCGGTATGCCGAGACTGAAAGTGGCCGTGCCATCAATCGGGTCTATTACCCATATGATGTCGCGCTCCGGCTCGAAACTGTCTTCTTCGCCCAGCACGCCGTGTTTCGGAAAAGCTTTTTTGACCCGCTGGATGACCAAGTCGTTAATTTTTGTGTCGGCAACCGTGACTGGTGTGTTGTCTTCTTTCCACTCGATGCCGATGTCTTCGGCACGGAAGTAGCGCCGCATTATAGTGCCGGCTTCGTAGGCCAGCTCTTTGGCGAATTCCAACTCTTTTTGGTAGCTCATTACAGGAGTTCTTCTGGAATGTCGAAATTTACATGCGTGGCAGTGACATCGTCAAGTTCGTCTAGCGCATCCATGAGGCGGATGATTTTTCCGGCCGTGGCAGCATCGGTGATTTCGATGGTGCTGTTCGGAACATATGTGAGTTCGGCTTCAACGATGTCGAGGCCGGCGCCGGCTAGGCCTTCGCGGACTTTGGCCAGGTCGGTCGGCATGGTGTAAACCAGTGATTCGCCATCTTCTTCTTGCACGTCATCGGCGCCGGCCTCGAGCGCCTGCATCAAAACATCATCGCCTGAACCCTTGACCCGGATGACACCCTTCCTATCAAACTGGAAAGCCACAGCACCCTTCTCGGCCATGTTGCCGCCGTGCTTGCTGAAAGCCGTGCGCACATCAGGCAGAGTGCGGTTGATATTGTCGGTGGCGCATTCCACCATTATGGCCACGCCGCCCGGGCCATAACCTTCGTACATGACTTCTTGGAGTTGTGCGGCATTCTTGTCTTTGATGCGGTCAATGGAACGCTGAATATTGGCCGAAGGCATGTTGGCAGTCTTGGCTTTGTCGATGGCCATGCGCAAAGCAAAGTTCATGTCAGGATCGGTTCCGTTGCGGGCTGCGATGGCTATGGCGTTACCCAGTTTTGTGAACATGGCGCCACGGGCGGCGTCTTTGGCGCCCTTCTGCCGTTTAATCGTTGACCATTTGCTGTGACCAGACATTTCTATCTGTTATTATATAGCTTCACGCCTTGTCAGCCAATCACTTTTAATGCATAGCTGACAAGGGTTCATCATATAATTCGCCCTGATCGGTTGAATTATACGCATGTTTCGGCCGTTTTGTCTTGTGGTGGAGCACGCTAGTCAGGAAAATCACCAGGCCGTACAGCCCGAGCATTGCCGCCAGCGACAGGCTGCGGTTCTGGATGAAAATACGTGGGATGTGCGCCAGCCAGTGTGCCACATCGAGCATATAATTGAGCAGGATAACCGCCGGCCAGGCCAGCCAGCCGGCAATACTGCCTGCCAGCATTCCCCCAAGACCGGCAATAAGGCTAAGCAACATGGCCAGAGGAACAAGCGATACCACCAACACGTTGGCTGGTAAACCGATAAGGGACAGCTGGCCGAACTGGTGCAGGATGAAAGGCAGGCTGAGCATCTCAGCGCACACGCTTTCCAGCGCCACGGCAGCCACTATCGAATCATGCCAGCGCCCCGGGAACCGCACCTGTATTAGCGGCGCTAGAATCATCACGCCAAAAAAAGCCAGGAAACTCAAGTACCAGCTCAGGTCACTCCAGACATAAAAGGGATTGGCCCAAGCGGTTACGGCAGCTGCCAATGCCAGCAGGTTAAGCGGCTTCAATTCCCTTCCGTAATATGCAGTGAAGATACTTAACACGCTAACTAAAGCTGCGCGCACGATTGAGGCACTAGCGCCGGCAAGTACTAAGAAAGCGAAGATGAGCCCAAGAGAGAGAAACGTTGAAATCCGTTTCGAGCGTTTTGCAAGCAAGCGGCGGCTGGCATGCAGGATGATTGTCAGGTTGTAGCCGGACACAGCGATGATGTGCGTCAGGCCGACCATAAGTAAATCCCGTTTGATATTATCTGGAAGGTCGGCACGCTGGCCAATCAATAATCCCATTGCGAAAGGTGCCAATGGCTCAGGCAACGCGGTCTGCATGCCAGCCGTGAACTTGCGCCTGACCTCGCTTACCAATGAAGGGTGGTGCGCAAGTACTTCTAGCTTGGCGTAGCTGATACTTCCCTGGTCCGCTCCGAAACCGGGATAAAGTTTTCCAGCTGCCGCAACCGTATCGCCCTGGAAAACGGCATTCACACCAAAGCCGCTCAGCTGCATTTTGCCCGACAAGTGTTTGCCATCTTGCAAAACTATATTGCTCGCGGTGAACGCCAGCTGCTGCGACTTACCATATACGGCATCTTCGTCTGCCGTCGCTACCAGCGTAATTTTTTGGTGTTCGTATGGGGCGTAGCCAGCCAGCTTTTGCGTGAAGAATGAGCCCCGGCACCAACCAATGCTTAGGCCTAACAGAATGGCTAACAATAGTGTGGTTAAGGTCCGTTTGGGCCAAGCTACAAAAATAAAAGGCGCCAGTACGGCCGGCCAGATGTAACCGACTAAGACGCCGATCCGCGCTATGCCCACGCCAGCCAAGATTGCCAGGCAAAAGCACAGCATCAGCGTACGCCGACGGAAACGATGGCGCCGAAAGCTTTGCATGTGCGGCCATTCTAGCAGGCTGTCTGGTAGTCTTTACTAAGATTTAATCGTTACTTAACGTATTCGCGCCAGGCTTTGGCCAGGGGCTTCTGCAAATCCGGGTCACTTAAGCACTTAAGCAGTAGCCGTCCTGTTTCGGCATTCGTTAAAAGTGGGATGTGGTTGTCCACGGCTAGGCGCCTGATTACGTAGGCATCGCCGCCGGCATCATTAACCGAGGGCACGTTAATCATGATGTCGAGCTCACGGTCTTCGATTGCCGCGGCCAGGCTTGGACTCTTCTTCTCTTTAATCTTATGAAGCTTGGTCGACGGTATGCCGTGCGCCGCAAAGTAGTTGTGCGTACCGGCCGTCGTGTAAATGTGCCAGCCTGCAGCTGCCAGCTCAGCAGCTTCTTCCACGAATTTATGCTTCTGTTCGTCGGGTAGGCTGATGAACACCCGCTTACCTTCGATTTTCTGGTCAGTGGCCAACCATGACGCATAAAAGGCCTCGGCCAAACTGCTGCCCAAGCAGGCAACTTCACCGGTTGAGGCCATCTCAACGCCCGCTACCGGATCAGCGCCCTTCAAGCGGTTATAAGAAAATTGTGGGCTTTTGACGGCTACGTGGTCAAGCTCAAGCGTTTGGTAGCGAACATTCCGGTTGATTCCGAGCATGGCTTCGGCAGCGATGTCGATAAAATTATAGCCTGAGGCCTTGGATACGAACGGCAGCGAACGTGACGCCCTGACATTGCACTCAATCACCTTGAGCTCGTTATCTTTAGCGATGAACTGGATGTTGAACGGCCCGGTGATTTTCAGGTTTTTGACGACCTGTTTGGTGATTTGCTTGGCCGCCCGGATGGTTTCAATGTACAGCCTTTGTGCCGGGTAAACGATGGTAGCATCGCCTGAATGCACGCCGGCGTTTTCAATGTGCTCCGATATGGCATAAATGACCAGTTCGCCGTCTTTGGCCACCCCGTCAATCTCCAGCTCTTTGGCATTCATGATGAACTGTGACATGACGACTGGATGGTCGGGCGATAGGCGGGCAGCTGCCTGCAAGTAGTATTCCAGCTCATCGTCATTCTTGACCACGTTCATGGCTCCGCCAGACAAAACGTACGACGGACGGATTAGCACCGGGTAACCGACCTGGTGGGCAAATTTTTTAGCCCTTTGGAGACTGGTGACTTCCTGCCAGGTCGGCTGGTCGATGTTCAACTTGTTAAGCATGTCGGAGAACTTCTGTCGGTCCTCTGCCCTATCGATCTGCAGCGGCGATGTGCCCATAATCGGATAGCCAGCTTTTTGCAACGGCAACGCCAGGTTATTCGCAATCTGCCCACCGACTGAAACCACGACTCCGCTAGGCTGTTCGAAGTCAGCTATATCCTGGATGCGTTCAAGTGTAAGCTCCTCAAAATATAGCCTGTCAGACCTGTCGAAATCAGTCGAAACCGTTTCGGGGTTAGAATTGACGATGATCGTCTTGTGGCCATGCCGCTGCAGAGCTTTTGCGGTATTGACGGCGCTCCAGTCAAACTCTACAGATGAGCCTATGCAGTACGGGCCGGAACCCATGATGATAGCTGCCTTTCGGCCAAGCGGCTTAATGTCATTTTCATGGCCATGATATGTCAGGTACAGATAATTGGTCTCGGCGTCGAACTCGCCGGCCAATGTGTCGATTTGCTTGATTGCCGGCAGCACGCCAAGCACTTGACGGTTCTTCCTGACCCTTTGTTCGGTGGTTTTTTGTAAGCGGCCGATAGTACTGTCAGAAAAGCCATGCTGTTTGGCAGCTATCAATTCTTCACGCGTTAAGGTTCTTTTTTCTATCTGTTCTTCTACATTGAGAATGGCTTCTAAGTGGTATAAAAACCACTTGTCTATCTTCGAAGCCTGGTACAGTTTATCGACCGAAGCGCCATTTTTTAGCGCTTCGTAAAGTGCGTATAGCCGGCGGTCGGTCGGGTGGACGATTTCGTCCATGTAATCTTCGAATTCATATGGATGGAAGCTTAAACCATCGGCACCGATATTGAGCATGCGGACGGCTTTTTGCAAAGCCTCAGGAAATGAGCGCCCCAGTGCCATGACTTCCCCGACACTTTTCATCTCTGAGCCTATGCGGTGGTCGCTGGCTTTCAGTTTGGCCAGATCCCAACGCGGAACTTTGACTGCTAAGTAATCGAGCGCCGGTTCGTAGAATGCTGAAGTGCTGCCCGTCACCTTGTTTTTGAGTTCGCGTAGTCTTTTGCCAAGCATCAGGTTTGCGGCCACGAACGCGAGCGGATAACCGGTGGCTTTCGACGCCAGGGCACTAGAGCGGCTCAACCGGGCATTAACCTCGATGACGCGATAGTCGCCATCAGTCGGGTTCAGCGCGTATTGTATGTTGCACTCGCCAATGATGCCGAGGTGGTTGATCGTCTTAATGGCGACCTGGCGCAGGCGGTGGTATTCTTCGTTGGTCAGAGTTTGTGATGGCGCCACCACGATGCTTTCGCCGGTGTGCACGCCCATCGGGTCGAAGTTTTCCATATTGCAAACGGTAATCGTGTTGCCGTCTATGTCGCGCACGACTTCGTACTCGATTTCTTTCCAGCCTTCGAGATATTCTTCAATTAACACCTGGGGGACAGCTTTTAGGACTTCGCCGACGCGCTGTCGTAGCTCTACGGCATCGTTAATCCGGCCCGAGCCTAGTCCACCCAAGCTATAACCAGAACGCATCATTACTGGATAGCCGATTTCTTTAGCTGCTTGCAGTGCCTCCTCGAGGCTGTAGGCAGCCAGGCTGCGGGCAGTTTTGGTGCCGATTTCACTCAACGCCTTCTTAAAAAGGTCACGGTCTTCGGTAATTTTTATGACTGAAACCGGTGTGCCCAAAACCTTTATGCCGAGCTTTTTCAGTACCCCCTTCTCTTCAAGTTCCAGGCCAAGGTTGAGCGCCGTCTGGCCGCCGAAACTTAGCGTTATGGCATCCGGCCTCTCTTTCTCGAGGATTACTGTGACACTTGACATGTTAAGTGGCTGGAAATAGACGGTGTCCGCCATGTCTGTATCAGTCTGGACGGTAGCGATATTGGGATTTATAAGAACGGTCGTTATGCCGGCATCTTTGAGAGCTTTGATGGCCTGCGAGCCGGAGTAGTCGAACTCACCTGCCTGGCCGATTCTTAGACCACCGGAACCCAAGATGACGACTTTTCTAGGTAGTTCACTCATAGCGATTCGTAAAACCTTTCGAACAGCCAGGCTGTGTCGGTCGGGCCCGGGCAAGCCTCTGGGTGGAACTGCACGGAGAAAAACGGTTTGGATACGTGCCGGATGCCTTCTACGGAGTTGTCATTCAGGTTGCGGAAGTTGACTTTCCAACCGGCTGGCAAGCTTGACTCATCTATAGCATAACCATGGTTCTGGCTGGTGATATAGCAGCGGCCATCGTCATCTTGCAGGCACGGTTGGTTGTGGCCGCGGTGGCCGAACTTTAGCCGATATGTTTTGGCGCCTGCAGCGAGAGCCATGAGCTGGCTGCCGAGGCAGATACCGAATACCGGTTTCCCTTTTTGCAGGGCTTTCTTGGCGACGTCGATGGTCTTCACGTAGTCAGTCGGGTCACCCGGGCCATTTGATAATAAGATGCCATCGTAGTATTCATCGGTGTAATCGTAGTCTGCAGGTACACGCTTAACATGTAAAGGGTAGCTTGTCAGTGAGCGGACGATATTCTCTTTGGCCCCGCAATCAACCAAGATGACTTTTTTAGGTTTGCCGGCGTTGTATTCAACCGGTTCTTTAAGCATGAAGTCGCGGCTCGGCAAGACAAGCTCAGTACCGGCTGCCGGCTTTTCCAACCCGAGAACGCCCTGCATAGTGCCACGCGTCCGCAGATGCTTTGTCAGCGCCCGCGTGTCAACGTCAATCATCAAGGGAATGCCCTGCGATTCCAGCCAAGCGGCGAACGAGCGGTCGGCACCAGTGTGGCTCCAGTTGTTGGCGAGTCCGCTCATGATGACACCGGCGACCTGTATTTTGGCCGACTCGGCCGAACGTAAGTCGACTCCGTAATTTCCGATGAGTGGATACGTAAAAACCAGTATCTGGGCGTTGTAAGAGGGGTCGGTCAGCG